>JAFGVM010000096.1 GCA_016937995.1 Candidatus Delongbacteria bacterium
ATACCTCATACATCATACATCATACCTCATACCCAAAAAAAAGTCTTACACTTCTCCGATAAATCGGAGCAGGCAAACTCAGTGTGACTTTTTATAACATATCCTTAATTTCTTTCAATTTATTCAACGCCTCTATCGGTGTTAAATTATTTATATCGATCTCATTTAATTTTTCTCTGAGAACATCATTGTCAGAACTGAATAAACTTGGCTGTTCAAGAACAATAATTTTTTCCTTATCCTTTGCCAGTTTAGGTTTTGCGTCAGGAGTTAACTCATTCTCTTCAAGATTTTTTAAAATGATATTAGCTCTGTCTATTATTTCTTGAGGTAATCCTGCAAGCTGAGCTACGTAAATACCGTAACTGTGATCAGCTCCGCCTTCAATTATTTTTCTCATGAAGATGATCTCATCCTTATACTCTTTAACACTGACTGAGTAATTTTTTACTCTGGAACAAATCCTGTCAATCTCTGTAAGCTCGTGATAATGAGTTGCGAATAAAGTTCTGGATGATAATTTCGCGTTATTATGAATATACTCTATGATCGACCAGGCCAGACTGAGACCGTCAAAAGTGGCTGTACCTCTTCCTACTTCATCGAAAATTATTAAACTTCTCTGAGTAGCATTGTTCAAAATATTTGCTGTTTCATTCATCTCTACAAGAAATGTACTTTCTCCACCTGCCAGATTATCTGAAGCACCCACACGTGTGAATATTTTATCCACCATACCTATCTCTGCGAGGTCAGCAGGAACAAAACATCCAGCCTGTGCGAGAAGAACTATCAGAGCTGTCTGCCTTAAATACGTTGACTTACCCGACATATTCGGACCGGTTATTATGTGAATATTCTCTTCTTCGGTCAAATTGAGATCGTTAGGGATATATTCTTTCCCTGTTTCGATCATTCTTTCAACTACCGGATGCCTGCCATTCTTGATGTTGATGCTTACTGTATCAACAAAAACCGGTCTAGTAAAACCGTACTTTTGCGAAACAACAGCATACGAATGCAGAACATCTAGGTTGGCGATTATATGTGAATTATTCTTTATCTGAGAAATGTAGTCAAGAAGTTTGAACTTGATATCATCGAACAGCTCCTTTTCCAGACTGGATATTTTATCATCTGCATTAAGTATGCTCTCCTCATACTCTTTCAGCTTTTCATTGATAAATCTGTCGGAGTTTACAAGTGTCTGTTTTTTAACAAAATTATCAGGTATCTGATCAGCATATTTCTTCGTTACCTCGAAGTAATATCCGAAAACTTTGTTGAACCCGACCTTTACGTTCGGAATACCAATTTCCTCTTTGACTTCCTGCTGTAATAACAGCAGCTTCTCTTTTCCGTGATTGATAATGTCATACAGATCATCCAGCCGGGCTGAATATCCTTTTTTGATGAATCCACCATCGTTCATAGTAAGAGAACAATCCTCGCTGATAGAACTCTCAATGATCTCTATAATGCCTGAATTATTCTCAAATTTTGAGATAGCATCATCCACATACACTGAATTCAACTGCCTCAGCAGCTCAGCAACATCAGGTATCTTTTCAAGAGAGTCTTTCAGCTTTAAAAGTTCTACAGGTGTTATCTTGTAAGTACTTATCTTACCTGAAAGTCTTTCAATATCCACGATTTCATTTAGAATTTTACCGAGCTCTCTGTTTATTGAATTATCATTAAGAAGTGAGTTTGTAATTTCAAGACGGCTGTTGATCTTTTCACCCTCTTTTAAAGGGTTGATCAACCATTTCTTCAATAATCTTGATCCCATTGGTGTTTTTGTAAAGTTCATTACAGCATAAAGAGTAGCACTTTTATCGCCATCTGAATTTACAGGTTCAAGGATCTCAAGGTTTTTTCTTGTCCTGTAATCTATACTGCAGTATTTATCGTTATCATATTTCTTCAAAACATTCAGATGTGAGAAACCTGATCTTATATTTTCCTTCAGATATGATAGAACAACTCCCGCTGATATCATTGCAGGATCATTGTCTTCAAAACCCAAAGATCTCAAACTTTTCAATTTATAAAATTCTTTAAGTTTATCCACGCTTAGTTCAGGAATGAAATTCATCCCTTCAAGTCGTGTTATCATATATTTTTTTTCGTTGATATTTTTTAAAATTGAATCATCATCATGTGATATCAAAATCTCTGAAGGATCAAATATTTCAATAATCTCGACAAGTTCATGTAACGATGAAATATTTGATGCTGAAAATTCTCCTGTCGATATATCAGAAACAGCAAAACCATATCTTTTAGATTTTTCATCTTCCCAGGCACACATAAGGTAATTATTGGCGGAACTGTCGATCATATTCTCAGACAGTGCAGTTCCTGCAGTGATTATTTCAACAATATCTCTTTTGACTATTCCCTGGGCAAATTTAGGATCTTCGGTCTGGTCACATACTGCGACCCTGTATCCGGCTTTGATTATCCTGGGTAAATAATTATCAAGCTGATGATGAGGGAATCCCGCTAACGGTATTGATGTTCCCATATGCTTTCCCCTGGTCGTTAAAGTAAGATCAAGAACCTTACTTGCGACCTTTGCATCATCGAAGAACATTTCGTAGAAGTCGCCCAGTCTAAAAAAAAGTATATGGTTCGGATTCTGATTCTTAATATCCATATACTGTTTCATCATCGGGGTTAAATTATCTGTCTTTTCTTTGCTCATTTATTCTTTTCCCACAGGTTGAAACCTGTGGTTATTAGGGTTATATCCAGTTGGAATAATTTTAAACTTCTGAATTCTAATTTCTAACTTCTAATTTTATAATCCTGCGTTTAGTATATCATGTAGCTTGATCAATCCAATAGGTTTACCGTCTTTCATAACCGGCATGACCGTAAAACTTCCACTTTTTTCTATTATCCTTACGGCATCATAAGCCAGCATATCATGATTGATAGACTTTGGATCTGAAGTCATGATCTTACCGGCAGTCAGATCTTCTATACTTGTATGTTTAAGCAATATTCTTTTAATATCACCGTTGGTTATGATTCCTTTCAATTTCTTTTTCTCAATGATAAGGCATGCTCCAAGATTCTTATCGTTCATTCTGATAATAACTTCTCTGAAATCATCTTTCTCAGAACATACTGCTACCTCTTCAAGAGGATGTATAAAATCATCTACTTTTAGTAATAATCTTTTTCCCAGAGTTCCACCAGGATGGAACAGAGCAAAATTTTCTTCTTTGAATTCCTTTACATCTGACAGAACTGTTGAAAGAGCATCACCCATGACCAATGCAGCAGTTGTACTTGAGGTAGGGGCCAGATTTAAACTGCAGGCTTCTTTGTCAACTTCCGTATTAAGAACAACATGTGAATTTTTTGCAAGAGTTGAGTTAACATTACCTGTAATAGCTATTATCTTACACCCTATTTTTTTCAGAACAGGAAGCATTGCTACCAGCTCATCTGATTCACCGCTTTTTCCAAGCATTATCATTGTATCTTCATTCTGCACCATTCCAAGATCACCATGCAATCCTTCTGCAGGATGCATATGGATCGCCATTGTACCTGTAGAACTTAATGTTGCCGCTATTTTTTTTGCAATGATACCTGATTTTCCCATACCTGTAACAACTACTTTGCCTGTAGTTGACATTATCAGGCTGACTGCTTCCACAAAGTTGTCATCAAGATTATTTTTCACCTTTATTAAAGCTTCTATCTCTGTGTCAAAAACCTTTTTTGCCAAATTACTTAAATAAGAATCATCCGGTTGTCTCATAGCGAATACCTTTTTATTGGGGTTGTAGCCTTATTGTGGGATATTTATTTGGGAGGGAAGTAACTTAGGATTCTCTCCAGCATATTACTTGATAATAATAAGGATTATTGTCATTTAAGTCAAGACATAATAGGAAAAAAGTATCCAAAATTTATTTTGCATAACTGATAAATGATATGGTATTCCACCTTTATTTTTTTTATATTAAAAATATGAAAAAAAACGTTAGAAATATTTCAAGAATATACAAGCCTGAGATTAACTCTGAAGTAGTACTGCCCCTTTACACTGAAAAACTTTCTGCAGGATTCCCTTCCCCAGCCAATGATTACATTGACAGAGGACTTGATCTGAACGAACTGCTTATAAAAAATCCATCTGCAACTTTCTATGTTGAGATAGAAGGTGAGTCCATGATAAATGCAGGCATAAATTCAGGAGACATTCTTGTTGTTGACAGATCACTGGAAGCAAAGCATGGAACTATAATAGTAGCAATACTTGATGGAGAATTCACAGTAAAGAGACTTTACTGGAAGGGAAAAACCGTAAAGCTTTTGGCGGAAAACCCGAACTATAAACCTATTATTATCACTGATGAGATGGATTTTGAAATATGGGGTGTTGCGACAACAGTGATACATAGAATAAAAACGTAGTTGCAATTACCCAAATGGCACCGTCTGGGGAGTAGCAACTGCGGTGATACATAAACTGAATAAATAAAGGAAAATTATGTGTGGAAGATTTGCTCAAATATATGATGACTCTGCTTTGAAGCAGGAGTTTCAGTTAGAAGATATCAGGGAAAATATTACAAATAGATTTAATATTTCACCTGGGATGGAAGTTAATACTATCATCGGGGTATCAGATAAAAATTCGTTTGTAAAACAACATTGGGGTATTAACAGTATTCACGGCCGTGAACTGGATAATCTTGTATTCAATACAAGATCGGATACATTTATAAAAGACAGGTTCGGCAAACATTTTCATAAGACCCGTTGTATCATACCTGTCAGTGGATTTTTCGAATGGAATAATAAACAACCTTATTTTGTAAAGAGTTTAAAAAATGACATTCTTTCTTTAGCAGGTGTTTTTATTCTGGATAGAAGGACCAATGAGTATTCCTGCTCAGTTATGACCGTAAATTCTATCGGGCAACTCTCAAATATCCATGAAAGAATGCCGTTGATACTTTCCGGCTATGATAAAATCAAGTGGCTGAATAATTCAAGATCAGATGTATCCGATCTTGAAAATATTTGTTTAAAAAGGATCGATACTACTGAGTTGGATATATTCAGAGTTACCGACAGGGTTAATTCTTTACTGCATGATTCTCCCCAGTGTATTGAAAAATTAAATGAAAATTCTTTGCTCTAATATCACTTAAAGGTCACTATTTGACCTTATGAGTTATTTATATTAAAAGTCAGAAATTAGAACTTAAAAAATTATCCCAACGGGATATAACCCCAATAACCACAGGTTTCAACCTGCGGGGAAAAATGCACTGAGCCTACCGAAGTGTGAGAGATAAAATGAAAAAAGAACATGATAAAATATTTGCATTGATCGACTGCAACAGTTTTTATGCATCCTGTGAAAGGATTTTCAGACCTGACCTGAGAGATAAACCTGTGGCCATTCTTTCCAACAATGACGGCTGTGTTGTCGCTTTAACAAAGGAAGCAAAAGAACTAGGTGTTACCAGAGGTGAGCCATATTTTAAGATAGATCCTGAAATAAGAAAAAATCTTTCCGTTTTTTCATCGAACTATTCAATGTACGGTGATATCAGCCACAGAGTAATGAACATACTTTCAGAGTTCTCTCCTGAGACAGAAATCTACTCTATTGATGAAAGCTTCCTTGATCTTACAGGCATGAATATTGATCTTGCCGAGTATGGAAATACAATAAGAAAAAAGGTAAAATGGTCAACCGGAATACCGGTATCAGTAGGCATCGGTAAAACAAAGACACTGGCAAAACTGGCTAATCATATCGCTAAAAAACTTGATAGATTCAACGGTGTTCTTGATCTGTCATCTGAAAAAGACATTGATAAGTATCTGGCAATGGTAAAAGTCAGCAGTATCTGGGGTGTCGGCAGAAAACTTTCCATGAAACTTGAAAGGCAGAATATCATCACTGCCAAAGATCTTAAATACACCTCAGACGGATGGATACAGAGAAATCTCGGAGGAGTGACCGGTATGAGAACGGTCTGGGAACTCAGAGGTATTTCCTGCATTCCTCTTGACTCTGTTCCAGCTACGAACAAAGGGATCGTAAGCTCCCGTTCTTTCGGTAAACCTATTGAAACTCTCATTGGCTTGAAAGAGGCCGTATCTTCGTATATTTCCATTGGTGCTCAGAAACTAAGAAAACAGAAAACTGCGGCATCTGCGGTAACAGTATTTATCAACACGAACCGTTTTAAAGATGAACCTCAGTATAACAATGGAATAACATATAAAACCCCCTACCCTACCTCTTCGACAATAGAGTTGACAGAATATGCTCTTAACCTGCTGGAAAGAATATATAAGGATGGCTATAAATATAAGAAAGCAGGTATCATGCTTGACGGTATTGTTCCCAATAATGCTATTCAATACAGCCTTTTCACTCCTGAAAAATTCAGTGCTGATATTGATATTACTATGGATGCTGTAAATAAAAAATGGGGACGGAATACTCTTTTTACAGCCAGCTCAGGCATCAACCAAAAATGGTCAATGAGAAGAGAATTCGTATCTCCGAGATATACCACCAGCTGGGATGATATCTTGAAAATTAGAATTTAGATTTTATAAGTTGACAGTTGACAGCTACGATATTTTATCCAAAAGTTTAAAAAAATAATCTTTTGACTTACTTTCCCAGACTGTCAAGGATCTATACAATTTATTCTCCCCGTGAAACCGACGATCCACATCACGGGGAAACCTGCGACACTGCTATAAACCAGCAGTCACTTAGGGGCAAGAACTTGGATCGTCTTGATTTTGGTCCCGATCAATCGGGATCATCAAGGAAAGTAACGTAAAAAAAATTATAATAAAACGTATTAAGATTCTGAATCAAGTTCAGAATGACGGTTAGCTCTCCAACTTTAATTCAAATCTACAGCGATCATCTCCTTTAAGTGGGGATTCCAATAGTTTGATCTCAAGATCCATACCGAGCATATTATCAAATGCGTTCTTTGTAAATCCGGCACTGCAATAACACCAGTTCTCATTTACTTCATTGTTTCCTTTTAACAGAGAATCTCTGACGAACTGACAGTGACAGGCATAATATTTTCTTTCTTCTGGAGTTCTGGCATTCAGATAATTTTCTATATCATAAGGGATCTTAGTAACATACAATTTATTTCCATCTCTTACAGCTGAAAGTATTTCCTGGTCAGCTTTCACATAATCAACTACTTCCTGAGTGATCCTCTGCTCGAACCAGACTATATCGTTATCACAGTGATACTGCAATTCAGCCACCTTACGATCATGAAGTTCTTTGAGAAAAGTATCTAGATCCGATGCTTTTTTATAATTTTCATGCTCTTTTGCAAAAGCTTCCTTCGGAATATTATGGTTATTTCCTATAAGAACTTTTTGGTATTTATCCTCAGGAAGTACTTTGGTAAGCCTGTTCATAAGATCTTTGGTGAATTCAGGATATGCGGATAGAGGTGATCCAAGCGGAATATCTGGAAGATCTCCGAATATTTTTTCAGAAGTATTCTCACCAACTACCTTTATAGCTCTCTTTTTAATGTTTTCAATTACACCAACACCACCGAGAATGGTAGTAAAATAAATATAGATATCATTCTTTTTCAGAAGATAGAAATATCTCGCTATTGCAAGAATATTATCAATAGAATTATCACCCTGCTCTATAAGCATTTTCACATATTTTTTGATATCACTGACCTCTGCTGAAACTGTATCTTTATTTATTTCCTGTAGGTATTTTTCCAGTTTTTCAATATCTCTGAGGGCCTGTTCGATCTGCTGCTCATCATAATTCCTCTGCTGATAAAGTTCCTTTAATTTTTCCTTACTCATAATTTCTCCTGCAAAATATTTCTATATGAGATAATATACTAATCTTTTGATTGAATATAATATAAATCCGATGAACTGTAATAAAAAGGGATTAAAACAATTAATCTCTCACGGAGGCACAGAGGTGGTGGGTTGTGGGTTGCATCTTTTGAATCACTTTCCCAGACAGATAAGGAACTTACAAATTATATTCCCCGTGAAAAACCGACGATCCATCATCACGGGGAAACCTACGACACTGCTATAAAGTACTGATAACTAAGGGGTAAAAACATGGATCGTCTTGATTTTGGTCCCGATCAATCGGGATCATCAAGGAAAGTAACGTAAAAAAACATAAAAAAAGGGGACTAATGGAAATCGTCCCCTACATTATCAATTATTAATTATTCATTGTTAATTATAATCATAAACATTCACATAAACCTCTCCATCCTCATCCATTGCAACATATAATTTATCTCCAACAAAATAGAAAATATCTTTCATAATTAAAATTTCATTGTACACAATATTACCTTTGAATTTATAACTATTTAAATAAACACCATCTTTGAAAATGCTGAATTCTGTATAACCACCTGCGACACTTTCGTCAGTCTTGGCTTTCTTAACCCACACACGACCGAATTTATCGCAATAGATATCTTCAATAGCTTTATTATATGCTCTTTTAAGATCGTTTTCTTTCTTCCCATCACTATTGATCACAGCCCCTTTGAATATTTCTATTCTGTCTTTAGAGACTTCTGATTTTTTATAACTCATTTTAACAGTCTGTTCAAGTTTTCCCGAAAGACCATATACTTTATATTTGAAAAGATTCTCATCAACTTCTGCAGTGAAAATATTATTATCTGAAAAAGTCACCGGAGTAAATATATCTGTCGGATTAACCTGTGGATTATTTGTATCTATTTCCATACTTCTTTTATCCAAAGAAAAGATCTCATTATACTTTGAATCATACATCTGTACTTCTACAGTAAAATATACAATACCATCGATCATCTTTGGTGCCATTTTAAGACCTAGATTTCTTTCTTTGTTTATCTGTTCTAAGAACATAGGTTTCGCATCCTGTTGAAAGTGCTTAAATCCTAAAAATTCACCATCAGTATCAAACTTAACACGTTTAATTGCAGCCTGATCAAAAACAACGATCGTATCATTGAAAATACTCATATCTCCAAGCATTCCATATTCTCCGGGACCATTGCCTAATCTTCCAAAAGTTTTAATATATTTACCCGCCCTATCAAACTTTTTAATAGTAGAAGAGTGACTGTCAGCTATATAAATGCTCCCTTTCGAATCTACAACAATATCTGACACTTTTGAAAATACTCTTTCTTCCGGATCATCATCGCTTTCAGTGCCTGATATTTTTATTTTGAGTTTTAAACCGGGATCAAAATCCGGTATTGAAGGTGTGCCATTATTGGTGAAATTCTTTACTCCATCAACTGTTTCCACTTTGTACGTGCTGTTATTTGAGCACGATGTCAAAGCAATTAGTAATGCCATTAAAACGAATAAATATTTTTTCATATTTTTCTCCTGTAATTTTAATTCTTTGACTGAGGAGAAGGGAAAAGGTTGTCTTTGTGTAATTTTAGATTTTAGATTTTAGAAGTCAGATTTAAGAGAATGCGAAGAATTGTGCGAAACTTTCCAGATTGATAAGGATCTTTCCAAATTATCCTCTCCATCCATCATCGGCAGTTCAACAGGATGGAGAAACCTGCGATACTGCTATAAAGTACTGATCACTAAGAGGTTAAAACTTGAACTGCCTAGCACTTTTTGTTACTTTTTGCTGCAATGGGAAAAAGTAAAGATCATGTACTCTTTCTAAATAAAACGAATTATAATACTCTTGGATTCCCGGATCAAGTCCGAGAATGACAGAATATTATTTTTTCTTAAACGGGATCAGATCCAATCCCAAATACCTTAAACACATAAACAAAAAATAAGTAACCCCAGCCTCATCAATATTACCGAAAAAAGGTATATTATCCGGCAATATCTCAAAAATCCCAGCTGTAGGGTTAATAATATAAACCAAACTAAAAAGAATCCCGATTATAGCTAAAAACACACCAAATAATGATCTCGGTTTCTTAGAACTTTTAACAATTATTCGTTTCTTATCCATAATAGTTCCTTTTTTTTAAAAGAGGGGACGATAAGAAATCGTCCCCTACAATTGGTAATTGTTAACTCTTTTTAAACAAAAATTCCAGCGTCTTTTTCTTTCTTCAATCTGTCAAAAAGATCTTTAACTACCTTTTCAGCATTAGCTTTAGCTTTCTCAAGCAGCAGCTCATGCTTGCCTGCCTCGATAACTTTGCTTCTGAGCTCTCCCCTGATCTGATCCTCCATAGCTTTACCTGAATAAGCATCAAATCTTGCCCATCCGATCTCTTTTTTGACCATGATCTTATTTGGATCACTCTGAACTTCCACAATGTCCTCATCCAGTATTACATCAGGAAGATCAAGAACAAGTTCCTGTTTCTCTATATCCCATCTGATACTATTTGAACTGAGAGAATCTGCAGGTATATAATACTGAACTTTATTACCTGGAACTTTCATTTCGACAGTTGTAGTACCTAAATGATACCAGTCCCATAGTATTTTTGAGGATGATCTTTCGATTTCTACAGTCAATTCTGCTGTCATGACCACTATCTTTGATTCCTGCTTTAATTGACCTATTGTATTCAAAATGATCTCTGTATTATAAACATTTGGTCTGAATACATTATTGAAAGTATCGTGAAAACCCATACTGAATTTGTACAGAATATATCCTGTGGTCAATATAGCTACGACACAAACTACTGCAAATGCCCAGTATTTTGAAGTATTTTTCTCAGGTCTTTCATCTATAACTTCAATTATATCTTCTATATTTTTGATTTCTTCAGTCATTTTATACTCCTGTATTATTTATTTAATATGTTCAAAATTACACATTATTGCAATTTATAATTTTTATGTTTTTACTATTAATATGTTAAATATAAATATCAAAGGTTAAAACTGAGAGTGATCTAAGCCTATATCTCCAGAATACATTCGGTTATTTAAAAACTGCACTTATTGCATTTTCTTAAAATTTCTCTATGTTATAAATTCTTTCTTTATTAATATTCATTTTTACCATTACTATACTAATATCATACTGGAGAAGATCATGAAACCAAAATCAAGTTTTATATCAATTCCTCTTATCGCTGTATTTTTGCTATCAGTTCAAATTCAAACTACTTATTCTCAAGAAGTTATGAAAATTAAGAAGAAAGATAACACTATTATCAGTATACCAATGTCTGAGATCGCAGGAATATCTTTTAGCGGTTCTGACCAATTACCTGACAATGAGTTCGCTGATATTGATGGAAATATCTATAAGATCGTAAAAATAGGTTTACAATCATGGGCAGGGTCAAATTTAAATGTTAGCCGTTTTCGTAATGGAGACCCGATCCTTGAAGCAAAATCAGATGAGGAGTGGATAAAAGCCGGAAAAAAAGGAAAACCTGCCTGGTGTTATTATTTGAACAGTTCAGAAAATGGTCCTCTGTATGGAAAGCTTTATAATTGGTATGCTGTTAATGATAAAAGAGGTCTCGCTCCTAAAGGATGGCGTGTTGCTTTTGACCAGGATTGGGATGCTCTTTCCAAGGGACTGGGTGATATACCCGGTGCAAAATTAAAAGAAGCTGGAAAAAACAACTGGCTCAAAAATGCTGATAATGTTACTAATGAGACCGGGTTCACTGTTCTTCCAAGCGGATCAAGATTTGCTGCCGGTAAATTTTCCGGTGCGGGATCACAGGCAACTTTGTGGACAAGCACTGAAAATACTCTTAATGAAGGGTGATCAAGAATTATTTATGACTACAATAGTACTGTCTCCAAATACAGCTATGATAAAAATTGCGGACTGGCTGTCCGTTGCGTTAAAGAATGATCATAGTGATTTGATTTGTACTAAATTCAACCGTCAGTTTAGTTTTTTTTACAATAATACAACTATTGGATTATTGTTTATAAAGACTGCGATTGGTATATTTAAGTCAGAAGTCAGAAGTCAGAAGTCAGAAGTCAGAAGTCAGAAGTCAGAAGTCAGAAGTCAGAAGTCAGAAGTCAGAAGTCAGAAG
>JAFGVM010000097.1 GCA_016937995.1 Candidatus Delongbacteria bacterium
ACTCTGTTTTCCTGTTTGACATTTCCCCTCCATTTTAGCCTTATATTTGTAATATAACACTTCGTGAGGGGACATATGTCACTATTTCAGCAACAGCATCTTCTTCGTACTTACTACTCTTCCATTTGCAAATAAAGAATAATAGAAAATACCATTTGATAACTTACTTGCATCAAATTTTACACTATGTTGTCCTACACTTTGTGAAGCATTCACAAGTTCAGCAACTGCACTACCGTTTGAGCTATAAACTTTGATACTCACATTTGCATCCTGTGAAAGAGCATAGCTGATCTCAGTAGTTGGGTTGAAAGGATTCGGATAATTTTGATATAAAGTAAATTCAGAAGGTAAAGCAGTACTTATTATATCAGTTTTCTCACTAGTTTCTTCTTCTCCATTCAACTTTACAAGTAAATCACTTATAGTTGCAGAGTGATCTGTTTTACTTCTGTTCTTACTTTCAGCATCTTTCATCATATTAGCAATAGCAATATCAATTTCTGCTAGGATGATTTCACCTTCTGATGTAGCTTCTGATTTCATTTCTTCAGCCAATGCGATTGCTTCATCATATTTCTTGGCTTTGATTTTTGTAGTAACTTTCATCTCTTTGTAGAACTTCTTATTGATTGTTTCATCATCTGAATCAATCTTTGAGTCATAAATCTTTACTAAAGGTTCAAGTTCCATCTCTTGTTTTGCATAGAGACTTGGAAGTTTCGCTAATGCAAGAATATATTCTTGGGATTGTAAACTATCAACTAAATCAGCATTCTTGTCAATTACAACCTCAAGTTTCTTAATTGCTTGGTCTAGTTTACCATCAATTTCAAATTTTACTGCTTGAGACAACATTCTTTCATCAAAACTTATTTGATTACCAGGTATTGGATTTTGGACTTCATTAGTAAATTCTTCTGTTGCATAAGGATCATAGAATATTCTATATCTTTCGTAAAGATTGAAGAAATCTTCGTTAACTCTAAAATTACCCCAATAGTTATTTGTTGCCGGTATATCTACTCTATTCGGTAATTCTACTTTGGAAACTAAGTGGCTCTCTCCTACGATGCAAGGAACAACCGGGAATCCATCAATGATATCTGAGTAGATGTTGTTTCTACCATTCTCTAAATAAGCACTTGCAGAATATTTAAGGAATATTTGACCAAGTCCATTATTGATAATATCATTATTTTTACCTACTGGAGAATTCGTAATTAATTGAGGATACGCATTATATCCGGTAATATGTAATCCATATTCAAAATTATTTTGTATTGTGTTGCCCTTAATAAGAGGTAATCCTAAAATAATTTCGATACCATTGACATAATCTTGAATACTATTATCCATTATATATCCATAGGACGAAGTAAGCGATACTCCGTTACCAGCACCGATTCCAATTAAAGTATTGTTGAAAATGTTATAATCATTACAATTTATCAACTCTACACCATTATCACACTCTGTGAAAGTAGAATACATTATATTACAATTAACTGGTGTTCCACTCAAAGCTGTTTCTGCATTACTGACATTTGTGTAAGTTAAATTTATTACACTACCTACACCTGCCTTGATTCCTTGCCAAGTAGTTCCTTTAGCATCTTCATCATCTGCGATATTAGAAATATGGTCAATTGTTCCGTTAGAGTTTAGAGTACCATTAACTGTTATTTTCGATCCAACTCCTACCGCAATATCTGATCCTGCTGGAAAATTACAAACAGATCCTTCATCAACTATTAATTCAGCACCTTGTTCTAATTTGATTTTTGAAAGCTCGTTTAGTGTAAAATTAGAGTTTTGGATTCTCAATGTCGAGTTTATGCCAATATCTATTAAACAATATTCAGAAGTTGAAAAATCACCATTTATTATGGCATTACCATAAACGTTGATTTTTGTATTTGGAGTCATAGAATAATTTGGGATATCCTGAACATTCAATGTAGAACCATCTCTCATTTTTAAAATTGATAATTGATCCATATTAAGTGTTAAGTCTGATGTCAAATTTAATGTTGCATCATTTTCTAGAACCAATTGAGAATAACCTTCAACATGTATATTTGAGTTGGAAAAAATATTATTACCTGAAAGTTCAATTATCCCGTAATTCTCAGGAAGATCGTCAAAAGTATCTGCAACAAGATTAATATTTTCAAAAATACAGTCATTAAATGTCGAAGTAGCAACACTTGTGATTATATCTCTTTTATCACTACCTAATCCAATGATTTTAGTATTTTCATTTACGATGAAACCTTCTTCATTAAAATTTCTAAGAATTCCTACTTCATCAATCAATAAAGTTGAATTTGGCTGTATTTCAACAACAGGAGTTGACCATAGCCAAATTTGACCTGGTACTCCAACTATTCCTTTCAGCTCAGTGTTAAGGTAGAAGTCGTAAGCATATTCCCATAATCCATCAATCAATATTGTCGGATATTTCAAAGTTGTATGGTAACCAATATTTCCAGTATCTCTTTTAACTGGTGCGTCTTCTTCAGATTCGTAATATTTTTCCCAAATTGAAGCTTCAGAAACAGTTACTATTCCATCTTCGTTAGAATCAGCATCTGAGAAAATAATATCATTATAATCACTATAATATATTTCATTACCTGCCGGCGAAAGACCTGTTGTAGCTGAATACATATGGAAATTAAATTCACCGTGCATGTATTGGTTTCCATTTATCCATTCGTTTTCTCTACCCGGAATTTCAGCATATGTGTTAGTCAGATCATCAGCTCTAGTAGCAGGCCACATCCCAACGGCTGAAACGAAAAATGTATTATCTGCCTGCAGATCATCGGCAAATCCTCCTGAAAAACACTGCTGCATCCAATAAACTTTTTTATTGGCAATAATAGGATTGAAATAATCTGCGAAGTGCCTATCGGTCATATCGCCGTCAAGCAGACATAATTCCGAACCGCTAGAGGAATAGTAACTGCCGTGATCGAATGTCCATACAAAAAGAAAGTCATCTTCCGTAAGTTTACCCTGAAGCTCCAACGCGACATTTTCAACATTAGTAATTGTTGCAGCACTAGCATCACCCTTTGTGATAGTATAAGTATCAGAAAAACCTGCATGTACAGGCCTGTACCTTCCATCAACCCACACATTATCAATATAGAAATCCTGACCGTCTGCAAAAAGGACATGGATATTTTCATCCTTGTAACCTCTTTCGATCAGCATCTCCCACATCAGATAAGTGTCATTCCAGAATTCCTGCATAGGTAAGCTTTTATCCGTACTGTTGGTTTGCCACAAAGCTTCTTCAGGGATGTCTTTGGCTGCGTAATCTCCGGTGATCAGAACCGCATATTTTTCTGCGGCATTCAGCATCGTCAAAAATGATGATGCGATAATTAACAGAGTTGTCAGTTTCTTCAACATTTTGTTTCTCCTTTCATTACGTTTTCTGTTGAGTTACCGACTTTTACCTCTTATATTTGTATATAGGAGGTAAAGGCAGTAACCGGTCATTGTTTTCCGTAAGTTACTTGTCAGGTAGCGCTCACGGTTGAATCTGTGGTCTGTTTTCTTCCATTTACCTCCTGTCTTATTATTTTCTGCCTATTTACTTCAAGAATAGCATTTTCTTTATATCTTTCGTAATTCCATCTACCTTAAGCTGATAATAATAAACACCCGAGTTGAGTTTTGATGCACAATAACTCATACTATGTACACCCTTGCTCATTTTCCGCTTTATCATTGAATCAACCTGCTCGCCTTTTGAATTATAGACAATCAATTCAATTTCAGCGGTTCCTTTTAAGGAAAATGAAATCACAGTTTCATTATTGAACGGGTTCGGATAGTTCTGGTACAGTTTGATATCAGAGATAATACACGGTTCTTCTTCA
>JAFGVM010000098.1 GCA_016937995.1 Candidatus Delongbacteria bacterium
GAAAAATTGGATAGTCATGTGAAAAATGGTTATATTTTATGTCGGTTGCGGTACTGCTGGTGGATACCATGTCTATTTAGAGCCCAAGAAAAAAGGGATAAATCAAGTTATCCCTTTTTATTTATTTATCCTAAGTTGCCGAGCTAAATGAATTTTAACGAAGAAGTTCAAAGTTTAAGAACATTTAGAATAACCGCATCCGTGACAAGTCATACATCCTTCCTGCATGACCATAGATCCATTACATTTTGGACAGACAGCCCCACCTTTCACAGCCGATTTCTTAGGTTCTTCACTCTTAGGAGTTTCAGCTTTCACTGTATAATACCTCTTGAGAACTTTACCGATTCCGTCCGGCATAGAAAGTATCTTTTCTCCGTTATGCCAAACAGGTGCAGGTCCACTTATGCCAATAAGTTGCTTTTCGATCACATTTATATCAACCCCTGATCTTAATGCCAATGACACCATCCGGCTTATCGCTTCACTCATTGCGGCAGCATTACCACCTGCTTTCCCGATCGATGCAAAAACTTCGAAAGGTCTGCCTTCATTAGTGTTTACAGTCACATACATAGCACCTTCACCAGTGTTAACCTTGTAGGTTTTACCTTCCATGATGTCAGGTCTTCCCATAGGCTTATGACTGGCTTCTTCAGCTTCAGCTTTTCTGTCCTCATTTGTTTTCTTACCGGTATTCAATACCTGGAACGGACGGCATCCGTCTCTGTAAACTGTTATTCCCTTACATGCTGAATCATATGCCTGAAGATAAGCCTCTTTTATATCTTCCTCTGTAGCTGTATTATCAAAATTAACTGTTTTGCTTATCGAACTGTCAACATATTCCTGGAATCCGGATTGCATTGCAACATGGTAGTAAGGTGATATTTCCTGAGAAGTAACAAATATTTTTTTAAGATCTTCAGGTATTTCATCAATATTTTCCAGTCTGCCAACTTCCGATATTTTCTCCATTAGCTCATCAGAGTAGATCCCTCTTTCGACCAATGCTTCTTTCAGTATCGGATTTACATATAGTAATTTATTGTCATCCATGACCTGCTTGACATATACTAACGCGAAATTAGGTTCGATACCGCCTGAAGCTTCTGCAAGCATACCTATCGTTCCTGTCGGAGCAACAGTTGTAACATTTGAATTTCTCATAGGATGATCATATATTGATTTATCAATATTCGGGAATGATCCTCTTTCCTCAGCAAGTTTTTTTGATGCTTCCTGTGCATTTGTATGAATGAAAGCCATCAGCTTTTTTCCTAAAGTAACACCCTGATCACTGTTATAAGGAATCTCCATTTTATACAACAGGTCCGCAAAACCCATCACTCCAAGACCGATATTTCTGTTCGCTTTTGCAATTTCATGGATCTTTTCAATAGGATATTTTCCCACTTCTATAACATTGTCAAGGAAAAGTACCGAATCAGATATAACATCCTTCAATCTATCCCAGTCAATGGATCTCTTCTCTTTAATGAAGAAATTACTTACATTTATTGATCCCAGATTACAGCTTCCGTATGGTAATAGCGGTTGCTCACCACAAGGATTTGTTGCAGCGATTTTTCCAACACCGGGTATAGTGTTCTTTGCATTTACTTTATCAACAAATACAATACCCGGTTCACCTGTTGACCATGCATGATGTACAATTGCATCCATTACTTCCTTTGCACATTTTGTACCCATTGGTTTTTCTTTGTGATACAGTGTATAATCTGTCCCTTCTTTGTATGCTTTCATGAATTCATCTGTGATAGCAACGGAAATATTGAAATTTGTAAGTTTGGAAGTGTCTTCCTTGCAACTTATAAAACTCATTATCTCAGGATGGTCAACTCGAAGTATACCCATGTTTGCACCTCTTCTTACACCACCCTGCTTAATAGTCTCTGTTGCAGCATTGAATACTGTCATGAAACTGATCGGGCCACTTGCAGTTCCGGCTGTGGTCTGAACATTTGATCCTGTTGGTCTAAGATTACTGAAGTCAAAGCCCGTTCCACCACCTGATTTATGGATCAAGGCCGCATCTCTAACTGTCGTAAAAATATCGTTCATAGAATCTTCCACAGGTAACACGAAACATGCACTTAAATTTGGTAATTCCCTTCCGGCATTCATTAAAGTGGGTGAGTTAGGAAAAAAATCTTTTCTCGCCATCAGCTTGTAGAATTTTTCTTCTGTCTTCAATAATTCTGCTGTTGTCATTTTTGGTGATGCTATCTTACTTCCGGCTGCGATCGCTTTTGCAACTCTTATGAATAGATCTCTAGGTTCTTCTATCGGTTCTCTTGTGTCAAGATCCTTTATCAGGTATCTTTTTTTCAAAATAACAAGTGAATTTTCCGAGAATTCAATATCTGGAAATCTCTTGTAGTCATCATTTTTCACAGCTGATCTCACTGTCTTATTAGTGCTTTTCTTGGGCATTATCGTCTCTCCCGGGTCTAAATTTTATATCAATTTTTTAAATACTTCATTTTTCATACCAAGATGGATTTTTTTGCAAAATAAATTCTTGATATGGGGTTTTAATATCCAGGTCGTTGTGTAAAACAGAGAAGATCATCACTGTTTTATTATGTTTCGTGGATTGAATTGCAATATACGGAACTTTTAAAATGTTTGTCAAGACTTTTTCAAAAAAAAACACTATATGTTGTGGTATGATCATAAAATCGACACTACATAGTGTGGTTTTGTGCCTAATACAACTATTGCCTATTTTCTATTTTTTTGATAAGAATGACTGTTGATTTTTCAGCTATTTCATTATAATTTAATGATATGGGACCCGACATGAACATATCTGTGACGAAAACTTCTGCTGAAACAAGATTTTTTGTAAAATTCAAAAGTCCTTTCGGTTTTTTATTGATTTTTGCCGCAACTTTTATATTCCTTTCATTCTTTGTACAGGTATCAGCTTATACTTATGATCAGTATTATCCCTATGAAGGAAAAGTAATTGATATCCAAAAAAAATGGTTCGATTCATTTATTTTTGATTCCTCAGACTATGAGCATCTTGTTATTGAAACTGAAGATGGTAGTATCATTGACCGGTATATAGATACACATTATAAGGTAATGATCAGAGTTGAACCCGGTGATCATGTGGTGAAGAAGAAAGGGTTTAGAAGCAAAGTGAAAGTAATCGGCAAGAAAACCGTTAACGAAATGCTCGAAGAAGCTGAAAAACTATTGAAAAAATAAGATTCTGAATCTAGTTCAGAATGACGTATATAAAAAGGGACGAAAAGTAATCGTCCCTCCTACATTTTATCTTAAAAAGAAATCCTATTTCACTTCAACTTTCTTCCCTTCCTCATGATTGTCACAATCAGCTTTAGCCTTCACACCTTTCTTAACATACTCAGCATTCTTTTTTGCAACTTCATCAAAACCTTTTAATTTCAAATAAGGCCTGTACTCCTCCTTTTCAGGATTGATCGGAAAAGTAACACCTTTGTCAAGACCTTCATTCCATACCCTGATATTATCCTCATACTTCTTTATTTTGTCATTAATGAATGCCATTGAAGTATAAATATGCTCAACATGTCCTGCATAGTTCGGGTTTTCTTTAGCTTCTACCAACAGTTTCATAGCGTCTTCATATTTTTCCTGTTTTGCAAAAGCATTTACCTGCATTATAATACTTTTGTAACATACATGGCCCTCTGGTTTGAACTGTCCCTGATTTGTTTCCTTGCCACCTTCACCAACCGCAAACATTAAGGTAGTGAACATTATTACTGCTAAGAATGCCAATGTTTTTTTCATCTTATACTCCTGTTATTTCAATTTATCTTCTTCTATTGATTTCTGCATCTCGAGATCTTTTTCATAGATATCATCAAAACCTTCAAGTAATAAATACGGCTCAAAATGTTTTTTAGTCTTATCCATTTTAAAGACTATCCCTTTACTATGCCCGTCTCTCCACACATCCAGATTTTTTTCATACTGCTTTGTCCGGTCATATAAATATACCATTGACTCGTATATCTTTTCTTTGTCCCACTGATATCCCGGAACATCTTTTGCTGCGACTAGAACGTCAATAGCTTCCTGATATTTTCCCTCCATGGAAAAAGAAGCTACTTTACTTGCTACCGGATCAATACATAATTCACCTTCTTTATGATCATGCCGATCTATGTGATCAAGACTGTCTGAAACTTTTTCGGGTGTTGTATCTTTTTTTACTATTTCCGTGTTTTTTTTATCTTCAGTTTTTGAACAGCTTGCAAGAAATAATAAGATTACAATTGATGTAAATAATTTCAATCGGAAAAACATATAGCATCCTTAAGTTATTATTGATTACTGATCAGGTAAGATACTCAAAAAATATCAGAAATTAAATGATTTAAAATAGTTTTTTACATCTTTTAAAAATCCACTTGCATATATAAAATAAATAGTTATCTTTGGACTATTCAAAAACATAGGCAATGGAGGCTGGGTATGAATCACGATAAAATTTTAATTTTAGATTTTGGTAGTCAATATAATCAATTGATCGCAAGAAGAATAAGGGAGAATAGTGTTTATTGCGAACTTAAACCTTATTACACTTCTATCGAGGAGATAAAGGAATTTGATCCGAAAGGTATTATCTTTTCCGGTGGCCCCAATTCAGTTTATGCCCTAAATTCTCCCGATGTTCCAGATGAGATTTTTCAACTCGGCGTACCTATCCTTGGTATTTGCTACGGAATGCAGCTTATTACAAAAAAACTCGGCGGAAAGGTAGAGAGAAGTGATGAACAGGAATTCGGTTTCGCTGAAGTCAATATTGATATTGATGATAGCATTTTTAATAAAGTTGTAAATAATATTTCTGATCCATGGAAAGTCTGGATGAGTCATGGAGATAAAGTCGTAACATTGGCAGAAGGTTTTGACGTTCTCGCTCATAGTGACAATACTCCTTTCGCTGTTATAAAGAACACCGAAAGAAACATATATGGTGTACAATTCCATCCAGAAGTTGAACATACCGAGAACGGATCAATATTCTTAGATGATTTCGTAAAGAACATATGCGGATGTTCCGGAGACTGGACACCTGCATCTTTTATTGAGGAAAGTATTGAAAAAATTAGATCTGAAGTCGGTAACAAAAAGATCATACTGGGTTTCTCAGGAGGTGTTGACTCTGCAGTTGCAGCTCTACTTTTGAAAAAAGCTGTGGGTAATAATCTTATAAATATTTTCGTTGATAACGGACTTCTCAGACTCGATGAAAGAAATAAGGTCGTTGATAAATTTAAAGAAAAAATTGGACTTAATCTAATTGTTGTTGATGCAGCTGAAAGATTCTTATCAGAGCTGAAAGGTGTTGAGGATCCTGAAAGAAAGAGAAAGATAATTGGAAAAGTATTCATTGATGTGTTTCATGATGAAATAGATACTATCCTGGAGAAAGAAGGCCATGCAGTGGAATTTCTGGCTCAGGGAACTATCTATCCGGATGTGATTGAATCAGTAAGCGCAAAAGGCGGACCTTCCGATACTATAAAATCACATCACAATGTTGGCGGATTACCTGAAGATATGAAATTAAAAGTTGTTGAACCTCTTAGAGATCTCTTCAAGGATGAGGTAAGACGATTAGGAAAAGCTCTTGGACTTCATGAACATATGATCGACAGACATCCTTTCCCCGGACCTGGCCTTGGAGTAAGGATACTTGGAGAAGTAACTAAAGAAAAGTGTGATATCTTAAGAAAAGCAGATGATATATTTATAAATGAAATAGAAAAAGCAGGGATATATAACGAGATCGGACAGGCATTTGCAGTGTTTTTACCGGTGAAAACAGTTGGAGTTATGGGTGATGTAAGAACTTATGACAATGTTATAGCCTTAAGGGCAGTCAGAACAATAGATTTTATGACTGCAGACTGGTATCCTTTCGAGCATAATTTCCTTGCTAAAGTATCCACAAGAATAATTAATGAAGTTCGTGGAGTGAACAGAGTTGTTTATGATATCAGCTCTAAACCTCCGGGAACGATTGAATGGGAGTAATTTTGAAAACTATTATTGTATCTTCACTTTTGTTTTTGGCAAGTATTGCTTTATCACAGGTGAACATAACCGGTAACGACCTGAGAATCTATCAGTTTGATAAAGGGAATATGACTGATAATGATGTTATTATCTTTACTCCGAATGACCATGTGATAGTAGGCGATGGCAAGCTGAAATTATTTTCCAAATTTAGAAATAATATTGTTCGTGCCAGACTTAGACACAAAGTCCGGAACGGTTCTGAAATTGTGGTTAAAGTTGACAATATCCCTTTTAATGCTGATGGCAGAATTAAACTCATAACCTCAGAGAATAATTATTGTGAGCTGATGTTCTATGATAACGAGGGAATAAAAAGTCTTGTCATTTCTGAAAAGATCCTCTCAAATGATGAAAGTTACATTTACAGAAAAGTTACTCCCTTATCAACACCAATTCATATCAAAATAAGTGTGCAAAAGGACAAAACTTTATTTTCACTTGGATATGCAGGACGTTCATTTGATAAATTCTTTGAAACAGACCTTGTTTTAGACAATTTCATGATCCAGTTGGAATCTTCAACAAAAATTGATAATCCATATACCAGTGTTGATATCGACTGGGTCATAGTCTCAACAGAAAAATAGAATATTCATGAACATTTAAGAATAACTTCTATTAAAAATTGAAATTCCTTTTATTTTTTACTTTTTTTAAGTATATTCGTAACTTGAAGGCAAGTTTAAGTAAAGTTAATGTGAGATTATGAGTGATAAAAAATATATTCTGGTAGTTGATGATGAAATGATCATGAGAGATCTATTGTCAGATTTTTTGGATATGTTCGATTATGATGTCGTTACTGCTCAGGATGGTGCTGTGGCTTGGGAAATTATTAAAGATAGTGAGAATGACAGAAAATTCGATCTCGTTATTACTGATATCAACATGCCTAAAATGGGTGGTATCGAGTTATCAAAACATATTAAGTCAAAATTCCCTGATATGCCTATTGTCTTCATGACGGGTTATGGTATTGAAAAGGTAAAGCAGGATGTTGAAAAAGCTGAAGGATTCCTTGCAAAACCTTTTGATCTTGATGTATTCAATGAACTCCTTGAAAAGATACTCAGTTAATTTTATACAAAGACCGAACTGATAAATGCTTATAATTTTAAAGATAAAAGTAATATCTTTCACGATCCTACACTTTTTTTTACTTCCATACGTATTTTTTCTAAAACTATTCAAAAACTATAAATACATCAATTCTTACGCCCATAAGATCGCAAAGAACTGGGGTATCAAGGTTATTCGCTGGAGTAAGACCAATGTTAAAATAATCGGTACTGAAAATCTACCGGATCATCCTGTTGTCATCATTTCAAATCATCAGGCACACTTCGATATACCTTTGCTTTTTGCATATACCGGACTTTCACCATCTTTTATAGCAAAGAAAGAACTGGGAAGGATACCTTTATTCGCAACATGGATGAAGATATTGGGATGTATTTTTATTGATCGTTCAAGTGCGAGAAAAGCACTGATCTCATTTCAGGAAGGTGCTGAAAAAATAAAGAACGGACAGAATATAATAATTTTTCCCGAAGGTACCAGAAGAAGAGAGATACTACCTTTCAAAAAAGGAAGTTTCAAGCTGCCACTGATGGCCGGAGTTCCTTTATTACCAGTAACAATAATCGGTTCTGAGAATATCGTTGAGAATGTCAAAAAGGGACTAACCACTGACGTTATGATCATTCTAAGCAAAGAAGTAAATATTCATGAGATGAATAAAGATCAGTTGAAAGAGATACACAACGATATCCGTGATATGATAGTATCTAATTTTGAAAAGTATTCAAAAAAGAATCTGTCTGAGGTTCTGAAAGTATAGACTTTTTCAATATCCAAAGGATCTGAAATCACTTCTAATTTGTCATACTCGGACTTAATCCGAGTATCCATAAAACTTATATCGCTTCAAATATCGAACCATAACTCACAATCGTACCGCAATAAAGACATTTTTCAAACTTAGGGTTCATTGTCTTACCGCATCTGCTGCATTTTTTAATATTTAATTTAAGTTTACCGTCAGCATTACCATCGATCAAATCTATCTCTTTATACCTTTCTATCAGCTCATCCTCGCTGACTCCGAGTTTTTCCTTCAAGAATGTCCACATTGCCATGTTGACAAGTTTTAACTTTTCAAACCTGTCGATCAGATTTTGAAGATCATTCTGAGAAACTCCAGTTTTTCCAAGAGGTGTGTTATCATTGTTGCTTCCACCTGGTGGCATATATCCGAATACCATGATGATTCCTTATATTTTAATTGCATTCACTTTATAATTTAAAATCTCTTTTTAATTATGCAAATAAAAAAGGCTCAAAATTCTGTGTAAAATAATGACAAAATATTCCAGTTTAAACCATATTTTTTGTATCTGGAAGAAACCTATTTAATAATAAAACTGAACACTGCATAAACAACATACATAGCCAGTAAAAGTATCCCCGAAAAACGTGACAGAGAGAATTTTCTAAAACTGAAAATAAATAAAATAGCGGTAATGAACAACATGACCGGTCCCCATATCACAATAGAAGAATCATCAACAGGGAAAGGTTTTATCATTGAATTAATTCCTATAACAAAAAGAAGGTTAAATGCATTCGAACCTATGATATTCCCAACTCCTATGTTGTGATTCCCTTTTCTGACTGCCTGAAGAGTAGCTACAAGTTCAGGTAAAGATGTTCCAACAGCAACTATTGTTAGACCTATTGCCAATTCACTTACACCCATCAGTTTAGCTAATCCGGATGCTCCTCTGATAGTCCATTCAGAACCTAAATACAAACCAGTGATCCCGAAAAATATCAGAAGAATATTTTTCTTTCTGTTCAAAATATCAGGAATTTCATCATCAAGCAGATTTTTCTTTTTTCTTTTGGCATCTATCCAAATATATGCTAAATATCCCACGAAGAGGATCGTAAGAAAAATACCGTCTGATCTTGTAATTTCACCATCTAACATCAAGACGTAAAAAATTACTGTAATAATAAAAATGATAGGAAGGTCTTTAAATAGAGTCTCTTTTTTAACCGTGATAACTGTTATTGTTGCAGCTATACCTAAAACCAAAGCTATATTTGCAATATTACTTCCTACGACATTTCCCAGTCCGATCCCGGGACTATCATTAATATTTGCTATGAAGCTTACAAAAAACTCAGGTAAGGAAGTTCCGAATGCAACAACAGTCAGCCCGATCACAAATGGATCGATATTATAGGAAATTGATACCGCTTCCGCTCCGTTTATCAGCAGATCTCCACCCTTGATCAGGATGAATAGACCAAGCACAAGCAATACTGTCAAAATAATTGGATTACCTGAATTTACGACCGAACCAGCTGCATTGATTATTGAGTCCATTTTATTTCCTATAGAATTAGTTTTACCATCGGTATAGTGATCTTTTCAAGTTGATATTTAAAATATCTGTCTGTCATACTTGCAATAAAATCTCTTACTTTCTCAGCATCGGAAGTACTTTCTTTATACTCAATATTCTTACTGTTCAGAAAATGTTTAAATACATCTGAATCTTTATTCTCTGTCGCAATATCCTCAAGATAAGTTTCGAATAATACCTCAAATCCTTTTTCGATCTTCCTTCTTTCCCTTTTCAATTTTTCATTTCTGTATATTTTATCATAATTGAATGCTTTAAGTTCTTTCAGTGCATTTCCGATCTCAGATGAAAATTCAATTACCGGTTTCCCATAGCTGTTCATGGTGATATCTTTGACAAGTGTACCAATTATTTTACCGTTATTATTACCAAGTATATCTGATATTTCCTTAGGTATTTCGTTCCTTTTTATCAGATTCAAATGTATCGCATCCTCAATATCTGTACCAATATAAGCTATTGTATCGGATAATCTGATCACACAGCCTTCCATTGTCATTGGTGAGGTTTTTACATATTTGTTGTCTTTCATGGACTGAACATATTTTTCGATATCTTCTTCTGTTTTATCTGTATGAGGTTCAAGCCTGTTTTGATGTATCTCACCATCGTGAGATACGATAGCATCTCTGGTTTGAAGGGTCAGATTCATTCCTTTTCCCTTGTAGGAAAACTTGTCAACGATGTATAAACTATGAATGTTATGATGGAATTTCCCTATTCCATGCTTCTCACATTCATTGCTGAGAAAGACCTCACCATCATGCCCGAAAGGTGTGTGCCCAAGATCATGACCCAGAGCAGCAGCCTCGATCAGATCAAGGTTCAGAGATAAAGCTCTTCCTATCGTCCTGGCTATTTGAGATACATATTGTGTATGAACGATCCTGTTGGTTATCTGCTCATCAGTAAGTGAAGAAAAATAATATACCTGTGTTTTTCCTGCACTTCTTCTGTAGGCACCACTGTAAATGATCCTGTCCCTGTCGATCGAAAATGGAAGTCTGATTTCATCTTTACTTGATATTTTTCTTACTGCATCCGCGTTTTTAGTAGCAAAAGGAGACAAATTGTCATCTATCGTTCTGATTATATTTTCTTTGATCTCTTTATATTCCATAATTTACTTGTATTCAACTTTAAGTTTTTTTGTTTTAAAGTGATACGATACTTCTATTCCGTACTTATTTTTACCGATCTTTTCCCTTGCAATTATGTTTGGATATCCTTCAAGTTCAAAAATTCTCATTATGAATTCATCCGATAAATTTCTGGGTGCCAGTCCAAGTGCTTCAAGTTCCTCGTTAGTTGTTAAATTTCCAGGATCATTTGGATCTTCTCCGGGAAGATCCGTAACCCAGTATCCATTTATATCATAATGAGCCTGAACAAGCTGGGCATTGACCATCACTGCATTTTCTAAAACTGATATCACTGACCGTTTTATAAAATAGCGATAACTTAAAATACCGACAGAAGCCAGTACTGCTAAAATAACACTGGCAACTATCAGTTCAACTAAATTAAACCCTTTTATTTTTCTCACTTTTCTAGCTGATACCTAATCTTTTAAGAAGTGATTTATCACTGACAGGTCTTCCTCTGAATCTTTCGAATAATACGTTCATGTCTTCACTGTCCCCCTTTTCGAGAATATTTTCCATGAATTTCTTTCCGCTCTCTCTATCAAGGATCGTATCCTGCTCTTCGAATAATGAAAATGCGTCGGCATCCAGTATGTTTGCCCACATATAGCTGTAATAACCTGCTGCATATCCGCCAGCGAAGATATGGCTGAAACCTGCTTCAAAATAAGAGTCTTCTATGAACGGAGTGTTATTATATTTTATCGACATTTCTTTTGATATTTCATGTGCTGAAGGCATTTCATCTTTCATGCTAGCAGTGTGGTGCAATGTCATATCGAACATACCGAATGTGATCTGTCTTCTAGCATTTGTAGCTCTCATAAAATCATTGGCTTTTAAAAGTCTGTCCATCAATTCGTTAGGCATTGTTTCACCGGTTCTATAGTGCTTAGCGATTAATTTCAAACCTTCTTTATTGGTTACAAAATTTTCATGGAATGAAGATGGTAGCTCTACAACATCCCATTTAACATGAGTTCCTGAAGTTGCAGATAATTGAGTTTTTGAAAGTGCACCGTGAAGCGCATGTCCGAACTCATGGAATAAAGTAGTAACTTCATCGTATCTTAGAAGTCCTGGTTTATCACCGACAGGAGGAGTAAAGTTACAGTGAACACCAACTTGAGGTATAGTTTTTTTACCGTTGTAATTTTTACCTGAGACCATACCGCTCATCCAGGCACCTGGTCTTTTCAATCCGGTCCTAGGATAAAGATCTATATAAACATAAGCTCTCAGCTCGTTGTTCTCATCTATCAATTTATAGGTTGTTACATCTTTATGCCATACGGGGATATCGTTCACTTTTTCAAAACTTATACCGTAAAGTTTATTTGCAATGTTGTAGAAAGCTTCAAGAGTATCATCTGCCGCAAAATACTCACTAACTTCATTTTCATTGAAAGAATATTTTTTCTCTTTCAGTTTATTTGACCAGTAACTAAGCTCCCAGGGCATCAATGTATCGAATTTTTCGCCTAAAGTTTCCTCTTTAAGTGCTTTTATCTCATTAAACTCTTCAAGTGCTACTTCTTCGGTCTTAATGGCTATGTTATCTAGAAAGTTCATCACGATTTCAGGTGATTCTGCCATTTTTCTCTCAAGTGAAAGAACGGCATAAGTATCAAAACCAAGTACTTGTGCTTTTTCTTTCCTTAACTGAAGTATTTCTGTGATCAAAGGTCTGTTATCAAGATCTCCCTCAATAGCTCTTGAGTAATAAGCACGCCATAATTTTTCTTTCAATTCCAGGCTGTCCGCAAACTTCATGAACGGCAAGAATGATGGCATATCAAGATTAAATACCCATGTGTTCTCGTCACCTTCATCTATCTTTAGCGCTTTCGCTTTTTCTTTTGCTCCGGTAATTGCATCTTCAGGTAATCCTGCCAGGTCTTTTTCGTCTTTGATCACAAGATTAAAAGTTGAATTTACGACATTGTTAGAGAACTGAAGAGAAAGTTTATTCAATTTTAAATTAATTTCTTTAAGTTTAGCCTTGTATGCATCATTCAGTTCAGCACCTGAAAGAATAAAACCTTTCATAGTATTATCAAGATGTCTTTTCTTCTCACCGGTTAAAGCTTTAGCCTCATCTGTCAAAGCATAATCCTTGAACATTTTATAATTTTCAGGGTCCATTGACATTTCATTACTGTACTCTGTAAGCATCTGCATTGCTTTCTGGAATTCTGCATTTATCTCTGGTGATGTCATAGTGCTGTATAACTGAGACATAGGAGAAATCACCTTGCTCATTTTCTCATCAGTTTCCATAGCAGGTATCATTGTATTATCAAAAGTCCTTTCACCTTGAAGTGCTATAAGTTCTTTCGTCTCCTGTCTCGCAATTTTTATGATCTCTTCTGTTGCAGGAACGAAATGTTCCGCTTTAATTTGATCATAGTGAGCAAATTGTTCGTTGCTTAGTAATGGGTTACCCATTATATACCTCCGTTTATATCAATTAACATAACATTAGTTATTAGGGTTTATAATATAAATGGGTTTACGA
The DNA here is from genome assembly GCA_016937995.1 of Candidatus Delongbacteria bacterium. Taxonomy (GTDB): domain Bacteria; phylum UBA4055; class UBA4055; order UBA4055; family UBA4055; genus WTAK01. The sequence goes on from JAFGVM010000098.1 coordinate 13,212, forward strand.
ATAAAAGCAATGCTATAAATCTTACTGAGTATGGCAACCCTTTTTAGCAAAACAAAATCATTTTTTAAGTTGCTTATTCACTCAAATTGCGTTATATTCGCAACTCTTGTATAATATATGTATAAGAGCAGGCACAATAAAACGGAAAAATCATGTTCGATGAACTGAGCGGTAAGCTCGAGAACATATTTAAAAAGCTGAAAGGACAGCACCGACTCTCGGAAGATAACATAAAAGAATCTTTGAGAGAGGTACGTATTGCATTACTTGAAGCAGATGTTAATTATGTTGTGGTAAAAGACTTCATCCGCAGGGTCAAAGACAAAGTTGTCGGTGAAAAGGTCTATGACAAGATAACTCCGGGACAGCAGATCATTAAATTTATTCATGATGAACTTGTTACAGTTCTAGGTGGTGAAGTATCAGAAGTTAAATTCACCGGAAATCCAACTATCATAATGCTTGTAGGTCTTCAGGGATCAGGTAAAACGACCCATTGTGCTAAAATCGCGACTTTTCTGAGAAAAAGATATAAAAAATCACCTTTGATGGTAGCTGCCGATGTATATAGACCCGCTGCAATCGATCAGTTAAAAACTCTTGGAAAACAACTTGGTATACCTGTTTACAGTGAAGATTCTAAGAACGTAAGTATTATCGCTCAGAATGCTTTGAACTTTGCAAAAGAGAATAAAAACAACGTTATACTTCTTGATACAGCCGGAAGATTGCACATAGATGAGCAGATGATGCAGGAGTTAATTGATCTTAAGAACACGGTAAATCCAACTGAGATTCTTTTCGTTGCTGACAGTATGATCGGACAGGACGCAGTGACAACTGCAAAAGAATTTAATGATCAGTTGAACTTTGACGGAGTTATCCTAACAAAGATGGATGGAGACTCCAGAGGCGGTGCAGCTTTATCTATCAGAGAAATAACCGGCAAACCTATAAAATTTGTAGGTGTCGGTGAAAAACTTGATGAACTTGAAATGTTCCATCCTGACAGGCTTGCTCAGAGGATCCTTGGAATGGGTGATGTTCTCACTCTGGTTGAAAGGGCTCAGGAGAACATGGATGAGAAAGAAGCTGAGAGACTTGCAAAGAAACTTCAAAAAGAAGATTTCACTTTCGAGGATTTTTTATCTCAGATCAAGCAGATCAAGAGAATGGGTTCAATAAAATCCATGCTTAAAATGATGCCGGGAATAGGCAGTAAATTAGATCAAATTGACATAGATGAAAAAGCTTTCACAAAGATCGAGGCTATCATATACTCGATGACAAAGAAAGAACGGAACAGACCTTCTTTGCTTAACGGGTCAAGAAAACTAAGAATAGCTAAAGGCTGTGGTAGAAGTGTTCAGGAGATCAATCAGCTCATGACCCAGTTTCAGCAGATGAACGGGATGATGAGACATATAAGAAAAATAGGATTTGATAAATTGGCGAAAGGAATGTTCGGTAAAGGAATGCCGCAAAACAGACCTTTCAAATAGAGAAGGGGATAGAGGTCTATCCCGAATAAACTTGTAATGAGTATTTCGGACTGGTTCCCGAGATATTTAAATTACAAAAATTAACTAACCGGAGGTAAAATTGGTTAAACTGAGACTCACAAGACTTGGTAGAAAGAAAAGACCTTTCTACAGAATAGTCGCAATCGATTCCAGAAAGAGAAGAGATGGTGCTTTTTTAGAAAGACTTGGATATTATGATCCGATCGCAACTGGAGAGGCAAAAAGACTGGTTATTGATACCGAAAATATCATGAAATGGCTTTTGATCGGAGCTCAACCGTCTGAAACTGTAAAGAACATTCTGAGCAAAGAAGGTATAATGCTTAAGTATGACATGGTCAAAAGACACAAAACAGAAAAAGTTGAAAAAACTGGGTTGAACGGTAAAAAAACTGTGAAGTATGTTGCTGTAAAAGACGAGAACGGCAACCCTATCAGAAAATTCACTGATGCTGAGGTTGAAGAAGCTTATAACAACTGGTTGCTAGAGAAAGAAAAAAGAGAAAAAGCAGCTAAGAAAGTTACAAAATTATCTAAAAAAGCAAAAGCTAAGATAGAAGCTGAAAAAACTGCAGGCGAAGAAGCTAAAAAAGCAAAAGTCGAAGCTGATAAAGCTGCTGCTGAAGAGGCAAAAAAAGCGGAAGCGGAAGCTAAACAGTCAGCAGAAGCAAAAAAGGAAGTTGTAGAAGAAACAGTTGTGGAAGAAGAAAAAACTGAAGAAACTCCAGCTGCTGAATAATGCTGAATCCCGATGACTATATATTTATTGGGATCATTGGAAAGACAACTAAGATAGACGGCTCATTGACAATAGTACCATTAACAACTTTTCCCGACAGGTTCATGGGTATGGATGAATTCTTCCTGACCAAAGAGAATGATTCTCCGATGACATTAAAAGTACAAAATGTCGTTGTAGGCAGTAAGAAGATAACCGTAAAACTTGAAGGTGTGGATTCTATAGAAAAAGCTAATGAAATGATGGGATACAGGATCACTATTCATAAGGATGAAAAAGCTGATCTTCCTAAAGATTATTATTACCACGATGATCTCAAGGAGTGTACCGTATTTTCAAGCATGGGGGAAGAACTGGGCAAACTGGTCAATATACTGGAAATGTCTTCAAATGATATTTATGTAGTTGATTATAAAGGGAAAGAACTCCTTGTGCCTGCAATATCGCAGTTCGTCAAGGAGATTGACATAGAAAAAAGAAAGATCACAGTGTCTTTAATAAATGGAATGCTGCCGGATGAAGATTGATATCATTTCAGCTCATCCCGATATGTTCGAAGGTTTTCTTGACCATTCGATCCTGAAGATCGGAAAGGAAAAAGGTCTGATCGAAATAACGGTTCACGACCTCAGAAAATGGACAGAGGATAAGCATCATACTGTGGATGACACACCTTATGGTGGAGGTCCCGGAATGATAATGAAGATAGAACCATTTCATCAGGCCATAACAGAGCTCAGACAAGAGGATTCATTTGTAATATTGACCACTCCTGCCGGTGAAATATACGATCAGGAAAAAGCTCATAAATTCCTGGATTACAGACATTTGATCATAATATGTGGACATTACAAAGGTATAGATGCAAGAATAGATAACTTTATCGACATGAAGTTATCAGTGGGAGATTACATCCTTACAGGAGGTGAACTTCCTGCAGCAATTATCGTTGATTCCGTCTGCAGATTGATACCGGGTGTTATTTCCGATCTTGATTCGGCTTTGTCCGATTCATTTGAGAACGGATTGTTAGATTGCTCCTATTACACCAGACCGTATGATTTTATGGGATTAAAAGTCCCTGAAGTACTTACTTCTGGAAACCATAAGAAGATCGATGAGTGGAGATATAACGATTCAATTGAAATAACTGAAAAGTATAGACCGGAATTGTTGAAAAAATTAAATAAAAAATAAAAAGAGGTATTATAATGGATTTCATTAATACTCTAAACCTAAACCAGATCCGTAAGGACATACCGGAATTTCACTCAGGTGATACTCTGGATGTTCATATGAAGATCGTAGAGGGTAACAAAGAAAGAGTTCAGATTTTTACCGGAACTGTTATCCAGGTTAGAGGAACAGGAGTTGGTAAGACCTTCACCATTAGAAAAATTTCTAATGGTATTGGTGTTGAAAGAATTATCCCGCTCAACTCTCCGCAGATCGATAAGATCGTTAGAGTAAAAGAAGGTAAAGTAAGAAGATCTAGAATTTTCTACTTCCGTCAGAGAAGAGGTAAATCTGCAAGAATTAAAGAAGTACGTAGAGGTAAATAGCTTTATCTTGATCAAAGTAAAAAGGCGAGAATTATCTCGCCTTTTTTTATTTATTAAAAGATTTCATCACCCTGTCCAGTTCGATCTTATTCTCCCTGTCCTTGATAGTCTGTCTTTTCTCGTATTCCCTTTTACCCTTACATAAACCGATCTCTATCTTGATCAAATGTTTCTTCTTATAAACTTTTAATGGAATAACCGTAAGACCTGTATTCTGTAACTTAACACCTAATTTTATAAGTTCTCTTTTATGCATAAGAAGCTTTCTATTTCTTGTGATATCATGCTGATAAATACTTGCATTCTTAAATTCAGAAATATGCATTCCGATAACGTAAAGCTCGTTGTCAATAAACTTACAATAACTTTCTTTTAACGATATACGACCCTGCTTTATGGACTTAACCTCACTCCCGGCAAGAACCATTCCTGCCTCATGAGTTTCCAGTATTTCATAATCATGAAAAGCCTTTTTGTTTCTTGCTAAAGTATTATCAGGTATTTTAGTTTTTTTATTCTTAGCCATTTTATAACTTCAGTTTTATAAAAAAACGCATCATATAGATGCGTTTTCTAGTTCAGCATTACTATACAGATTATTTTTCAATCCCTGAGAAATTTCCTATGGTCAATTCAATAATAGGATTAGTTTTACTATTATCGAATTTAATGCTCATCGGATATTCACTTCTTTCAAAAACACCGTATTTCTTTAGAATGTATTTGTTAATGTTCTCAACATCCTCTACAGAGTAAAATATCTCTCCAAGCAATTCAAGAAGAAGCACATTAGCCTGTTCAATAGAAAATCCATCCCTGTTATGAACAGCATGAATAGCCGAAACCTGACCTTCTACCATTGTAACATATATTGAGATATCTTTACCGGAAAACTTAAGAGTATTCTTTGCATTCTGAGTGTAAATAGCATCCTCTGTATAAATACCTTTAAAGTAAGCAATCAGTTCATTGTAATTCATCTTCATAACGATCTTAGCATCATCTCTTGCTAAAGTAAGCGCTTGGTTATATTCTTTCTCTTTCTGTATCTCAAGTAACTTTCTTTCTCTTTCATCTTCTCTCATACGTTTCTTTTCGGCGATCTCTTTACGTCTTAAGATCTCCATTTCTGTTAGCTCATAAGGTTCACTATAGTAATCTACGGAAAATAAGAACTTATTTTTTGTATAACCTTCAATATACCCCCTTTCCTTATTATAAACTCTTATTCTAGTAAGCTCAAGACCAAGTTTGCCATCAACTATCTCAACAAATTCACGGGAATAAATATAAGTTACAGGATCGGCAAATTTACTTTGATCTTTGTAAACCGGAGCTTTTCTATTCTTTATCCAGCGAAATTTAGCATAATGAGGTTCTACTTTCTCTGAATAAAACTCTTTCCCGTTCTCATCAACCATATATTCTTCATGAGTAATGTCCTTTTCAGCCATTTCTCTTCCCTCTTTTCTGATCAATTCTCTACGGTTCGAAACACAACCGAAAAGTATCAATGCAACAAAAGTAATTAACAGAAGATTCTTCATAATATCCCCTTAAAGTTTAAGGTATGTAGTTAGTTAAAGTTCAATCTATAATAATATAACTAAGATCGTAAAAAAATCAATGATATTATTTTTATATTAAAAACCCGATCACCCGTCTTAATCAAACTATTTTTTTGTTCTTTTAGCTATTTCATCAAGCCAGTATTTAACAGCATTCTTAGTTTGAAAATCTTCCTGAGCTATCAATAACATTTTTTTTGCTTGTGAGTACTGCTTCATTTTTATCAGGGCAATACCTTTTTCCAGATGTGCTAAACTATATTTTTTATCTTTATTGTTGCTTATTGCCATGTCTGCATAAGTCAGAGCACTTGTTGCTTTACCCTGAATGTTGTATATTTGAGCCAGTCTGATACAAATTTCATAATATTTAGTATATCCTTTTTTACCTAACTTGACACCCTGAAGTAATATTGATGCTGCTTCTTCCAAAAGATTATCTTTTTCGACTTTATTTGTAGTTTTTCCTGATAATTCAACTATTGTAGCACCGAGAGCATTGAATATCTTGTGATCTTTAGGATCTAACTTCATTGCTTTTTTGTAGTATGTGATAGCGGTTTTAGGATCATCTTTTTTTGTAACATAGATCCCTGCAATCAAATAATAAGCCTTATCAGGTTTGTAGTAATTGGCCATTTCTTTATAATATTTGATGGCTATATCGGGTTTTGAATGTAAAACTTTTTTTCCCGCAGCATGATAAAGCTTTCCTTTTGTGTCTTTATCTTTAATTTTTTCAACTTCTTTTTCAAAATTTGAAAATTGACCCAGTTCAATATATACTAAACATATCTGATTGAAAGCATCTTCAAAATCTTTTTCCACTTCCAATGCTTTTTTAAACTGCTCCAGAGCCTCTTCGTATTTTTTCTCTTTTTTCAGATTTATACCTTTATTATAGAAAGCTTTATGCACATTTTTTGATTCTTCATCACATTGCTTAAGATCTCCTTTCAATTTCTGTGCTTCTTCCCACTTCTTATTATATTCAGGTAAAAGTTCCTCATATCTCTTTTTCGAAGTTTCATCATTTTTCATCTCAGTCTCAATTTCTTTCCATTCTTCGATCTTTTTGTCATATGCTTTTTTAATATCTGCACAAGGATCAGATTCTGCGTATAGGGAAAAAATTGAAAGTATAAAAAATATTACGATAAATGATCGCATGTGTATCTCCATTTTTCATTCATTTTCAAATGAGTAAGAAAAAAACCGAAAAATATATTTTTTAGCAAGTAAAATATTTAATATTTTTCTTTCGCTAAATTTAGTTCTCCTAAGCTTTTATCTTCTTTGTTAAACATAATTCCAGAACTTCGCTTATATGCTCCACTCTGTGGATCACAAGATTTTTAATAACCTCTTCTGGTATATCTGAAATATCTTTTGAATTATCCTTCGGGATAATAATATTTTTTATCCCTGCTTTTTCTGCAGCGATTATCTTCTCTCTTAAACCACCTATCTCCATCGCTTTTCCATGAAGAGAGATCTCACCTGTCATAGCAAAATCTTTTCTGATAGGTATTTTTGTGAATAATGATATAATTGCGGTTGTAATAGCCAGACCTGCAGAAGGCCCGTCTTTCGGAGTTGCACCGTCAGGAACGTGAATATGAAGGTCGTATTTTTCATATTTTTCCAGATCTATTCCTAATTTATCTGCATTTGCCTTCATATAACTTATAGCTATTTCTGCAGATTCTCTCATCACTTCGCCTAGCTGACCGGTTATTTTCACCCTGTCTGATCCCTTCATTAAATTTGCTTCAATGAACAGTATCGATCCTCCTGAAGGTGACCATGCCAGACCGGTACAAATACCGATCTCGTTCTTTCTGTTGGCCATTTCAGGAATAATATATTTGTTCCCCAAATATTCTTTCACTTTCTCAACACCTATTTTTATAGCTGTTTTTTCTCCCCTGGCTTTGACCATCGCCACTTTTCTGCAGATCTTTTCTATTCTTTGCTCAAGTCTTCTTACTCCTGCTTCTCTTGTATAGTTCTGTACAATGAACTCAATCGCTTTATTTGTAAACGTAATATCTTTACTGTTTAGACCATTCTGCTTGATTTGACGTTTTATTATGTAATTCTTAGCGATCGCCAGTTTCTCTTGAATTATATAACTCGGGAACTCTATCATTTCCATTCTGTCCAGTAATGGATCGGGTATATATTCCGGATAATTTGCTGTCATAATGAACATTACTCTGGAAAGATCGAACGGCACATCAAGATAATGATCGGTAAAATTATTATTCTGTTCTGGATCCAAAGCCTCCAGGAGAGCTGAAGCAGGATCTCCCTGATTACTTGCTCCCAGTTTGTCTATCTCATCAAGCATCATAACAGGATTTTTTACACCCACCTGCCTTAAATGCTTTATTATAATTCCCGGCATAGAACCAATATAAGTTCTTCTATGGCCTCTAATTTCAGCTTCGTCCCTTACTCCTCCCAGAGACGCTCTAACAAATTTTCTACCCATAGCTTTTGCAATTGATTTACCGATAGAGGTTTTACCTGTTCCCGGTGGTCCTGTAAGACATAATATACTACCCTTAGTATCATCTGTAAGTTGTCTAACTGCCATATACTCTAAAATTCGCTCTTTGATCTCGTTCAGCCCATAGTGATCCTGATCCAGTATTTTCTTGGCTTTTACAATATCTATCTTATTTTTCACTTCATCATTCCACGGAAGATCAATAAGCCAGTCCAGATAGGTTCGGGCAACTGTATATTCACTTGATGCTGTAGGCATTCTATTTAATCTTTTCAATTCCCTTTTTGCAGCTGCCATAGCGATTTTAGGCAATTTTTTACTTATTAACTTTTTCTGGAGTTCTTCCAGTTCCTGGGCCTCATCATCAGTCTCCCCAAGCTCTCTTTTTATAGCTCTCAACTGCTCACGTAAGTAATAATCTCTCTGATCTTTCTCCAGCTCCTCTTCCACATCCTCCTGGATCTTGGATGTAAGTTTTAGTAGTTTCAGTTCTTTATTGAGGTAAGTTGATAACAATATCAGCCTATTCTCTACATTTACCTCTTCAAGGATACTCTGCCTTTTTTGTATGTTCATATTCAAATTGGAGGCTATGAAATCAGATATTTTCGATGGACTTTTTATAGTAGATAACGCAATTTTTAACTCATCTGGAAGATTGTGACTTAGATCTATGATCTCTATAAATGTGTCAGTAACTGTTCTGAGAAGAGCTGTAAGTTTCAAACCTTTGGATTGCTTTTCAGGAAGTTCTCTTATTTTTGCGATAATATACGGTTCTTCCTGCAATACCTTCTTTAACTCGATCCGTGACAGTCCCTGGACCAATAATCTTGCTGACGAATCATTATCACTTCTAAACATTTTGAGTATAATAACAGCAGTTCCAATGCTGTATATTTCTTTATTTTTATATCCCCCGTCATCGTCTGGTTGATTCGCAAATATTCCAACCATTTTATTTGAGCTCAAACTATCATTTATCAATTTTATTAAATTGTTATCATTTACTACCAAAGGCATTATCACATTAGGAAAAACTACCATATTCATCAAAGGAATAATTGGTAACTCTTCGGTAATTGAGAACATTTTTTTATTTCTGATATTCGATGTATTTGCCATAAATTTCTCCGGATACTACATTTTTTTTATTTTAATAATGAAAAATCCTTTTTCGTAGATCTTTTCCAGACAGTTATAATCTATTTTAAAAGGAAGGTTTATAATTCTTTCAAAAGGACCAAAATCTATTTCCATCTTATAGAAATGACTTTTTGGCAAAAATTTAGCCTCATTCCTATATCCACGAATAATAATAAACTCTTCATTATACTCTATTTCAACATTTTCGGGCTCAACGTATGACAACTCCATAATAATGACAAGTTCTTTGTTATTTTCAAATACGTCTGTTCTCGGTTTCCAACCCAGACTACCGTCACATGAAAATGATTTTTGATTGCTCAAATATTGGTATTCTTCGGAATTATCCAGAATATTTGTAATATGATATTTTTCCAATTTTTTCTTGAACTTACTCATAAGAAATACCTCCTAATTTAAAAAGTAAAATCCTGTAAAATCCTAGAAGATCCAGTATTTATTTTGAAAATTTTCTCTTTTATCAAATGACATGCTTAATAGTAATTTCGCGGTTAATTTGTTTAGTTTTTCCTCAAAAAATTCCGCATTCCTGTACAATGATTTATTTTTGAAATAGAAATATGATGACAATATAGGCAGGTAACTGTCAAAAACATAACCTTTGCCGTAATTTTCTTTACCTAGTTTAACAGTTATTTTCATTGCTCTAACATAATCTTCCTGCAGCAGATGCTCTATTACTGTAATATACTCATAGCATGATGGATGATCAATAAAGTAGTATTTCAATTCTGAGATCCTCTCAGCAAGTAACTCTAGCTTTTCTTTTGAACCGTTGTTCATGATCATGTTAAAATATTTTATAAGGAACAAAGTTCTGATCCTGCGATTAGTAACATTTTTATATTCTTCAAATAATTCCTTCATTGTATCATCGGAATAAAGAGAGAACAGCATAGAAGCATGTTTTAACAGCTTGGAAATCGTTGTAGAATTTTCAATGTGCGGATTTAAACGTGCGATCTGTTTGACTATGACAAAATATCCATTCGGGTCTTTTATAATGTAATGGTAATATGCAACAGTGCATATAAATCTTTTGATCTCATCTTTATTCGATATTTTATGTATCAGATTCAGAGCAAATATTATATTTATTTCTACATCTCTCCACCTTCCAGATGACAACAAAAAGTTTATATATTTTGTGTATAACCTGAAAAGAGCAAGGTAATCTTTAAAACGTTTTCCCAGAGTGATCGCTTTATCAAATTCATTATCAACTTTATTGACAGATTTTCTCATATTTGACATAACTTCCAACTTATCAGTTAATACAGTAAGTAAGTTATTGCCGACTGTCTTTTTTACTGAGATCTGCTCAAGATCTGAATAAATATTAAATGCTTTTTTTAGCTTTCCGTACTTAAACATTAAGTTGGCATAAATATATAGCAGTGTAAGTTCGTTTATTTTATTTAATGTCATCGGATGTTCGTAAAGATAAGATTCGATCAAAGAGATCGCTCTCTGATTATTTTTTGTGATCACAAGATCCAGAATAATAATAAATAACAAATCGGCTCTTTCCTCAGGATAAACGAAGTCAGCTTCAAGATATTTGTAAACATGAACAAGTTTCAAGTATATCTCAGATCTTTGTATCTTGTTCGCATTTTCAAAGTATCTTAACATATGTTTAAGCTTCATTTTAGTATCTTTATCAAAGCTACTGTCATATCTTTTTAATTCATGGTTAATCACATTTGTACATACTTGAATCCTTCCACTTCTGACTAAAAATGTCAACCTTTTGTAAAGCACGGATAAATAAAGATCAAATTTCTTCAATTTGGTCAATATATGTGCAGCCTTTTTTAAATTTTCAGATTTTTTATGAAGTGAAACTTTCGATCTGCTGAAACAGACGCTATCCGCCAATATAATTGCGTATTCATAAGTACTTTGATCCAGCTTCTGCTTTTTCAGAAGTTCATTGTAATAAACAAATGCCTCCTCAAAGCTTCCAATAGAGATTAGCAATAAATACAATTCAGTTAGGATCTCAACTCGAGTTGTATTTCTAAGATTAAAGTTCTTGTATTCAAATATTAGAAGATTCTTTAGATCAGAATTAAGGTTGTTCTGACGGCAATATTCAATAGTTTCTTTTAATTGTTTCTTTTTGTCTTTAACGGGAGCTGAGGATTTAATAAGACAATATGTATGCGTTATCAAAGAGCTTTTTTTCTTTTTAAAATAATAATCAACCAGCTTGTCGTAAAACTTTTCTCTGTCTTCTTGCGAAAAAGTTTTAATAACTTTAGAAAAGTTCTCATTTTTTATTTTAAAATAACTTTTCCCTCTTTTTACTGTTGAATCTATCAGGTTCATTCTCAATAAGTTCGCAATGATCTCATCTATATCATCGATAGAAAAAATAGCCTTAATCTTATCAAGACTGGCTCCTTTATCGTATTTACCTGCAATAAATAGAAAAATGAATTTTTCATTATTTGAAAGATTTGAGAATCTGGCTTGGTATATATCAATTATTTTGGAATGATAAGTAATCTGTTCCGGGTATGTGAATTTGTATTCATCTTTTTGTTTTATCAAATACTCATGGGATAATAGGAACTCAAGGTAACTCTTTATCAGGAAAAGATTACCGTTACTTTCCTTCATTATATAGGGTGCTATTGCATTGTCTATACTTCTTTTATCTGTTTTAAGTATAAAAGCAAGATAGTCCATTATTTCACTTTCTTTAAGGTTATTCAAGAAGTATTTTTTTGGAGGAATAAGATAGAATGTATCTTCATAGTTTTGTAATCTGCATTCAGGTGAATTTATTGTATCGATATCTATGGTGACCATCAAAAAAACAGGTGAAGTAACTGCTAAATTTAAGAAATAAGAAAATAGTTCTTTATCAGTTTCATTGAGATTGTTTATGTCATCGATCATTAGAATAACAGATTGTTTCGTTGAAATATTTTCAAATATTTCCTTAAGAACATTTCTTATCCTAACTACCAGATCTTGATCCTGAATAAAAAATCCTTCCTCGTCGATAAGCTTATTTGCAAGGATAAATATTTTTTTACTGTATTCGTTTTTTTCCAAGAATCCTATAAATCCGAAGATTAGCTTTCTGAAAAAAATGTTTACAATATTTTCTTCTTTCTCAACAGTAATGAATAACGATGGTATCCTGTTCATCTGTGTCTTTACGTTAAAAGATTCAAGTAGTTGTGTCCGGCCGTTACCATTTTCTGAAATGATAATGTTGAACATTCCAACCCTTTTTTCTTTTCTCAGACAGAAATTAAGATATTCATCCTGCAGATTTCCTATTAAATTATCTTTATCATAAAAATCATTATTGAAAATTGCTGTTATCCTTTCCTCTTCCTCACGTATATTCATTTCCAAAGCTGTTTCAAGATATAATATCAGCTGTTGTGCTGAATGTATTCTTTCTTCTTTACGTGCTGAACAAAGGTCTTTTATAAGATTTTTTACAAAATTTTCTTTTATGGCAAGAAACTGTTCTTCATTCCTGAACGACTCCTCCAGCTTCCTTGTTACTATTTCTTTAACAGTTTTGCAGTCTTCAAAAGGCAATCTGTTGGAAAAAATGTAATAAATGACCATGCCCAAAGAATAAAGATCTGCTCGGTAATCCACTTCCTTCTTAAGCATTATTTCAGGAGCAATATAGACAAGAGTACCTCTAACTTTTCCACTGAAATCCTCAAGTAAATTTGCAAGCCCGAAATCCATTATCTTTGCATGATAGGAACCGTTGGAGTCCTGTATAAGGAACACGTTATCAGTCTTAATATCGAAATGAACTATATGCCTGTTATGTATGTAGTTCAGTCCTCTGGCGATCTGGAGTAATATTTCAAGTTTTTCACGATAGGAAAGTGTTTGATAAGCAGTGGTCAGGTCTTTCCCCTCCACATATTCCATAGTAAAAAAATACGTGTCTGTTTTTTTAAAAACATCAAGGTCATAAACCTTAATGATATTGGGGTGGGAAAGCTGATTGACCATCTTGAACTCATTTTTAAACCTGTCGATGGCCTTATTGGAGAAGAACTTATCCTTGATCAGTTTTAATGCAATAACCCTGTTTTCAACAAAATCCCGGACGAGATAAACGTTACCCATACCTCCTTCTCCAAGCAGTCTTAGGATCTCGTACCTTTCGTTTATAGTTTGACCGGGTTTCATCATAAAATTTTCACTTATAAATTCTAATTTCTAAATTGAAAGAGGATACATTTCTATTATTTCTTTTTTTGTTTTACCCAAAATACCGTATCTATTTCCAACTTTTATAAATGCTTCAAGGGCACGTTCCAGCTGCTCAGTGCTTAATCCTGCAGATATCTGGGTCCTGATCCTTGCCTTGCCTTTCGGAACAACCGGATAGTAAAAACCAATTGCATACACACCTTCTGCATAAAGATCCCTTGAGAAATCCTGGGCTAATTGTGCATTGAAAAGCATTATTGGAACTATTGGACTGTTACTTTTCGTAAGAATAAACCCTGCTTCTTCAAGACCATTTTTCCAGAATCTTGTATTTTTATGAAGTTTATCCCTTCTTTCAGAACTCTTTGAAAGTATTTCGAATACTTTTAAAACTCCGACAACAACTGCCGGTGACATTGAATTTGAAAAAATATACGGACGTGAACGCTGTCTCAGCATATCAACAAGCTCCTGTCTGCCTGCAATACAACCACCCGATGCCCCTCCAAGCGCTTTACCGAATGTCGTTGTTATCAAGTCAACTTTTCCTATCATTCGATGCTCTTCATGAGTTCCTCTACCCAGTTTTCCCATAAAACCTGTTGCGTGAGAATCATCTATCATTACTAATGCTTGATACATATCAGCTAGTTCGCATATTTTATCAACCTGAGCAACAACTCCGTCCATTGAAAATACACCATCAGATACTATCAACTTGATCTTAGCGTCTTTTGCTTCCTCAAGTTTATCCTGGAGATCATCCATATTATTGTTCGCATAGCGGTATCTTCTTGCCTTACACAAACGAACTCCATCAATAATTGAAGCATGGTTCAAAGCATCTGAGATGATCGCACAATCTTCATCTAAAAGTGCCTCAAACACACCCACATTTGCATCAAACGCAGAAGAATATAATATTGTATCATCCATTCCCAGAAATTCTGAGACTTTATTTTCAAGTTCCTTATGAATATCCTGTGTTCCGCATATAAATCTTACAGAGGACATTCCATATCCTCTTTGATCTAAACCATCTTTTGAAGCCTGGATCACATCAGGGTGACTTGAAAGACCCAGATAATTGTTCGAACAGATATTTATGATCTTAGAGCTTTTAGTTCCTATAGGATATTCTACTTCAATTTCCGCACCCTGGGTAGAATTTATTGATTTTTCCTCTTTATATAGTCCACTTTTTTTTATCTCTTCCAGCTGTGAACTGTAAAAGTTCTTAATTTCATTGTTGTATGACATTTTTTGTCCTTAAAAAAATAAGTGTAGAGACGCAGTTGTACTGCGTCTCAAATATTGTTTGCATAGATTACAAACCGTACATTTCTATAATTTCTTGCTTTGTTTTGCCTAAGATACCATATTTTTCACCAACTTTCTTGAAAGCTGCTAAAGCTTTTTCAAGATGATGAATTTCATGTCCTGCAGAGATCTGTGTTCTAATTCTTGCAGCACCATTTGGTACGACCGGGAAGAAGAATCCTATAGCATAAATACCTTCATCATATAGATCTCTAGAGAAATCCTGAGATAATTTTGCATTAAATAACATTACAGGTACAATCGGTGTATCACCAGGCTGTAAAACAAATCCGGCGTCTAAAAGACCCTGTCTCCAGAATTCCGTGTTCTTCTCAAGTTTGTCTCTTCTTTCTGTACTCTTTGAAAGAATATCCAATACTCTGTTAACTCCTGCAACAACAACAGGTGCAATTGTATTTGAGAATAAGTATGGTCTTGCTTTTTGACGGCACATCTCCACGATCTCTTTTCTTCCTGAAACACAACCTCCAGAAGCTCCACCAAGAGCTTTACCAAATGTTGTTGTGATTATATCTATCTTTCCGAAAACTCCACACTTCTCATGAGTTCCCCTACCGGTCTTACCTATGAAACCCGATGAATGAGATTCATCCACAAATAACATTGCATCATATTTTTCACAAAGTGCAACCATTTCGTCAAGTTTTGCAGTATCACCATCCATTGAGAAAACACCGTCAGTGATAACAACTTTCAATCTTTTGTCCGCATGAAGCTGTAATTTTGTTTCAAGATGTTTCATATTTGAATGCTTAAATGTATCGTGTAAAGCTCCACAAAGTCTCATTCCGTCAATTATAGAAGCATGAACAAGTCTGTCAGATATCATCACATCCTCATCTGTCAATATAGCTTCAAAAACACCAGCATTTGCATCCATACATGAAGGGAAAAGAATAGTGTCTTCTGTTCCAAGGAATTCAGTTACCTTATTTTCTAATTCTCTGTGAATATCCTGAGTACCACAGATAAATCTAACTGAAGACATTCCATAACCTCTTGCATCCAGTCCTTCATGAGCAGCTTTTACAACATCAGGATGACTTGATAGCCCAAGATAGTTGTTTGCACACATATTTATAACTTTTTTAAGAGATGCACCTGTTGGAAATTCTACTTCAATATCCGCTGCCTGGGATGAATGGATGAATCTTTCCTGCTTAAATATTCCCTTATCTTTTAAAGCTTGTAAAGTTCCGTTATACGTACCTCTGACTTTATCACTGTAAGCCATGATTTCCTCCTTTTATGAAATTGTGCTGAAATTTAATTAATTTTGCACATTTTACTTTAAAAATTCATTAACTAAAGCAACGATGTTATTTACAGTGTCAAAAGCTTCAGGTGTAGCCTTGTCATCAGGTAAAGTGATGTTATATTTGTTCTCTAAAAATCTCTTCAGTGAAACCATTGAGAATGAATCTACGATCCCACCGGAAATAAGCGGTGAATCATAAGTTAGCACTTCATCTTCGTCTTCTAGGTATTCTTCAATTACGTACTCAAGAACGATGTCCTTCATGTCTTCCATTTTGTTTCTCCTTATTTATTGTTATGGATTTGCTTACTACAATTTACTATTTTATTAGAAGCATTCGTTTTGTATCCAAAATATTCCCATTTATTTGCATAGAATAATAATAAACACCATTCGACAATTTTGAACCTTCAAATAATATACGGTGATATCCTGCATTCTGTTTATCATTAACTAGTTTATCTACAATATTTCCATTCGAATTGTATATTTTAATACATACATTTGCGTCATTTGGAAGAGCATATTTAATTTCAGTGATCGGATTAAATGGATTAGGATAATTTTGATATAATATGAATTTAGTAGGTAACACAGATTCTGTAATATCGGTTTGCTCTCCATCTTGATTATCTTCACCCAGTTTAGCAAGTAAATCATTGATAATTGAAGAATTTGCGGATTTAATTTTAGTTTCTGCATCTTTCATCATATTAGATATTGCAATATCAATCTCACAAAGTATTTTTTCTTCTTCAGTTTGTGCATCCGCAAGCATTTCTTTAGAAATATTAATCGCATCGTCGTATTTTTTACTTCTGATATTAGTTGAGACTTTCATTTCTTTAAAAAATACTTTATTGGTTACTTCATCAGATTCTATACTTGAATCGTATACCTTTAACAGTGGCTCAAGATCTTCTTCAGCTTTTTCGTAAACATATGGTAATCTTGCAGAAGCGACATAAGAAGCTGTTGTTGAATCATACTTAGATATAATCTTTTCATATAATTTTATTGCAGGTTTTAAATTACCATCAATTTCTAGTCGAATTGCATTATCAAGCATTATTGAACCTGGATCTGGTTCTACTCCAGGGCTATATATAACTGGAATAATTGTATCAATTTTATAAGGTTCAGGAGAAGCGTTATTATAAGATATTAAATATCCATCGCTTGTATTAGGAGTTCCCATATCCCAAAGGTCAAAGAAATGAGTGAAATTATCATCTATACCAGTTTCTTTCATTCCCCAATAATTATAATCAGCATCGATAACAACTTTGACTGGCATTGCTACTTTTGATTCTGCAAAATAGCTTGCACCTCTGATACATGGTATTTCTGGAACAGTTCCTTCGACTCCTGAATAAATATTATTATAACCGAATCCCATTGAAATACCAGCAGAATACTTCAAATAGATCTGAGCACTTTTCGAATATTCAGTTCCTATCCCATTATCGAATATTTCATTGTTTAGTTCTGCTTTACTGGTAAGATAATTTTTAAGTTCAGGAAAAGTATTATACCCCTCAATGTATAAACCATAATTTATATTGTCTTTTATTATATTCTTTGATAAAACTGGAGCACTACAAGATATAAGTTTGACTCCATTTTGAAACTCTTTAATGGTGTTATCAAACAGATCAATTTGTGACTGAACTAAAGTTATTCCACATCCAGTTCCTTTTCCTATTAAGTAATTATCAATTAAAGCTTCAGAATTACAATTCACAAATAAAATACCGTTCTCACAATCAATAAATGAAGAATAATTTATACTTACATTTGCATCAGTAGCATCTAAAGCACAAGCGGCATTTGTTATAGTCGTATGTGATAAAATAACTGTACTTCCGATTTCCGCTGTTATTCCCTGCCAGTTGTCATCTCCGGTTATCGAAACATTTGTTAGGTCTAAAACTGCTCCATTTTTTACCGTAATTTTTGAATTAGATCTGGCTTCAACTTTCATATTAGGTAAAAATATGATATCATCATCCGGTTCTATTATTAGCTCTGTTTCAGGTTGTAAGACTAACTTTAATTTATCATAAAACTGCCCCGAAGTTAAATCCAAATAATTTTCTATGTATTCAGATGCATCTATCTCATACATTAATTCTAATTGATCTGTAGGTGGATTTGGTTTGGCTCTAACTAACTTGAATAATGATATACTTGTTGTATTTTCTATTGAAGGTGATTCATTATAAGTATTGTTATGTAAAATTGCCAGCTCATCAAAATTATTATCATCTTTTATAAAATCGTCAGCAACAATTTTTCGTATATCTCTTGAATCTAAAGCTGGAATTGTTATAGCATATGTATCGAAGAAAAATTCCTTTTCAAAAAAGTCATAATAACAATTAAACACTTTGTTTTCATAAATTTCATGAGTTGGTGATATACCCTGAAAAACCAGAATTAAAATATCATTGTTTTCATGGAAAGATGTAATATCCCTGAACGAGTAGTCTTCATTTGAAACAATAGTTTCACAATCATCAATTATTTTTTTTACTGTGCCTTTGTCAATACTTCGTGTAATTATTTTATATCCATCGCATAATACAATATCTTTGATATTGTCATTGTTAAAATCTCCTATAGCAATTGAAACTTCATCAATCAGTGCTTCAGAAGTAAGATCATAATTATATAGTTGAGTTCCGTCACTAACATCAATTACTAAAAAATTATTTTTCCCTGCTACTATAATCTCTTTAAGTCCATCATTATTTACATTAAGAGACTCAATATCACTGTAATCATTGTCCCATCCTAAAGATATTTGTTTCGAATAATTTGATTCTCCAAGTTTGTAAAAATATAATGAAGTGAAAAATCCGTCACTATACAGCACAACTTGCTCATCAATTCCATCATTATCGTAGTCGCAGGATGTTGTTGCAATAAAATCATAAGAAGAGGTAAAGTCTGTAGTTACATTCGTTTTTATTGTGTGTTGATCTGGATCTTCAGGATCATAATGAAGTAATTTTTTAGTATTATCAAAAACAGCAAGACGAGGTTTAAGGTGATCTGTTACATAATCAGGACAAGGTGCTTGATTAACATTTATAGTGTTGTATGGTGGATCATTAAAAGTTACTGGATTTTGAACAAACGATGATAATAGAGAAGTTAAACTTATAACTGCAGTTCTCTCAGCAAAATCAAGATAATACTCATTAACACTAAAATTTGTTTCACCTGGAGGTACAATGATACTAGAATTTTGGCTCGTAATTTGAACCCATGATGGTAAAGTACTCATATCTATGGAGTAATCAACATCAAGGATATTGGCTAAGTCTGTTTTGCGTACTTGGATAACATCAGATTGCTCAAGACTTGTAAAATTAAATTCACTATTTTCAATGTAAAGACCAGAAGGTGCTCTATCTTGATTGATTATAATTTCACTATTTTCGATTGCCCATTTGGACTTAATTATCACAGAACAATTTCTTTGTGCATCAGTGTTGTTTTTATCAATGCTAATAGTAAAATTATCATTAGTAATACCTTCATTCTTACTTAAATGAATCCATGTGCAGTCACTTTCAATTTGGTAGTCAAATGGTTTATCTGAATGATCACCAATGTTACTTACATCAATTACAATATTTTTAGCAGAGGCATTTGTAATAATTTCCGTTTCAGAAAGTTGGATTAAAACATTATCATAAAATCCTACTGTTGTATATCCAAATTTCATTTCTCCAACAGCTGTTGTTAATCCAAGTAATTTAGGTTCAAGAGTCCATATTTTATAATTTCGAGATTCTAATATGGCTGTATTATCATCCTCGTCTATTGAAATAACATAGCAGTCTCCATACGAAGGTTCTGATATAGAAACAGAACCTGTTCCACTATTATTCCCCCATATTTCAACACGTGAAAAACCTTCTGGCAAATTTACTTTTTTTCTCCATTTTGCCCAAGTATGCAAGTGAATACCTGGTGAATTGTTATTATAGCTAACCGTATTAAAAGGTACATTTATTATACACTCAGTAGGATTATCCTCGCTATCTTCAATCCAATAACCATTCCCATCAGATATTCCTTCAACATGGTGTTCAATATTACCATATAATACATATTCAATAGCTGATTTAGCATCCAGCCTCCCATACCCTTCACGATCTGTATAATTTTGTCCGTTCATTTCGGATGTTTTAAAGGCTGTTCTAGTTATAATCTCATGTAAATCTTCAGAGTAGAGATTATAGTTAAGTGATAGTAATAAAGCTGCGACTCCAGCAACATGTGGTGCTGCGGCAGAAGTTCCTTCAAAAGGCTGAGGCACAGAACCTAAAGCGGTTGTAAAAATTTCACCAGCTGTACCTGGTGCCAATATATCCATGCCATTACCATAATTAGAACTACCTTCTTCAAAGGAAGCCAAACAATCATATCTATCTGATGCTCCAACAGACATAATATAGCTACTAAAATCAGAAGGTACATGCCAATCAGAAGTACCATCATTCCCCTTGGCAGCTGAAATGAAAACACCTCTTCTAATAGCTAACATAGTTGCATCCTGTAAGGCATAAAAACCTTCATCTGCCCAAATAATATTATTCCATGATTGCGTGCCAAAACTCATATTTATAATATCACAAGAAAAATTGCTTGATGCTATTTCAATTGCATTTGCTGCAGAACAATAGTCAATCTGATCAACCTCATCAAGCATATTTGCCTTTAGCCCAACTAAACTACAATCACCAGCAATACCTGCCACATCAAATTTATTATTTGTATAGGCAGCTACGATCCCCGCGACTCTAGTGCCGTGTCCATGAGTATCCATACAATCACTATTAATAACACCGTATGAATTAATCCCTGAGACAACTTTAGCTGTTTCTGTGTACAAATCTCCATCTCCTAAATCTCTATTATTGTAATCAATACCTGTATCTAAAATACCTATTCGAATATTTGGATTGCCATTCCTAATGTTGGAATTACCATAGTAATCATTATCTAACCATAGATTTGTCAATCCTATTAATCTGAATGAATCTTGATTATTATAATATTCGTCGTTTGGATAATAATGTAAATCTAAAATGTAGTTTGGTTCTGCGTACTCAATATAAATTATATTATTGAGTTCTTTACACAAGTTAATGATATTATCCTCTGAATCGAGAGTAAATACAACGGTGTTGTATAAATTTGTATTATCAATAATTTTACCTGATTTTGTTACTACATTTTTTGTGCTAGGTTTTAAAGCAGTAAAAACTTTGCTAACAGTTGTAGTTTTGTTTAAGAATAAATTTAATGAATCACCTTTTGTGACATATTCCTGATTAATAACATCAATGGAATTCATAGATACTTTATCACTTTCTAGGAATTCATAATTCAAAATATCATCTTTAAATTTTACGATTACCTGATTATTTACATAATTTAACCCTTTCTGACAATAGAGATTTGTTGCGTATATTATCAGAAAAATTAAAAATGTTATTATTCTATTCAACTTCATAATTACCATAAACCAACCCCCAATCCAAATTTAAGAAAAAATCCGTCCGGATTAACAAAATCATCATTACCTTCAAGAGGTTTTAAATGAGAACCATCCACTGAATCAAAAGCATATAATTCTATAAATTTATTGTCTTTTAAATAAAATGAATACAATTTATATCCAACTTGAAAATCCAAGAAAATCGTATCTCTAAAAAAATAATTTAATCCATAAATTAAATCAATCCCGATTGCCATCATCCAATCTCCATTGTTTAATTCAAGGTAAAAAGGTGGTTCAACGCGAGAGATAAAGATATAATCATAACCCCATTTGCCATTGGGACCTGTATATCTGAGAACTTTAGAATCTAAGTTAACATTCCAATAATATTGAAATGATTTCAAAATTTTAATATCATTCACTTTTTTTATACCAAAACTGAATTCCAATGGAAACCAATCAGGAACAAGATAATAATTTAATTTACCTACGATTCTCCAAGGTGTTTTTTTTGAATATTCAATATCTAATCCAAACGAAGGTGAGTAATCATAAGCATCCAAGATATCATTGTTATACGTGTTAAATGAATTGATGCAAAAATTAGGTAAAATGAAAAGTTTTATAGATTTATTTAAGTCAATTTCCGCTCTTATTAATTGACAAAATAAAAGAATAACAGTAATACATAGTAATTTTTTCATATTTTTCCCAAATTTAATTACTTTTATTGTTTACTCACCAAACCTTGAAATGAATTGGTTAGAAACAGGGTCTCGACACTACAATTTGATCGTTTTTGTTAGAGTTGAATGGAAATCGCATCCTACTGTAAACTATCAACTGTTTTATTCATCATCAAGAGTGGATGTATCCCCGATCTCTTCTCCCCATTCTTTAGCTCTAAGCATTCTTCTCATGATCTTTCCGCTACGGGTCTTAGGTAGTTTTTCCATATATTCGATCTCTTGAGGCATTGCTAAAGGAGATAATTTTTTTCTGATAAAATTCATGATCTTCAATTCAAGATCATCATCTGCTACAAATCCCGGATTCAAAGTAACGAAAGCCTTTACTACTTCCATATTCACCTCATCAGGCTTTGCGACAACAGCTGATTCTGCTACTGCTTCATGCTCAAGAAGAGCTGACTCAACTTCGAAAGGACTTACTAAGTGACCACCTGTATTGATCACATCGTCATCTCTACCTACGAACCAGAAATATCCATCTTTATCAATAGTTGATTTATCTCCAGGAAGATACCAACCGTTCACGAATTTCTTTTTATAAGTCTCTTCATTACCCCAGTATGTTCTCATCATTGATGGCCATCCCGGTTTAAAACCGATAAGTCCCGGTTTATTTGGTTCTGTTATAGGTTCGAATGTTTTTTCATCGAGAACTGCTGCTATGATACCAGGGAAAGGTTTTCCCATTGATCCCGGCTTTATTTTCATCCCCGGATAATTTGTAAGCATCATTGATCCGGTTTCAGTTTGCCAGTATGTATCATAGAACGGCATACCATAAACTTTCTCTGACCAGATCACTGCTTCAGCGTTCAGTGGCTCACCAACACTTGCTATATGTCTAAGAGAAGAAAGGTCATGCTGCTTTATCAGGTCATCACCGGCTTTCATCAGTGATCTGATCGCTGTAGGTGCTGAATACCACATAGAGACCTTATTTTTTTCTATGAATTTATACCATGATTCCGCTGAAAAACCGGTATCAAGAACACATTGTGTTATTCCCTGGCTCCATGGGCCAATAATCCCGTAAGAAGTACCTGTTACCCATCCGGGATCAGCTGTACACCAGTAGATGTCATCATCCTGAAGGTCCAATACCCATTTTGCTGTTAAATACTGAGATATTATCGAGTAATGAACATGCTTTACTCCCTTAGGTTGTCCAGTTGTACCTGAAGTATAATGCAAAAGTGAAGGGGATTCTGCTTTTGTAGGGAATATCTCGAATTCATCTATCTTTTCAGCTTCTTCAAGATTAAAGACAGTTTCTCTTTCTTTCAATGGTTTTTTCCCGTCATGATCAACTATGATAATGTGCTCAAGGTATGGCATCTGCTCAAGTATTCTTCTCACTTTGCTTACATGCTTTCTCTGAGTGATGATAGCTTTAGTTTGTGCATTTTCTAATCTAACATGTAATGATTCATCGCCAAAAGCTGAAAATAAAGGTTGTGCTATAGCACCGATCTTGAGCACACCCAGAAAGCTCAAATAAAGCTCAGGTATTTTGTCCATGAATAGACATACTCTGTCCTCATTCTTTATACCTAAACCCCTGAGGTGATGACCTATTGTGTTACTTGCCAATCTTACATCGTTGAAAGTATATTTTTTTTCTACTCCTCCGAGTCCTTCCCAGATAAGCGCCATTTTTTCACCTTTACCTTTGATGCAATTTCTGTCAGAGCAGTACCAGCCTATATTAATTACATCGCCATCCTTGTACTCCAATTCCTCTTCAGCTAACTTCCAGCTGAAATCTTTGATCCTTTCTTCGTATGAACCTATGTTTGACATTCTGTTTACTCCTTATCGATTTTTATATTGCAATTTCTAAAATTTTAATTCTGACTTCAGCAAACTGTCTTGAACCATAGTAACTTGAGCATAATCATTCAAGATAAATAATTTATAGTATTAATAAAGTATAATCAAACAATTTTTATATTAATTTATGCATAAAATTTATTTGTTTTCCTAATATTGACACTCAGTTCTAAAAAAAAATATTAAGTATTTGCTTTTTATTTGATTGTAAGAATATATTTACACCTGTGGGAGATTTGTGAATTGTATCACACAACTTCAGACTGTAAAATAAATAAATATAAATTCGTAAACCTAAACCGTAGGGGGAAAAGTGGAAGAGCAAAAGGACTATAGGATAAGTTTCTTTAGACCCACCACACCATTTTCAAGGACCAATAGAAACCTTGTGATCATTCTGGTTCTGATATGGGCAATTTGTGTGTTCGGTTTTCAGATCCTTTTAAGGGTCATGGAGAAACCAACACCTGAAAAAGCACTCATTACTTTCGAGAAAGTATGGGGAAATGTTAAAGATGGTAGTGCAGTTGAATCAGAAAAAATAGAATTTGCAAACTCAGTTCTAATGGTATTGGGAAAATCGACACTGGCTGCAAAACCAGAAAAAAGAGCAGTCTTGGATAATGCTTTAAGCTGGGTTGTTTATGACCTGATGTCCGGAGATTCTTTAAGAAGTACATTTATTACTGAAATTGAAAACTTCGAAAAACAAAAAGCTAATGAAAATCTTGACTTGAAAGATGTGAATTATCTAAATGCCAAAACAAGCATAATTAACAGAGTTGCTCCGCTATTGGGAATTGAAACTTACAGCTTAAAAGCTAAACTTCTTCCTCATGAGCTTAAGTCTGATGGTCTTGTTGAATTCAAAGCGGAAAATAAAGAAAAAATACATTCAGTTATGAGTTTATATCTTACCCATAATCAATCTGTTCTTACTGATACAGTATTTCTTGGATTTCCGTTTCATTATTTCTATACCGCTGTTTTCCTGCTTATTCTATTCGTTGTTCTATGCTGGGTTTATAGCTTTAAGATAGATAGATTACACACAAAATCAGGACACTTTAATAAACCTTCGGAATCTAATTAAAAATTTGAGGAAATATAATGAAAAAAATAATTTTAATCGGTCTTTTCCTTTATACTTTTCTTCTGAATGCTGCTAACGGAGTACAATTGGAAGGTGGTTTTAAAGTTGGACCGGCGATAATTCTAATATCTATACTGGTATTGTTTGTACTGGTAGGAGTATTTAATCAGGCAAAAGACACATCTGACTATTATGCTGCGGGAAGAAGTATTTCTCGAGTTGGCTCAGGTATGGCTATTGCATCAAACTGGATGAGTGCGGCTTCATTTCTTGGAATGGCTGCTCTTATGTACGGATCGGGTTATCACGGCCTGGCTTATGTTGTGGGTTGGACAGGTGGATATGTACTTCTACTTATCCTTATGGCAGGCCAGATCAGAAAATATGGAAAATACACCGCACCTGATTTTATTGGTGATAGATACTATTCTACCGGATTGAGAGCTGTATCAGCAATAGTTGCGATTTTAATATCCATTTCTTATTGCGTTGGTCAATTCGGAGGTATCGGTCTGATGTTCAAATGGGTTTTGGGGTTGGATTATTATTGGTCTGTCATCATCGGAGGTACTGTAGTTTTGGCTTATACTATGATATCTGGAATGCTCGGAGTTACTAAAAATATGCAGATCCAGTATGTGATTATTATTGTATCATTCTTAATCCCGCTGTTCATGATGACTTTTAAATTTGACTACTTCTGGCTGTTACCTCAAATCGGATACGGTGCTGCAGTCAGTGATATCGTAAACGGAATACCTGCTCCAGAGATCAGTAACCTGCTCAATGCGTTCGGACATGACTTTGCGATTCTGCCGAGTCCTGAATATGCTATGCCTTGGGATGCTTCAACCGGTCAGACATTCTTTCAATGGATGGCTATTGTTTTCTCCCTAATGCTTGGAACAGCAGGATTACCACATGTAATTCAGAGATTCTATGTAGTACCTAGGGCTAGAGATGCCAGATGGTCTGTTGTTTGGGGTTTATTCTTCATTTCAATTTTATATTGGAGTGCTCCGGTATTCTCAGCATTAGGAAAAATACTTTCGGCAAATCCTGAGATCGGTCAGCTTGCACCGGATGCAATTGTAATTTATACTGCTCAGATCGCAAATCTTAATCCTCTTATTGTAGGATTTTTGGCTGCAGGAGCAATTTCTGCTGCTTTTTCTACAGTTTCAGGACTTCTTGTTGCGGGAGCCTCTGCTTTCTCACATGACCTATATTTTAAAGTTCTTAACCCAGATTCTACTCCTAAGAAGCAGATGTTCATGGCAAGAATGGCGACAATTCTTATGACAATTATCGTTATGGCAATTGCAATGTTGAAACTTGCATTGATAGCTCAGCTGGTGGCTTTGGCATTCTCATTGGCCGCTGTAACTATCTTCCCATTATTCCTTTTGGGGATCTGGTGGAGTGGATCGAACAAGAAAGGAGCAATTGCTGGTTTGACTGTCGGATTAACCGTAGCAGGTATATCATTAGTTTATTTCCTTTCCGCAAAATACGGATGGGCTTTACCTGGTCAGGAATTCTTTACATTCTGGTTGGGTGCATGGTATTTCGCATGGATCGGTGCTCCTTTGGCTATACTTACAAATATCGTTGTTTCTCTTTTCACTGAAGAAACTCCTTACGAGATAAGAAAGTTCTTAGTGGAGAAAGTTCATACATAAGTTTACTTCAGAGAAATAATTGATTATATTTAAGCTCGGATCTGGATCCGAGCTTTTTTTATAAAAAAAATGTTCATGGAACAAGGGTTTTCAACCCCTTGCAACATCGAATCATAATATAAAGGAGAACTATGATAAACCTGACACCAGGTACTAAAAAACTTACCGTTATAATGCTGATCATTACAGTGATCGGTGTATTGATTGCTTACAATTACTACAGCTATATTAACGAAATTGAAGATCCAAGGATATTACATATAAAAAAAATACATTTGAGATACAATCAGGCTGTTACTGAAAATACGATTGGTGAAGCTATCGCATTGCTGGATTTTATGGATACTGAATACAGTAAGATCCGGCATTATCACAATTCATTTGAGCGTGGAGTACTCTGCACAGATAAAGCAGCTATTTATTTAACAATGGCATTGTATCACACAACTGATGAAGATGAAAAATTAAAATTCCTGGACCTTTCCAAGGCATTTCTTGACAGTTGTATTCATTTTTATGATAATTGGCAAAACGAATATTCTGATCTTAATGAAGATATGATCAATGAAAAGGTTACTCAAGACTTTTCAGACATTGAATCTGATTACAAAGCTGATATTATCGCTAAGAGAATTATCGATATAAAATTTGCTCTGGAGGAAATAGATAGAAGATATTCTGTGACATACACAAACCTTGGTATCGTTATGCGCCATAAACTCAAGCAGGATTCTGCTATTTTCTTTTATAAAAAAGCTCTCGATCTCTGGAAAGATAATCATGTTGCCAAAAGTAACCTGAATGTACTTATGGGTGGAGAGCCTATCAAAAGAGGGATGCTGGAAAAGATGTTCCCGCCTGAGAGAGATAAAGAGTAAAAAAAAGGCAATTCATTCGGATTGACCTTAAAAATGAACTCGAAAAAGGGATATAGATCATTATACCCCATCGCTTTTTTTACTTCTCTATTCTTATCCTTGCATCTACTGCAATAACACTATTAGCTGTTCCAAGTAGAGGATTCAGGTCTAACTCCCTTATCTCAGGAGCTACTTCAACCAATTTTGAAAGTCTTGTGATTATCTCAGCAAAAATATCTTCATTAACGCCTTCTTTACCTCTGACACCTTTAACGATCTTATAACTTTTTAACGATCTTATCATTGATAAAGCTTCCTCTTTATATATCGGGGCCAAAGATTGAGCTGTATCTTTAAAAACCTCAATATAAATACCACCTAATCCACAAAGGATCATGTGACCGAAGTTATCTTCGTAATTAACACCTGCAAAGAATTCGCTTCCGGATAGCATAGGCTGGATCAGAATTCCTTCAAAACCTTCTATCTGCTCCATTCTATAATATTCATCCCTGATCTCCTGTTCTGATGTAATATTTAAAGCGATACCGCCTACATCTGACTTATGGACCGGACCAACTATCTTCATTACAATAGGATAATCAAATTCTTCAGCTTTTTCTATTATACCGTTGATATCTTTAGAAACAAATTCCGGAACTCTTGGAATACCAGCAGCATCTAAGATATTAACAACATTATTTGGTTGAAGATATCCGTTCTCAGACGAATCTATAATACTTCTAATAGCAGTAGTATCAACATTTACAGTATCCTCATCTGGAAAGTCAGCATTAGAGTTATGAACAGAAGTTAAAGCATTTCCCAGATTAACTTCATCAGAAAAATAAACTCTTCCAAGAGATTTGAAGTGCTCGATCTCTTTTTCTGTTGTCACAATGGAAGGTAATAACGGGAATATCGGCTTTTTCGAGGTCTTCATTTTCTCATTAAGAAGATCATAAACATCGTAGATCTCAAATAATCCCGGAGAACCGAAGATAACGACCATTCCATCAATGTTATCAAATTTATTATCAACATAATCAATTATTATTCCAAGCTGCTCAGCATTTCCTGTTGCTAAAAAATCTATTGGATTGCTTACTGATGATCCCGGATATAATTTTTCCAGTAATTCTTCAGCATATTTTCCTTCAAGATGAGGAACTGACATTCCACCCTTGGAAAGACTGTCGGTAAGCATAACACCCGGACCACCAGCATGAGTTATTACCGCAATATTTTTACCTTTTAATTCTTTTTGAGATAAAATTGAAGCAACATAAATAAGTTCTTCTCTACCATAGCATCTTACAATACCTGCTTTTTTAAAAAGAGCTTCAACTGCTTTGTCCGGTGTTGCCAGAGCTCCTGTATGTGAAGAAGCTGCCCGACTACCTGCATCAGAACTTCCCGCTTTTATTGCAGCTATTTTACATCCCTTTCTGATAAGAGACCTTGCGTGTTTCAACAACAGGCTAGGTTTATTAATATTTTCCATATAAAGAAGTTTAACTTTTGAACTTTTATCCTGATCGAATGTCTCATCCCAATATTTTAAAACTTCCTCAACACCTATCTGAGCACTGTTGCCAACTGAAAAAAGACTTGCAAACGAAAGCCCCATAGGCATACCTTTTTCGATAATAAATGCTGCAGTTGCCCCTGAACCACTGACAAAATCACAACCTTTGGGATCAAGTTTTGGTATCGGTCCTGCAAAAATACCGTTATAACTTGGATTCAGAACACCGATACAGTTAGGTCCTATCAGTGAGGCCTTGTTTTTATTTACTATTTCAACGATCTCTCTTTCCAACATTTTTCCTTTTTCACCCATTTCTCCAAAACCTGCAGAGAGTATAATGAATGCTTTTGTATTCTTTTTTTCAGCCAAAATAGTTACATATTCCTTAACATATTTTACTGCCACAGCGATTATCGCAAGCTCAACTTCAGGGAGTTCTTCAATGGAATGACAATTAATTCCCTGAACGACGTTCTCTTTTGCGTTTATTGCATAAATATTACCTGAAAAATTGCCTGAAAGAATATTTTTAAGAACTTTACCGCCGATCTTTGACGGATTTTCAGAAGCACCTACGACCACTATAGATCTAGGATTTATCAATTCATTATTAATCATATCTGACTCTGGTTTACCATTATTTAAATTTTATTTTATCGCTATCGTTTCTATCTCTATCAGTACTGACAAAGGCAATTCTTTTACGGCGAAAGCTGCTCTTGCAGGGAAAGGAGCAGAATAATACTTTGAGTAAACATCGTTCATTGCTTTGAAATTTGCCATATCTGAAAGTAAACATGTTGTTTTTACAACATCACTAAAACTATATCCTGCCTCTTTAAGTATAGATTCAATATTCTTAAATACCATTTCGGTTTGTTCTGTTATAGTACCTTCAACTATTTTACCGGTTGCGGGATCTACAGGTAATTGACCTGAAATATATAATATCCCGTTTTTCTCTATTGCCTGACTGTAAGGTCCTATGGCTTTCGGTGCATTTTCTGTGTTTATCATCTTTTTCATAGATCTTCCTTATCGTTATATTTTATCCAACTTTACAGTAAAGTGTCTCATTATCGGAGCTTCCGATAAAATTTTAAGACCGTTCTTATATTCATTTCTTCTGTCAAACACATTCTTCATTGAAGCAGCTATATAATCCATGTGATTATTTGTGTAGACCCTCCTTGGGATAGCAAGTCTGAGAAGTTCTAATTTAGGATATCTGTCTTCTCTTGTAACTGGATCTCTATCCGCCAACAAAGTACCTATTTCAACACCTCTTACTCCACCTTCAACATAAAGCTCAACACCTAATAACTGAGCAGGATATTCACTCTGAGGAATGTGAGGGAAGAATTTTTTTGCATCAACAAAAATGGCATGTCCACCGAAAGGTTCCATAACAGGAATACCGTAGTCTTTCATTTTCTGACCAAGATATGCAACCTGTTTTATCCTTGACTCCAAATAATCAAATTCAGTTCCTTCATCAAGACCCTGAGCCAGTGCTCCCATATCTCTTCCACTCATACCACCGTAAGTAATAAATCCTTCATAGATAATGTTAAAAGTTGAAGCCTGTTTAAATAAGTCTTCATCTCTAAGACCGATGAAACCACCCATATTTACAATAGCATCTTTCTTGCTGCTCATGGTCATTCCATCTGCGTATGAGAAAGTCTCTTTCACTATATCTTTGATAGTTTTATCCTGATATCCCTCTTCTCTTATCTTGATAAAATATGCATTTTCTGCAAATCTGGCACTGTCAATTATCAGTCTTGTTCCATATTTCTTACAAAGTTCTGAAACTCCCTTTAAATTCTTCATTGATACCGGTTGTCCTCCGGATGTATTATTCGTAAGTGTCATAATGACCATAGGTATCTTTTCTATCGGGTTTTCAGATAGAACTTTTTCCAGTTTTTCAAGATCCACATTTCCTTTGAAAGGATGGATCAGAGTTGAATCAAAAGCTTCTTCAATTGTACAATCAACAGCTATAGCTTTTCTGAATTCAATATGACCTTTCGTTGTATCAAAATGTGAGTTTCCAGGAACTATATCCCCTTCTTTAACCAATACTGAAAATAGCACATTTTCAGCTGCTCTTCCCTGGTGAGTGGGAAGAAAATATTCAAAACCCAATATATCTTTAATAGCTTTTTTTAATTTGTAATAAGACCTTGCTCCGGCATAACTCTCATCACCGATCATTATTTCAGCCCACTGTTTATCACTCATCGCTCCGGTCCCTGAATCTGTTAACAGGTCGATGTAGACATAATCACTCTTTAGATTGAAAAGGTTGTAACTGGCTTCTTTGATCAGACTATACCTTTCTTCTTTTGTGGTCCTTTTCAGCATTTCAATACTTTTGATCTTAAAAGGTTCTGCGTATGGTAAATCCATTTTATTTCTCCATAAATTTAATGTATCTGTTATTGATATTTTCAGTGTAATAAAGAAATAATTAAAATGCGGGAACTGGAATACAAACGAAAATATCCTCACATTGAAGTATTATTTCGTGAAGCTGATATTTACATGTCATATTTTCCATTGCGAATAATATAAAATAAAAGAGTCGAAATCAAAATTAAAATTATTAAAAAGAATATGTTAGTATTACACCGGCATAAGTGGGTGAGATGGTTAATTTATCACCTTTTGTAATAATATCCCTTTTAAAATCAGAAAAGTAGGAATCGACATAAGCATCACCTGCAGAAAGAAGAATCGTTCCAATTGATAACCAGATAAAATTGTTCCGTTCTTTTTTGTACCTGTCAACAAGAAATTCTAAATTATTTAATTTTTGCAGATCAGGATATAGTTCCATACCTAATTTATCTATATCATCCTGTACATCATTAAGTCTCTGATTTTGGATAATAGCACCATAAATAAATACTGATTCAGCAGCAATATAAACACATGCTTTCAAATACTTCTGGTTATATATCTGACCTCCGCCAGGTATCGCCAGTGATAGAAAAAGGGGAACCTTGTGGTTTGATTCCCCTTTTAAACTTAAACTACATAATAATGATATCAATAAAAAAAATGTATTTATATATCCGTTACTCATTTGTTTTTTCTAACCTTCAAGTGCCTCACCCATAGTGAAGATAGGAAGATAGATCGCAACAACGATACCTCCAATGACCACACCCATGATAACGATAAGCAACGGTTCCATTAGAGATGAGAATCCTTTGATTTTCAATGCAACCTCAGCATCATAATACTCTGCGATCTTTTGCATTAATTCATCGATCTTACCTGTCTCTTCACCTGTCTCAATAAGTTGAATTAAAACATCGTCGAATCTGTTTGCTTTCTTAAATGCAACTGACAATTCAATACCGTTACTAACATCAGTTCCAGCCTGCTTTAAAGCATTCTCATAAACGTAATTATTTGCAACACGAGATGCGATCTCCATTGATTCAAGCATTGAAGTACCTGAGCTTAATAATAAAGCCAAAGTACTAGTTACCCTGGAAACAATGATCTGTCGGACAAGTTCTCCGAAAACAGGAGCGGTAATGATAAATTTATCCCATCCGTTCTGTACACCTTTCAATTTAAACAGCATCTTAATGCCATAAAACACTCCGGCCATACTTCCTATTACAAGGAAGAAATGGGCTTGCAATAAATCAGATGCATTCACAAGCATCTGAGTAGGAGCAGGCAGCTCACCACCCAAACTGCTAAATAGACCCTGGAATACAGGAATGATTTTCCAGACAATAATGAATACTGCAACAGCAGTAAATGACAGTACCATTTTAGGATACATCATAGCTGATTTTATGGATTGACGCATATTTGCTGTTTTTTCCATATATATCGCTAATGATCCCATTGCTTTCTCCAAATTACCTGAAGCCTCACCGGCTCTGACAATGTTCACATACATCTGATCAAACTGTTTTGGGTGTTTACCAAGTGCCGATGAAAAATCAGAACCCGCGTTAATATCTTCATAAAGTTGATTCAAAATGGTCTTTAAAAGTATATTCTTCTGAGAATCAGCGATATTCTTAATACTTTTAGTGATCGTTACACCGGCGTTTATGAACGTAACCATCTGCCTAGTAAAGAAAACAAGATCTTCCAGTTTGATCTTTGTAGTCATTAGAGCTAATTTATCATTTAATGCCTGGAATCCTCCACCTGACTTATCCATCTTGATCTCAGTAATACTTACCGGTATCATATTCTGTTGCTGGAGTTTATTTACAACTTCGGTTTGACCTCCTGCCATGATCTCACCGGAAACGGTTTTCCCCGCAACATCTTTAGCTACATACCTGAACTTTGGCATAATATCTTCCTCAAGTTTATTAGATTCTCAAAAATTAATTACTGTATGATAGTGCTTCCTCAAGATCCATTTTGCCATCTTTGAAATGTCTTATAGCATCTTCTCTCAGTGTCCAGTAAGTTCCCTCTTCTTTAGCAACATCACCGATCTCCAAAGCTGTTGCTCCTGCCATAACTGCTGATCTTATCTTTTTTGTCATCTCCATCATCTCAACGATCGCAACACGTCCTGCACGGCCTGTTCCCTTACAGTTAGCACAACCCTCTCCCTTATAAAATTTACCGTTTTGAATCTCATCTTCTGTTAATCCAAGACCAATAAGTTGTTTTTTGTCATAATCATGCTCAACTTTGCACATTTTGCAAATTGTTCTACCAAGTCTTTGAGCTAATATCAGGTTAACAACCGTACCGACTAAATACTCTTTCAGTCCCATTTCCACAAAACGTGTAATAGTTGATGGAGCATCATTGGTATGCAACGTACTGAAAACAAGGTGACCGGTCAGCGCAGCCTCGCAACCAATATGGGCAGTTTCGTAGTCTCTCATCTCTCCAATAAGCACAACATCAGGGTCTTGACGAAGGATTTGACGAAGTGCTGTAGCAAATGTAAAATCCTGTTGTCTGTCTATCTGACATTGAATTATACCTTCGTTAACAAGCTCGACCGGATCTTCTACAGCCACAATGTTAAGTCTGACATTCTTTATATAATTCAAAGCGGACTGGAGTGTATTTGTTTTACCCGATCCTGTTGGTCCGGTCACAAGAACCATTCCATCCTTGTTTTTAATTCCCCTGATGAATGCATCAATATATATCTGATTTCCACTAAAAATGCCTTCAATAGGAAATAGTGCTTCCGACTTCAAAAGACGTAATACAATTTTTTCACCATGAATAGTAGGTAGTGTACCGACACGGAAGTCAATAGCCCTTCCTCTTAATTTCAACCTGATCTTACCATCCTGAGGACGTTTTTTAACATCAAGCTTCATAGTACCAGTCAAAACTTTGATCCTTGCTGATAACGGAGCTTTCAGTTTTGCAGGTAATTTCTCGTAACCAGTCGGAATATAAAGATCACCATCCTTTCTGAACCTGATCTGTAAAAACTTGTCGTGAGGTTCAACGTGAATATCTGAAGTTCCGTCAAGGTCTGCCTTAGCAAGAATACTGTTAACTAGCTTAATGATAGGTGCTGAATCTGGATCACCCTCTTCATCTTCTGATACCGCAGCCAATTCCTCAACACTGATATCATCTTCATCACCGAAAACATCATTAAGAGCAGAAGATGCTGATTTTGTTGATTCTAGCTTCTTATACAGATCCTCAATTGCCGCTTCTATTTTGTCTTTTGTCGAATATATAGGAATGATAGACATCTGAGCTATCATTTTAAGATTGTCAGTAACTGCAAGATCATCAGGATTTAACATTGCTACAGTTAATCCGAACTCATCTTTGGAAAGTGGGATTAGAACATGTTTTCTTGCGAAATCTTCAGGTACTTTCAATAAGATATCATCAGGTATGGCATTAAACATTTTATCATCGGCAATACCATATCCCTTTTGTTCAGAAAGTGCCAATACCAGATCATCTTCGGTCATTAGCTCCATATCAACCAGAGTTACTCCAAGCATTTTTCCCGTCTCTTTCTGTTGCTGAAGTGCTTCTAAAAGATCTTCCTCACTTATATAGCCGTTATCTATTAGAAACTGTCCGAAATAGTTCCTACTGCTACCGAATTCTTTCCTGACCATGTCAGAAGTTTGACCTTCAGGCTGAACTGTACCTTTTTTTGATAAATGATTTTTTATCTTGTCTATCAACTCTTCGTTTTCAACCGGTTTTGAAAGAAAATCATTTATATGGCTTTCCGAAAAAGCTTTTATCGCTACATCCATATTTCCAAAGCCTGTTAGTATCATTGACATTACTTCAGGCTGCAATTCTTTGATTTTTTTTATCGTCTCAATACCATCCATTTCAGGCATGTTAAGGTCTGAAATTATAAGATCAAAATCCTGTGTTTTGGCCATTTCAAGCGCAATAACACCATTTTCTGCCTGAAAAGTGTTTGTGAAACCTTCTGATATCAGAAGATCATAATATGTTTCCCTCAGATCATCGTCATCATCAATAATTATAATATTTGAATTTAAAATTTCATCAGCCATAATTCTCTTCCAAATTTAATTATCATCTTATACCTTCTCTGTCCATTAAGTCAAGCAAGATACCTATCTCTGTGTTACAGTTGTGAATTGCGGTTTCTTTCTCTATCAAACCATCCTTTACCAGAGAAACCAAATGTTGATTGAATGTCATCATACCATATTTCTGACTGACCTGTATCATACTGTCAAGCTGATGGACTTTATTCTCTCTTATCAAGGATTGAATTGCAGGTGTTCCGATCATTATCTCACAACCAAGTACACGACCACCACCAATCTTAGGTAACAACTTTTGAGTAACAACACCCTGCAACATCATACCCAGCTGTGTTCTTACCTGCTCCTGAGCATTTTCAGGGAATGAATCAATGATCCTTCCAATTGTTTGAGCACAGGAATTTGTATGCAGAGTTGTCATAACAAGGTGTCCTGTCTCAGCAGCTCTTAAAGCCAGCTCAATTGTTTCCCTGTCTCTCATCTCTCCGACAAGAATAACATCAGGATCCTGTCTCAGTGCCGCCTTCAGAGCAAAATTAAAGCCCTTGAAGTCTGTTCCCAGCTCTCTCTGGTTAATGATCGCTCTTTTAGACTTGTGCAGAAACTCTATCGGATCCTCAATTGTCAAAATATGCAATGGGTATTCACTGTTTATCTTATCTACCATAGTAGCTAAAGTCGTTGATTTACCTGATCCTGTAGGTCCTGTTACCAAGATAATTCCATTAGGTTTATCACATAACGTAGAAACTATAGGCGGGATACCGGCTTCATCAAAAGACCTGATATCGTTCGGGATCGCTCTAAAAGCAATTGAAATAGCCTCTCTCTGACTGTAAACGTTAACCCTGAATCTTCCCAAATTCCTTATACCTGTAGAAAGGTCGACCTGTAAATTTTTTTCAAATTCGTTCTTTTGATATTCATTCAAAACACTATAAGCAATTTCTTTTGTTTCATTAGGCATTAAAACAGGATGGTTCAGCCTTACCAGATCACCGTCTATCCTAATTACAGGGGGACTCCCGGCACAAATGTGCAGATCAGAAGCTCCTTCCTGTACACAAATTTCTAATAATTCAACAACATCAGCCATGAAATCTCCATATAGTTAGTTTGCTTGTTACCCAATAAATCAGTTGAAAAATATTAAACTGATAATTTAGCAGATAAAAAAATACATTTTATCCGCTACAAAGTCAAGAGTTAAAAAACATCACAATGCTTAACGATTTTAACGAGAATGATCAAATCAATGAGCCTTGATATCTAAAGTTTAAGAGACATCGTAAAAGCGGTAATGAGCTTTGCCAGTTCAACATTGGATCGGTCAAGTAATTCAGAAAGTTTTAATCCTATATTCTTAAGAACTGTTATCCCTATTTCTGGATTTTGAGAAATTATATTTTCAAAGTCACTTTTGGATAATATTGCAACCTTAGTATCTTTTTTGGCTATTATTGAGGCACTTCTTTTAAAATTGGTATCGAACATTGACATTTCTCCAAAATAATAAAGAGCATCCTCTTTTATGTTGATGATCTTCTTATCATCTGGATTCATTTTTATTTGTTCGAACAACGGAACTAAACTCTTATCAATAGTTATTTCACCCTCCAGAAGCAGGAACATAGAATCTCCAATGGAATGCTCCTCAATTATCATATCACCTGCTTCATAGTCACTTGTTCTGAAATATTTTTTTATACTGCTTATCTGGTCTGTTGTCAGACCGTTGAATAATGAATTTTCGTTAAAATTAATCACCTGACTCTCCCTATATTGACCAACATTTAATTGTTCTGTTCTATGAGAACGGCATGTTCAAATTCTTTAACGATATAATCATCCGACGGATTAATAGATATTTTTTTCTTTTCAAGATCGTTTATCATCCTGCCGGCTTCCTCAAATTTTCTTTTTATGAAAGCATCTATTGAACTGGTATCAGACGCATTTATATTTTTCATTTTCAAAATATCCTGATACTGAATAAGGGCTATTACGATGGCATTCTTTTTTTCTTTGTAGTAAGCTGACAGCTCCTTAAATGTTTTTCCAATAAATTCTTTCGGTATCTCTGTTGATCTCAACACATTATCTTTTTCATAGCTTAATAATTCCCAGATAACACTGTTTAAACCTGGTGATATTATATTTGTTGTTAAAAAATAAGGTACGGATTGAGATGAAATAAAATAATCATCGACTTTAGCTCTTTCGATATATGGAATTGTCTCTGTTCTGTTAAGTTGAGTATAGACTTTTATCTTTTCCGAGATAGATTTTATCGTCATAGTTGCAAATACTGTTTTTTCATCTGCGCCCTGGGATGAAGTTAATGAATTATCCGGTACTATTATAACTCCTTGTGACGACTCAACATTTGCTCTTTCCAGAACATTTATATCTGCAAAATCACCTTTGATGAACTGAATATTTGTATCAGGATATTTTTCCAGCACGGAATTTAACTGCTGCGAATCCAGATCATTGATAAGTACGATCTCTCCTGTTGTTGTTTCAGATAATATTTTAATTATCCCTTCAACACTCCAGTTCCATCCACAGATTATCGTGTGTTTTTTGAATTTTATCCGGCC
Source organism: Candidatus Delongbacteria bacterium (assembly GCA_016937995.1). Taxonomy (GTDB): domain Bacteria; phylum UBA4055; class UBA4055; order UBA4055; family UBA4055; genus WTAK01. The sequence continues at coordinate 51,493 of JAFGVM010000098.1, forward strand.
CATACCTTGCCCGTCCTTGATTTTTTTTGCTATTAAAATTGATGAAATTATCGCAGTAAAAATTGAAAGAAAGATCATACCGAAAAATATCAATCCCATAACGATTATCTTACCCATATTGCTATGTGGAGTTATATCTCCGTATCCAACTGTGCTTATAGTAACTACTGAAAAATAGAAAGCTTCAAAGAATGAATTTATATTCTTTTCGAATATTATCAGAAGTATTCCTGATAGGATCAGTACCAGAACTGTAAGAGTAGCGATCATCATCAGGTCACTTTTTCTAAATTCTCGCAATATTCTTTTTATCCGTTTCAAATTCCACCTTGAGAAATATTTTATTACACAAGAATTAGTCTATACGTAGAATTTATTCGTATTTGTCTGCTTTTGCAAGAATTTTAAAAAAATATTATTAAGGAAATAAAAAAGGGGAGTCAAACTCCCCTTAGATCTTCAGTAAGAAGAAATTAATTTACGAACTTTGCTATAAATTCATCAATAACACCTGTCAGGTTAGGCTTTCCGATCTCATCAAGATCATAACCTATTCTTACTGTAGGTTTGTTGATATTGATTATTCTGTTAAGGTCCATTGGAGTTCCGATAATAACAGTATCGCATTCAGTGTTGTTGATAGTAGTTTCAAGATCTTTAACCTGCTCATCACCATATCCCATTGCTGGAAGTAATGTACCGATGTTAGGATATATCTTGAAAGTTTCAGTTAGTTTGCCAACGGTATAAGGTCTAGGGTCAACTATCTCAGCTGCACCAAATTTCATTGCTGCCACAGTTCCGGCACCTAATTTCATCTCACCGTGAGTAAGTGTCGGACCATCCTCAACAACAAGAACTTTTTTACCTTTTATCAAAGATGGGTCTTCAACAGTTACAGGAGAAGCTGCATCAACAACGATCGCTTTAGGATTTACTTTAGCGATGTTCTTTCTTACTGTTTGAATATCTTCAGGATTTGCTGTATCCATTTTATTGATAATAACTACGTCAGCCATTCTTAGAGATACTTCTCCAGGATAATAGCTAAGCTCAGCACCTGCTCTGTGAGGGTCTGCTACAGTTATACTTAGATCTGCATCAAAGAATTCAAAGTCATTGTTTCCACCATCCCAAAGGATAACGTCGCAACCGCTTGGATCTTGTTCAGCTGCTCTTAGAATTGCTTCATAATCAACACCGGCATATATTACGTTACCGCGAACTACGTGTGGTTCGTACTCTTCCATTTCCTCGATAGTACATTTGTGTAATGCAAGATCCTCAACTTTTGCAAATCTCTGAACTTTCTGAGCTACAAGATCACCGTAAGGCATAGGGTGTCTTGCTGCAACAACTTTAAGTCCTTTAGCCATAAGAAGTTCAATAACTTTTCTTGAAGTCTGCGATTTACCACAACCTGTTCTTGTTGCACAAACTGAAATTACCGGCTTAGTGCTCTTAAGAGCTGTTTTCTTAGGACCGATAAGTTTAAAGTCAGCACCTGCAGTATTAACTTTTGCACTTACGTTCATTACATGTTGGTATGTTACATCACTGTATGAAAAGACACACTCGTCAACATCCAGGTCTTTGATCAGTTGTTCCAATTGCTCTTCAGCATAAATCGGAATTCCTTCCGGATAAAGTTCACCTGCTAATTCTGCAGGATATTTTCTACCGTCAATATCAGGTATTTGAGCTGCTGTGAAAGCTACTACATTAAAATCTGCATTGTCTCTGTAGCAAGTGTTAAAGTTATGAAAATCTCTTCCAGCTGCACCAATGATAAGAATATTCTTCTTAGCCATTTTGACTCCTTTTTTTTTATTTCAAGTTTTTGTTAGCTTTACTACGTCAACTTATGACGAATTGCTAATATAAGGGTTTAAACTTTAAAATCAAGAAATTTTATTATGTCTAATTTGCCGAATTTATTCATAATGACAAATTTTTTATTCTTTTCTGCTTTCTTTTATATTATATTATGTAAAACAAAAACCGGTGATCTGTTATGAAAAAAGTAACTGTCATTATCACAGCAGCTGGATCTGGCAAAAGAATGAATTCACATACTAAGAAACAGTATCTGGAAATTCAGGGAAAACCAGTTTTAGCACATTCTGTTAAGATTTTTAACAATATTGATACCGTAAATGATATTGTTATTGTTTGTCCGGCTGAAGATATTGATTTCGTCGGATCAGAGATCGTTGAAAAGTATGGTCTTGGGAAAGTGATCGACATTGTTCCTGGTGGAAAACAAAGACATAATTCTGTGTTCAATGCTTTGAAAAAGGTAAAATGCAGATATGATGATATTGTCTTAATCCATGATGGCGTACGACCTTTCGCTTCGGAATCTTCCGTCATCAACTCCATTGAGGCAGCAATTGAATTTGGGGCAGCTGTTGTAGGTGTTAAACCAAAGAACACTACTAAAACTCTACGATCAGGAAATATATATCAGACATTGAACAGAGACGAACTATTTTCAGTTCAGACACCTCAGACTTTTCAGTATGATATTATAATGAACTGCTATGAAAAGGCATTTGAGGATAACTTTTTTTCAACAGATGATTCCGCGTTAGTGGAAAAATATGCTGATCATATCCAGATAATTCCAGTTGAAGGTGATTATTTTAACATAAAGATCACTACAGAAGAAGATCTTGTTTTCGCAAATGCGATCCTTGGGAATAAATAAGTGTTTATGTAGTGAAGAATTTGTCATATTCGGATTTCATCCGGATATCTTTAAATGTGTGGATTCCCGTGTCGGAGCACGAGAATGACATTGTCTTTTGATTTTTACTTGGTAATTGGAAATTCCTTGTTGGATATTGGATATTCAATCTTTTTTTTACATATTTTCCAAAAAAGCAATATCTTCATAAAGTTCATCATCGTAAGAAAGATCCTGTTCTTCGTCAAGAAGATCATACGAATCCTCAAAGCCCTCGTTGTACAAACCATCGTATGCTAAAAGTAATTCATCATCATTAAAAATATCGTTCTTTACAGCTCTATCAAGTGTCTGCTTGTATACAATATCGTTATCAGTAACCGAAGGTTTCACAGATAATACATTTGATGAAATTATAATAGCTAATACAACTGAAGCAGCTACAGAATATATTTTTAATCTTGTTTTGAAGAAATTAACTTTTTTCACTTTTAATTTAGATAATATCTGCTGATCAAGTCCTTCAGGAACTTTAACATATTCTTTTTTTAGCATTGAAAATATTTTTTCTTCTGATAGATCTTTGTGTTTCATTTTTATACCTTCATAATCCTTTTTATTTTATCAATACCGTATCTATACCTGCTAAGTATACTATTGATTGAGACATCTGTCATCTCTGAAATTTCTTTGAAAGAAAAGCCTTCAGATCTGAGTAAAACTACTTCTCTCTGATTCTCAGGTAATTCAGCTATTGCCTCATTTATCGATTCTTTGCTCTCAAGTTCGATATTCTCTTCTTCTGGGTTCAGATCATCAGACCTCAGAGATTCTATCTGATCATTCTTACCATCATCATCAAAAGAAGCAGATTTGAAATAAAGGTTCTCATTGTCTTTTTTTATCTTTCTGAAATGATCATAACTTGCATTTGTAGCAACAAAGAACAGGTAATTTGAAAATTTACCTTCCTCCTTATAATTCGGGAGGCTATTGGCAATCTTCAACCATGTATTCTGATATATGTCCTTTGCGTTCTCCATTACTCCGACCTTTCTTATTATATAATTGAAAAGCTTATCATTGTAGCGACTCATTAATTCTCCGAAGAATTTTTCCTTTCCTGTCGAATTAAATTGTGAAATCAACTCCCCGTCTTTAAGCTTCTCTAATCTCATTTGCTCATGTTTCCATAGTCTTTACATTTAAGTAAACGCAGGTTTTCCTGTTTTATTTTAATCTACATAATTTATTAACTATTGACAATAATTCATTCTCTCTTTTTTCGTAAAAATAAAATTTTGCATATAGCGTCCTTATCATTATATTTAAAATCCGTAAAATTAAATTACTAGGAGATATAAATGGGAAAGTTAACTATTGATTCACTTGATCTGAAAGGAAAGAAAGTTCTTGTAAGATGTGATTTCAATGTTCCATTGAACGATGATACGACGATCCGTGATGATAAAAGAATTTTTGATGCAATTCCGACTTTGAAGAAAGTCCTTTCTGAAGGCGGGAAACTTATTCTGATGTCACATTTCGGAAGACCAAAAGGTAAAGTTGTTCCTGAAATGAGTCTAAAACCAGTCGCTGAAAGATTAAAAGACCTTCTCGGAAAGAATGTTATCCTGGCACCTGATTGTATCGGTAAAGAAGTTGAAAATATCGTTTCCGCAATGAGTGACGGAGATGTAGTTTTACTTGAAAATTTAAGATTTCATCCTGAGGAAACAGACGGAAATGACAATTTTGCGAGAAAACTGGCAACTTTAGGTGATATTTACATTAATGATGCATTTGGGGTTTGCCATAGAGCTCATGCATCTGTTTCGATCATAGCGAAATATTTAAAGAATATTGCTTCCGGATATCTTTTAGGCAAAGAAATAGAATATATCGGTGGTGCAATGAGAGATCCTCAAAAGCCACTGGCTGCAATATTGGCCGGTATTAAAATAGATGGAAAGATCGATGTAATAAATAAATTTATTGAGATCGCAGATAAGATATTCATCGCAGGTGGAATTGCGAATACAATGCTTAAAGCTCAGGGTTTTGAAATTGGAAATTCGATCTTTGAAGAAGATAAGATCGATACCGCTAAAGAAATTTTATTAAAGGCTGAGAAAAACAATACAAAAATATTCCTTCCTGTTGATATGCTTTGCGGTAAAGAATTTAAAAATGATACCGAAACAATGTATGTTGATACAGAGAAACAACAACCTGGATGGATAGCAATGGGTGTCGGACCTAAGACAGTGGAACAGTACAAAACAGAACTTGCTGATTGTAAGACACTTCTCTGGAACGGTCCTATGTCAGTATTTGAATTTGAAAATTTCGCAAAAGAGACATTTGAAATTGCTAAGATCGTTGCTGACTATACTCAGAATAACGGTCTAATTTCTATCATTGGTGGTGGAGATACTGCTGCAGCTGTTAAACAGGCGGGATTTGCAGAAAAATTCAGTCATGTATCAACCGGTGGTGGCGCAGCTCTTGAATATATGGAAGGTAAACATTTGCCGGGAATTGAATCTATAACTGAAAAAGGATTTGAGATGAAAAGAAAATTTCTTATCGCAGGAAACTGGAAAATGAACAAAAACGTTCATGAATCAATTGAATTTGCTCAGGAACTTACAAAATCAATAGTAAATGATGACAATGTCGATATTATGATCGCACCTACATATACATCATTATATCCTGTGTACGAAACTATAAAAAAATCTCATATTGAACTTGGTTCACAGGATATTTTCTGGGAAAAATCAGGTGCTTTCACCGGAAAGATCTCTGCTGACATGCTTAAATCTGCTGGTGTTAAATATACCATCATTGGACACAGTGAAAGAAGACAATATTTTGGAGAGACTGATGCAACTGTGAATAAAAGAACTAAGGTTGCTTTAGAAGCCGGATTTGTTCCCGTTGTTTGTGTTGGAGAAATTTTAGAAGAAAGAGAAAAAGGAGTTGAAAAGGAAGTCGTAAAAAGACAGGTAGTTGAAGCTTTGAAGGATATTCAACTTAATGATTTCCTGCATTTTGTAATAGCTTATGAGCCGGTTTGGGCTATCGGAACAGGAAAAACAGCAAGTCCTGAACAAGCTCAGGAAATGCACGCATATATTCGCTCTATCATTAAAAATATATACAACGAAGAGCTTGCTCAAGCTACCAGAATACTATACGGTGGATCACTGAATCCTAAAAATGCTCAGGAATTGCTGTCTCAGATTGATATCGACGGTGGTCTTATCGGTGGAGCAGCTCTAAAAGTTGACGATTTCTCAACGATCGCAAAGATCGCTCAAGGTATAAAATAATTTTTTTACAGGGAACGCAGATCTGCGTTCCCTGCAATTTATTAACCCAAAATAATAACATTTATCATTGACAATATATCGTTTTTTCTATATTCTTGAAGTGTAGTAAAAATTCTATGTAAATTAAAATGGATTTGTGCTTGATGAAAAAGATATTTTTAATTTTAATTTCAATTTATTTCTCTCTAACGGGAGCTTATAACGTGGGTGACACAGTAGATCCTGCTGATAATATCAGCTGGACTGATAATAGCGGATACTCTTCAAACATTTTTAAAGAAGTTTTTTTTGGTAAACCTGTTATGATATTTTTCGGTCAGGATGGTTGAAATACCTGTTATCAGGCGGCGCCTTACTTACAATACTGGTGGATCGAGGAATTCGGTCCAGACGCAATGAGTACTTATGCTGGAAAATCCTACTGGCTGGCTACATATAACTGGGAAAATCAGAATTATCCGGTAGATACACGGGTTTATATACAGTCTGGTGGATTTTCAAACGGATATGTTCCTCTGTTCGTTATTGTTGGATATAAAAACAAAGTTTACTGGGACCATAATTCAGACGGATTCAGAGGTGCTTTGAGGCAAGCTATTGACGAAATAGTTGCAGAAGGTGTATGGGTCAAAAACCCTGTGGCCGATAAAGTTCTTCTCTACGGCGAATCACAGGATATAGATGTTTCAACAGTATTCGCAGATATTGACAATAACCCGATAAGTGTTTCTATCGTAAGTAACGAGAACCGTGATATCGTCTCGGCCGAATTGAATGGTAATGTTATTACTATAACCGCAAACGGCAATAATTCCGGCAGTTCGATGATTGTGATCAGAGGAGCTGCAGGTGAATTTGATGAGACAGATCAATTTGAAGTAAATGTTTTTGATCCGGATGCATATTACATTGAGGACTTTGAAACGGGAGATTTCTCAAGGATCCCGTGGAAGTTCAGCGGAAATGCAGAATGGGTTATCGACTCTGCTTCTCCATTTGAAGGATCCTTTTGTTCCGGATCTGAAGATATTTCCGATAATCAGAGAGCGGATATGACAGTAAATATAGATTATGTGGTTTCAGGAAATGTATCCTTCCAATATAAGATTTCATCAGAGGGAAATTATGATTTCTTAAAGTTTTATATAGACGGTGTGGAGAAAGGTAAATGGAGTGGAATTACGTCTTGGAAAGAAGTTTCATTCCCGGTCACAACAGGAACTCATAACTTCAGCTGGTCATATCAAAAGGATTCATCTGCAAGCTATGGAAATGATCGAGCCTGGGTAGATAGAATTGTGTTCGAGGGGGGTGTTTACACATCAATTGAACCTGAGTTATCCGGATTAATAGATAATTTCAAATTATACCAGAACTACCCAAATCCATTTAATCCTGTTACAGACATTTCATTTTCTCTTAACACACAAAATCATGTTAAACTTACAATTTTTAATCAAAAAGGTCAGCTGGTTGATAATTTGATCAACAAAGTTCTCAACAGAGGTCTTCATCAGGTCAAATTTGATGCTTCAGATCTTAACAGTGGGATTTATTATTATACTCTAACAATTAAAGACCGTACAGAAACAAAAAAAATGATACTAATTAAGTAATAGGGATAAATTATGAAAAAATTTACATTTATCATGACTCTTCTGATGCTAATGAACTTATTCGCAGTTTACAATGTCGGTGATACAGTAGCTTCAAGCGATAATATCAGCTGGACCGATAATTATGGTTACTCTTCAGATATTTTTAAGGAAGTTTTCAAGGGTAAACCTGTAATGATCTTTTTCGGTCAGGACTGGTGACCTGGTTGTAATACGGCGGCGCCGTTATTGCAACAATGGTATGACGAGGAATTTGGACCAACGGGAACAGTTAGTGGTGGTGTTTATGCCGGAAAATCATACTGGTTGTGTACCGAGAATTGGGGGAGTATCTATCAGAATCCTTCACAAAATTATCCAATAGACCTTGACGTTTACTATAATTCAGGGGGATTTTCCAACGGTTACGTTCCTTTGTTCATTGTAGTGGGATTTCAAAACAAAGTTTACTGGGATAATAACTCATCTAATTTTAGAGCATCATTAAGACAGGCAATCGATGAGATGCAGGCCGAAGGTGTTTATGTTGATAAACCTGTATCCGACGAAAAACTGATCTTTGATGAATCACAGGACTTTGATCTTTCTCGTGTTTTCGTTGATATTGAAGGAAATCCTGTTACCGTAACTCTCGAGAATAACAGTGATCCGGGAATAGTGACAGCAGTTCTGAACGGAGATATCCTGACAATTACAGCCAACAATACTACATCAGGAACTTCAACAATCACCATTAAGGGAACTGCCGGTGAATTCTTTGATACAGATGAATTCACTATTTCAGTATTTGATCCTGCTTTGTATAATATTGAGAATTTTGAAACGGGCGACTTCAATAAATTCCCATGGAAATTCAGTGGGACAAAGAACTGGATAATAACCACATCTTCACCATATGAAGGTTCAAATTGTATTCGTTCGGCTGATATAAACGGTAATCAATCAGCTGAGACTTACTTAAACATGGATTATCCTTCAGATGGTTTTATTTATTTTTGGTACAAAGTATCATCAGAGGGAAATTACGATTTTTTCAAATTCTACATTGACGGTATTGAAAAAACACGTGTCAGCGGATCATCGACGTGGATCTATGCAACTTACCCTGTTTCTGCAGGATCTCACACATTCAAATGGAGATATGACAAAGATATTTCAGGTGACAGTGGAAGTGACTGTGCCTGGGTCGATCTTATTACTTTTGAGGGAGGAATGCCAACTTCAATTAACAATACAGAAGCCAGAATTCAGAAGTTAGAGCTTTATCAGAATTACCCAAATCCTTTTAATCCGGCAACAGATATTTCTTTTTCTTTGAATAAGTCCGGACCTGTAAAACTTTCTGTATATAATCACACCGGTCAATTGGTAAGTGATTTAGTTGACGGAACTTTATCAGAAGGTATGCATAAAATAAATTTTAATGCTTTGGACTTGAATAGTGGAATTTATTTTTATACATTAGAGACTAGTGAAAATTCTATATCTAGAAAGATGATGTTAATTAAATAAAAGGAAAGGTGTATGAAGAAATTTTTATTTTTTTTCACGTTCTTGTTAACCCTGAACTTGTTCGCTGCATATAATGTCGGTGATACAGTTCTTCCTGAGGACAATCTGTCCTGGACGATTGAAGGTCCTGCTGGACATTTAGAGATAGGACAGTCTTCAAATATTTTTAATGAAATAGCAGGTAACAAGAAAGTTGCAATGATATTCTGGGGAGGAGCTGGTTGAATCAGCTGTCATGAGGCGGCGTCTCTTTTACAACCTTTATGGGAAGATATTTATCAACCAGGAGCTACTGGTTCAGCTGGTGCATATGCTGATAAATCCTACTGGATCGCTTCATATGACTGGAGTACGGATACGAACCCTCTTCCTATGACATACCCTTATGATACAGCTTTATACGGCGTAGCTCTAACTTCTGGATTTGCCACAGGATCTGTTCCAACTTTCGCTGTAATTGGTTTTGAAAATAAAGTTTATTTTGATTCCACGCAAATATTGCCGGAAACTGTTGATGATATGGTAACTCGTCTTACTACAGCATTGAATCTTGCCATCGATGAATTCCCTCGTGATGGTGTCTACATCAACTCAAGAATTGATACTAGATATTACACTGCCGGAGATACTGAAGATATTGATGTAAGCAATCTTTTTGGAGAATTTAACGATTTAGATATAACATTAACACTGGAAGGTAACAGTGACCCTTCACTGGTTTCAGCTGTTTTGAACGGTACTACTTTATCGCTTGAAGCATTAGGTTCTGGATCAACTCCGGCTGTTATAACACTTAAAGGTGAATCGTCATATAATTTTAAAACCTTTGATCTGAATGCATATTCTAACGATCCAACAGCATTTTTAGGTATGAACCAAGGATTTGAAGAAACTTTATTTCCACCACCATATTGGGAAATTAAGTATAACACTGCAGCCGACGGTGGATTGAACGGAGCCAGTCTTATAGACCCTGATCCATTGGAGGAAGCCTGGTTTGATAATACTCCGTCAGACGACTATCTAGGCTCAGACTATATCCATTCCGGAAATAATTCTGCAGCAATAAAATATTGGGCACCGGAATTTAACTGGTTGATCTCACCTGAGATGCAATTAGACTACGATGATTATTTCTTGAAATTTTTCATTTGGTATGACAATAGCTATGAGACAATATTCCATGTTCTTGTTGATGATGGAACAAAAGGCTGGATTAGTATTTTAGATTACGATGGAAGTTCACCTAACAATCATTTTGATTCTGAGGTTGAATTGAGCCTGAGTGCATATCATAACCAGACTATCAGAATTGCATTTGTTCACGAATATAATGATGGTATGGATGTTGCACTCGATGATATTACTATTACATCACCTACCGGAATTGAAACACAAGCTACACCTAATACAATCTCATTAGTTCAGAACTATCCTAATCCATTTAATCCTAATACACTAATAAGCTTTTCTTTAGTTAAAAATAGCAACGTTAAGCTTAATGTGTATAATCAGAATGGTCAGTTGGTAAGTACATTAATAAATAAAGAAATGGGATCAGGACATCATTCCGTTAATTTTAATGCATTCGGTTTAAGTGCAGGAATTTATTATTATACATTAACTACTGACAAAAATTCTATCAGTAAAAAGATGATACTTCTAAAATAGTATCAAATGATACCAAGACTTATTCTACAGGGGGTTATTCTCCCTGTGGAATTAAGTCAATATACTGTTTAACAACTCC
>JAFGVM010000099.1 GCA_016937995.1 Candidatus Delongbacteria bacterium
GAAGCCCAGCCGGGTTTTCCGTTGGCTTTGCGGTGCTTGTATGCATTATCGTGCCCGAAATAGTGTGTTTTCATTTCTTATTTATCCCTTATATACAACAAATCGCTTGCCGCAATTTCGAATCATCACTTTATGCTTCCTTTTGTTAAATATGGCAATGTTCTTGATATACAGTGCAAAACACTATTCGATTCGACTATCTTTCTTGAATCTATGCCCACAACTTTATATCCATAATTTTCCAGTATCTCTTTTATGAATCTGTCTTCCTCAATTTTGTATTCAGGCACGAGAATATAACTGTTTAAAATAATGCTGTTCACATAATTAGGCATAGTGTTTATATCACCATATTTTATGCTTTTCAATCCAGGAATAAAATGGATCCTGTGTCCTAAATTTTTCAAAATAGAAACTGTCTTGTCAATCGCAGATATCTGGACAGAGTCTGTCGGATATTGCGAAACTATCCATGTTTTATTTTTCAGAGGCATGAGGAAGGTGTCAAGATCTTTTGTAAAGTCTCCCGGAAGAGAAGGCACGAAATAAACATCCTGAGAGAATAATTGAATAAGTATATCCTTAATTTCAACCTCTCTGTTTTTATCAATTATATCTTCAGAAACAAGCACAACATCATCCATAACTGCTATTGCCGCACTGTTAAAATCGAAATCAAGATGAATTTCTTTTAACCCTTCCTTTTCAACGATCCATTTTCCGAATTTTTCTATTTTTTTGAACGAACAATCATAATTCTCATGATTCCTGAGGTAGTTATAAGTTATACCAAAAAACTCAGAACCGTTTGTGCTTTCAGCGAAGATCGGAAATCCAGATGTAGTGATTGAAGTGCCTGAATATTTATTGATAATCTTCACATTTTCGAGAGAAATTCTTTTCTTCTGAAATTCCTTAAAAAGAACATTTTCATCATCCGTTTTTACAAATATCTCAACAGGCACTAGGGCATTTACGGCATCAACTATTTCGGCAATAGCTTTTCCGTACCCGAAACGAGTATTAAAAAAAGTATTCTCAAAGCTCAGGTATAATTTTGAGACTTTCTCATATTCCGGGATTAATCTTAATTTATTCATTTTTTTATATTTGAAATTATTGACAATTAATACTTTTATTATCCATTTGAATTCGTGTGTGTTTTGAGACGAGATAAATTATCTTTAATTATCTACATCACTTCTGTATCTGAATAAGCATTTAGACAACTTGAATTTATCCTAACCTGTAAATCCTAATTTTTTCTAATCCATATGAACGATCCCGCTAGATTCATACTTTGCCTTTTTGCCATAAACAGCTATTCCGTAATGTTTAAGTATTTTCTGATCTTCTTTGGCATGCCATCTGTCCTTCAGTTCCTGAAATTTAAGCCAGGTATGTTTGAATGAATAAGGGTCTTCAAAGATTATTTTTTCTTTATCATATCCGATAGCTATTACCCAGTGACCATGATCATAATTATTTTTATAATCAACAGGATCCTTGCTCCATGCCTGTAACAATATTATCACAGGAATATTGATATGAATGTAATTTTTCAGATCTTCTATCGACATCCTTCTTTGATCGTATTGAAGATTATATCTTTTGAGAACAGTCAGAATATCTTTTGAAAGAGTGCCAATTTCTTCATTTGTGTTGGCGTGTTTTATCAGTATATCCTCGCTCAGTTCGATACCATAATATACTAGAATAGACTGGAGGGCTTGTGCTCCGCAGTCGTAATCGTAGGTTTGTCTGAGTTTAGGTAGATCGAGTGTCTTCATATAATTTAATTCCTTTTAATTTTTCGATATTATTTACTTGCTGTAGTTTTTTTTACGAACTCGATCCATTTCACATAAAACATATTCTCTCCGCATACTACCTTCACAGGTCCTTTTATCATATTATCCACACCATCCTGATTTATTTTCAGGAAATGCTTATGTAAATATTCATTACCTCTTTTAAGGATATTCATAGGGTCAAAACCAGCAAATGAAACATTCTCTAACTTTTCAATATTGTCAGAACTATTAAAATTATTAAACTCTTTATCTATATTTTCTTCCCATTCTGCTATACAATTTATAACATCTTCAGAGATTAAGTATTCCTTTTTTGCAGGAACAATCACGATATTAAGTTTGTTTAGAATAAAATCACTTAAATACAGATCTGAGTTTTGAAATTCTATTTTCCATTCAGGTATCAGATCATCAGCAATCATGCATAAGACCATCCCCTGAAAATATGAACTTCTTCTGATAGCTAGATTAGACGGGGAGATATCAGTGAAACCATTCAAGAATTCTACTAACATACTATCTTTATCCTGAGACATCTGCTTTAAAGCCTGAAATTCAACGAATACTGCATTACCTTCGAATGTTTCTATGGCTTTTTCATATTCAATAAACTCGCTTAATATTTTTTCTCTTTCAGCTCTGACATTGAAAAATTCCTTAAGTAACTCTAGCTTTTGTGTTTTGTTTACTTCTATAGCTGAATTATACAGCAGTTTTCTTTCAAGAGATCGAAGGTTAATGTTTTCCAGCTCTATAGGATAATCTATCCCGAGTATTTCATTTGCATGTCTTTTTTCACCATACTGCCCCTGAAAGCAATGGAACATTTCGTGAACTATACCTGATGTGATTTTTTCATCACTCTTGTATTCAGCTGACATTGACATATTCCATATTGCAATAGCCTCATTTCCCAGTTTAATTGCAGAATTACCCATAAACCTCTCATCGATCTCACCGACATAACCATCCATATAATAATTCTTCTCATCATACAAAGCGAATTTGAATTTCCTGAATTCAGGCCAGAGAGCACTAAAGTCTAAAGAGTTAATGAGGATATCAATTTCTTTTATGATTTTATCCATTTACTCTCCCTTATACTTCAGCTCAACAATTCGATTCACTTCTTTGCTCAGACTGGCCGAAACGGGACATGTGTCAACAACATGCTGCAGTGCTCTTTTCTGCCTGTCAGTATAATCATTATGCGGAAAAGTTATAGTCATCCTGACCTCTGCAACTCTTCTGGGATTTGCAGACATGATCTTTTCTGTCTCTGCAACAGTTCCGTCAATATTAAATCCCTGTGTCTGAGCAGCTATACCCATAATTGTCATGATACAAGCTGGCAAAGAAACTGCGAACAGATCCGTAGGTGAAAAGGCTTCTCCTTTCCCCTGATTGTCTGGTGGTGCATCTGTTATAAGTTTTAAACCTGAAAGGTGATGAATAGATTCGGTTCTTAAATTGCCTGTGTAAGTTGTAGTCATTTTACTCATGTTTTACTAGCTCCTTAAATTGTTGGGTATGAGGTATGAAGTATGAGTTATGAGGTGTTATTTAACTCGCTTTTTCTGTTTCATGGTTAATATAGAAGATGAGAGCATTTTTCTTAGTTGTTGTAATTCTTTATTTACAGCTTCGTATTTTGATTTTGTAATATAATCCGTTCTATGCAATAATATTAGCCAGTATTCCGTTTCACCGGCTTCTTTTTGAGAAATGGCTAGTTTATGAATGAAGTCAGCATCACTTTCAGCATGCCTACTTTCTTTTATGTTTGCACCAATTGATGTTCCACTTCTTAATATTTGCTTTGATAACACAAACTCTTTCTTATCATATATCAGATATTTGTATAATTCAACAATATTAACAGCAAAATCCAAACTTTTATCTTCAATAACCATATTTTATCCTATACTTTATCTTTTAATCTTTTGACTTTACCTCATACCTCATAACTCATAACTCATACTTCATACCCAGAGAAGTCCTAGACTTCGATAAACTCAGTCTGACTTTTATCTTCACTTCATACCTGAAGAAATCTATGATTTCTTCGACAAGTAATACGCCAGTTCAGCTGCCGAAACCTGATAACCGAACTTAGGAGTGAAAGGTAATTCATTCTTTTTTATGAAAGCTCTCAACGATTGAGGTGTTATAAAATCGATCTTCTGATCAGGATATATTTGGATAAATCCTTCAAGTTTAAACGAGATTGGAGAAACTCTAAATTTTGCTTTAACACTTTTATTTCTGGTTAATATTCCGATCTTATCGAACTGCATATTCTTGAAATACGAATGAACAATGTTCATAAATTCATGAACTTCTTCAGTACTTTCATCATCCCCCAGTTCTAACTTTTTCATATCCCCTGTAATGTCTGTCATAGCTCCGTCTTTTTCTTCTATTGCAAAAAAAACAGTAACATTAGCTTTGATCTCAATACCGAGTGTTTTCATATATTAACTCCGTTATTTTAGTGATTATTGGTTAGTTTTGATCTTCGTACTTTTAGTCAGTAATTCGATCCTGATCATAGCCAAAATCACTAATATTCTTTTCATTATTTACTCCGTTTACTGTTCAAAAGTGATATATGTTGTATTTTTGTAGTCTAAGAAATGAATTGTTGTATAACTAGATCATCTGCAGCTTCAATTTCAGGGATGTTTCCGTCAAAAATTATCCTGCCTTCGTGGAGCATGATTACTCTATCAGCTATCTTTCTAACCGATCTCATATCATGCGTGATCACAATAGAAGTAAGATTATATTTTGAATTCATATCCAAAATAAGGTCATTAATAATATCTGAGATTACCGGATCAAGGCCTGTAGTAGGTTCATCATAAAGGAGAACTTCAGGAGACTGCATAATAGCTCTGGCCAGAGCAACTCTCTTTTTCATACCTCCGGAAAGTTCTGAAGTATGTAATTTCTCGATACCTTCCATACCAACAAGTGATAGTTTCTCGGATATCTCTCTTGTAATGTCCGCTTTTTTCATACTTGTGTGCTCAAGCAATGGCAAAGCAAGATTCTCTTCCACGTTCATTGAGTCAAATAATGCCCCGGACTGGAACAGCATAGCAACTTTCTTTCTTAGAGAGTAAATATCACTGTGTTTAAGATCGGATATATTTTTCCCGTTGTAAATAACTTTACCTTTGTTAGGTTCGAGCAAACCGTTCAAATGCTTGATAAGGACAGATTTCCCTATTCCAGACCTACCAATAACACATAGAATTTCACCTTCATAAATATCAAAGCTGACATCTTTCAGGACATCCTTACTCCCGAAGGACTTTGAAAGATCTTTAATGGTAAATATTATCTTTTTATCTTGTTTCATATAAATCATCTATCTACAACATCGTTAATGCAATTACAAGGTCGGCGATAAGAATAAGTACAGATGATAACACAAATGCTTTCACAGTTGCCTTTCCGACTCCTTCTGCACCGCCTTTTGCCTCGAAACCAACAAAACAACCTACTGTGGAAATGATCCCGCCAAATACTGCTGTTTTTACGAGTCCTATAGTAATATCCATCATATCAAAGAAATTTTGTATCTCATTAAAGAATTCATGAAAATTCAGATCAAAGAACAGATAAGAAATTAAAAAGCCTCCCATCACACCAATGAAATTTGCAAAGACCACCGCAATAGGCAACATGATTAATGCTGCTATAAATCTCGGTACAGCCAAAAATTCTATCGGCTCGATCGCCATTGATTTTAAGGCGTCGATCTGCTCAGTAACCTTCATTGTACCCATTTCTGCTGCTATAGAAGCACCATATCTGCCTGCCATGATCACACCTGTAAGCACAGGACCTAATTCCATGACCATCATTTTATAAACAGACACACCTAAATATGTCAAAGGAACTAAATTTACCATTTGAGCACCTGTCTGGTAAGCCGTTACCGTACCGGTGAAAAAAGCCACACTTACAATAAGGATAATAGATTTCACACCTACTTCATAAGCCTGATTAAAAAACAGGTCCCTTCTTTTGAGAACCGTAAAACTTTTAATGCAAATATCTTTTGTCAGATCAATGTATTTACCTGATTCAACAAAGAAACCTATAAAAAAACCACCTATTATCTCAAAAATTTTCATTCTTTCTTTTGTTCATTAATTTACAATCGGTAAAATCTATAGGTAATTTATATAAAAATCAAGGTAATAAAATTGGTAATTGGGCTTATTTGCAGTGTTAAATTTATTTAGTTTTATACATTATCCATCTGATCTTATTAAGTAATACATGAATTAATTTCCAATAATATTCAAAGATAAAACTTGCGTGTAACAAATTATTTTCTTATGTTCATAACTTAAAGTAAAGAGAGAAGCACGAAGTCAAACTACATATTTTTAAGTTAAAGAAAAGAAAAAAATAATAAAATAATTTTAGGAGATCCCAATGGCTGGTCAAACAACCATTCAAAAAATTTTGTCAAAAAGAGTCGGCAAAGAACTGCAGATCGGCGAAATAGCTTTCGTTGAACCGGATTATATCCTTACTCATGATAATACAGCCGCTATAAAAAAGAAGCTGAAAACTTTCGGAGAAGGTGTAAAGGTAAAGTATCCTGAAAGACTTGTAGTAATAATCGATCATGTAGCGCCGGCCTCAAAAGAACAGGATGCAATCAATCATAAAGATATTAGGGAATTTGTAAAATACAACGAGATAAAGAATTTTACAGATGTAGGACACGGTATATGCCATCAGGTTTTACCTGAAATGGGTCTGGCAAGTCCTGGAAAGATCATTGTTGGCAGTGACAGTCATACTTGTACATATGGAGCTTTCGGAGCATTTTCAACAGGTATTGACAGAACAGAGGCTGCAGGTCTGTGGATCAGCGGTAAAACATGGTTCAAAGTCCCTAAGACTATAAAGATCAACCTTACAGGATCTTTCTCAAAAGGTGTCTACGCAAAAGATCTGATCCTGAAAATAATCGGAGATATCGGAGCAGACGGTGCGAATTACAGATCAGTTGAATATGTCGGTGACGGAATTAAAAATCTGACAGTTTCTGAAAGAATGACTATTGCTAACATGGCTATAGAAATGGGCGGTAAATGCGCTTTCTTCCCTGTTGACGATGTACTTAAAAATCATTTACTGGCAAATAACATCAGTGAATGGGAAGCTTTTGAAGGTGACATTGATGCAGAATATGAAAGCATTTTAAATTATGATCTGAGTAAGATCAAACCTCAAGTTGCTTTCCCTCACGCAGTTGACAACACTAAAGATATTGACGCTTTTGAAGGTCCTGTAAAATTAAATCAGGGATTGATAGGTACTTGTACAAATGGCAGATTGGACGATCTTCAAATAGCAGCAAGTATCTTAAAAGGTAAAAAAATACATCCTGATATGAGACTGCTTGTTCTTCCTGCCTCAAGATCAATATATATGGATGCAATGAAAGACGGAACTCTGGAGATCCTTATCGAAGCTGGTGCAACAATATTACCTCCGGGTTGCGGTCCGTGTCTGGGTGCACATCAGGGTGTAATGGCTCCGGGTGAAAGAACTATTTCAACTGCAAACAGGAACTTTAAGGGCAGAATGGGAAGTAAAGAGGCTGAAATTTACCTTGCTTCACCTGCGACAGTTGCAGCAAGTGCCATAACCGGCATGATCTCAGACCCGAGAGAAGTATTATAATCGAGTATATTAAGTTTTAAGGAAGAATGCGTAAATATATTTTCCATACAGATTTCCAGTATTCAGCCAGCAAAGATTGTTATCTTGTCTGGCTGGAGATCTTTGACGAAGAAAAGAACATCAATAAGTTCGGTACTAAAGAAGATATTTATGAACTGTTCTTTAAGAACAGCATACCAACCTATGATACAATGAGCAGGGATTTCTATATCCCACATTACAATAATATCAGGTTGTTAGATTCTTACGACGAAGAACTTTACCCGGATGTTAATGAAAAGTTCAATGATCTAACTTTTCTTAAAAAGTATGTTGATTGTGCTTTGGTCCCCTTTTATGACTATACCTACTTTGTCAAGCAGGTAAAGTTGATGCAAAATACTGATTATTCAATATCTAAATCCTTTAAATTTTATACCAAATTCAATTTATTTGTAAGGAAACTTATTGAAAAAAAATATTTTATTCCCGGTTTCTACAGAGACGATGAGGATGATTATGAATTCAGCTATTATCCGTATTTCACCAGACAGATAAAAGAAATGCTTAAAATATTCGTTGATAATATTCCAATGATCTCTATACTTGATAATGGTAGGATTGAAGATAGAGTGGAATTCATAAATAACTTACTCCGTTCACAAATGAATTCAATTATTCAGTTCTTGCTTACTAAGGGTGATGCTTCAGAGTATGTTGACAGAATATTGAGATCGAGCAATCTGGCACATCTGGTAATTAAAAATGATAATGTTAAGATATGTGATTATAATTTTGATGAGTGGAAGAACTGGGTATCAACGATAACATCAAACTACAAATTTGTATTGAATTTCAGTAATACCGGCGACCAATGCTGGAGAATAAATTACGGACTGCTTAATGATGACAGTGTGATCTCTGCAAAAGATATCTACGAGGGAGATGAAAAATTGAAACGTTTCTTTGTTTCTGAATTGATCAGAGCATCCCAGTTTACGCAGTATATAAAAGATTCATTGCTTTCTCCAAAGCCGGAATATGTTGACCTTACAGAACAGGAACTGCTTAAATTCTTAAAGTATGATTCTATTGATCTGAAAGAGAACAGAATTGTGATCCTCTATCCTAAATTTTATAAGGGAATTAAAAAATTAAGTGCAAAAGTAACTTTCCAGAGAAGAACATTATCCTCCTTGTCTAAAGGTATCATGTCTAATCTCATTCTCGATTTTAGATGGAAGCTCTTTGCAGGTAAAAAAGAGATAGAAAAGCAAAGAATTGAAGAGCTTTTATCCCAAAACAGAGAGTTCGTAAAAATAGATGATGAATACATTGAACTTGATCTTCAATCTTTGAAAAGGATAATAAAAGAGCTGAAAAATGAAGAAGAAAGATTTGAGAACGGGATATCGTTCTTTGAGGCACTTAATTATGATATCTCCGATGATTTTGAAGTCGATAAGACACATTTACTTGAAAGTATAATGAACAAAGAATCGTCTGACACCGTTTTTAAGATCGATTCAAACATTGAAGGATTTAACGGCAAATTAAGAAAATATCAGGAAGATGGAGTTTCATTTATAAAATTCCTTGATAATATGGGACTCGGTGTGATTTTGGCTGATGATATGGGACTTGGGAAGACGATCCAGATCATTGCTTTACTATTGCTTAAGAACCCTCAAAAACCTGTCCTGATAGTTACTCCAACTACATTGTTATACAACTGGGAGCTCGAGATCAAGAAGTTCTCACCTTCCTTAAAACCGTATCTTCATTACGGTGTGAATCGAAGAAAAGATATTAATAACATAATCAAGGATTATAATATTATTTTATGCAGCTACGGTGTTATAAAACGTGATCTTGATGTGTTCCTTAAATATTCTTTTGACTCAATCATTATTGATGAGGCTCAATACATAAAGAACCCATTGAGCGATCAGGCTAAAGCCGTTAAAAAACTCGTAGGTGACAACAGATTCGCTTTAACAGGAACACCTATAGAAAACAGGCTTATGGAACTTTGGTCTATCATGGATTTTGTTAATCCCGGTTTACTTTTAGATTCGAATAATTTCATGACAAAGTATGAAATACCTATCATGAAAAACGATGATGAAATAAAGAAGAAGCAACTTTATGGAGTAATATCACCGTTTGTGCTGAGAAGAATGAAAACAGATAAGAATATCATCCAGGACCTTCCTGAAAAACAGGAAACAAAGATATACTTACCTCTTACCGATGAGCAGATATTACTATATGATCAGGAAATAAAAAATGTAGAAAAAGAATTTACCACCGGTAGTAAGCTTAAGTCAAAAATGAATATGCTTGCAGTCATTACCAGATTAAAACAGATCTGTAATCATCCTGTAAATTATTTAAAGGACAATTCAAACGATCTGTTCGGGAGATCATCAAAGCTTGATTCACTTAGACAAATGATAAAGACTATAGATCAGGAAGAAAGAAAAACACTTGTCTTCACACAATTCGTAGAATCCGGTAAGATGATAAAGAAACATTTAGAAGAATCTCTTGGAAAAGATATACTTTTTTTTCATGGTAGTTTAAACTTGCAAAAAAGAAAGGAAATGATAGCAAAATTTGAAAATGACAATAATATACCTGCTATGGTGCTTTCATTAAGAGCAGGTGGATTGGGATTGAACCTGACGGCTGCAAATTATGTTTTTCATTATGACAGATGGTGGAATCCGGCAGTTGAAAATCAGGCAGTTGATAGAGTTCACAGGATAGGTCAGACAAGAAATACATTCGTGTATAAGTTCATTACAAAGGATACTCTTGAAGAAAGGATCGATGAACTGATAGAGTCAAAGATCAAACTTTCCGACGGGATAATTCCTAAAGGTGAAAGTATAATATCTGAACTGTCTGAAAAAGAATTTATGAAATTAATCAAAAGGATATAGTGATTTTGGATTTTGATCAAGAAAACAACAGCGTTGACAATCATTCACATATATGGTGGCATGATGCTATTTATCAAAAATTTTATGAGAACAGTAATATAACCAAGTTCAATCTTGGTAGAAAATTGTTCAATAAGAGAGCAATCACTTATTTTGAAATTGATGAAGCATGTGTAGAAGCTGTTGTGTTTGACGGGAAAAAGGGATATTATGAAGTTACAATAGAATTTAAACCTATTGCAGGTATTTTACGTGAAAAACTGATCGAACTTATTAAGGACAGAATGGATAATGTTCTTGATATAATAAATGGAAAATTTTCTAAAGAATTTTACGATGAGATGAAGGATATTGGTATCGACATATTCCCTGGCTGGGCTAATTTTACATACAGATGTACATGTAAAAAATCAAAAAAATGTGACCATGTTGCAACAGTTCTTCACAGAATTATTAATGAGGTTACTTTCAATCCTATCCTGATCTTTGCATTAAGAGGTATCTCAATTGAAAATATTTATCAGATCATACTTGATGATGAAGATTTTGAGATGGAGGATATTGAACTTCCTGAAGAATTAACACCTGAATTCTATTCTGTAGGTAGTTCACCACACGATGAGACAGCTATCACTCCAAATGAATACTACGGAACTGAAATTAATTTATCAATGCTGGATGATATAAAAGAATCTTATTTGAAATATTCTCAGGTTTACCACGGTAAGATCCGTGATGAATTCTATGATATTTATAAAAACATTACGAAATACCTTAAAGTAAATATTAAAAAATTTTAAAGGAGTATTAAATGGCTATTTTCTATTACGATCAGAATGATATTAACACTGATCTTCTTTTCCCTGGAAAATACACTTACGGTTCAACTGAACCTGACTTCATCAAGGAACATCTTTTTGAGGACCTTGATCCTGAATTTTCAAAGAAAGTTCAAGCAGGAGACATTGTTGTTGCAGGATCGAACTTTGGTTGTGGTTCGAGTAGAGAACATCCTGCTCTCGGAATGAAACTTGTCGGAGTTAAGGCTGTAATCGCAAAATCATTCTCAAGGATATTCTACAGAAGTGCGACTAATCAGGGATTACTTTTGCTTGAATTACCGGAGCTTGTTGATTTCTATGAAGAGGGTATGGATGTAAAGGTTGATGCTTTAAAAGGAGAAGTTGAAGCTGGCGGTAAGGTGTTTAACTTTCCTCCACTTCCTACTGAAATGCAGAACATCATAGATGACGGTGGATTGCTGGAACATCTGAAGAAAACGTATTAAATAAATTCAGTCTGAGTTTATCAAAGACTAAGTCTGAATCGAATAACAATTAAAAAAGGTGATCAAAACTGATCACCTTTTTCTTTTCCCTCCCCATTTTATAAGATACTATTTTAAGTTTGTATCAAATGATACCAAAGGTTAACTTTAATAAAAATCTGGAGGTATCATGGAACGGAATTCGTTGGAAAGGC
>JAFGVM010000013.1 GCA_016937995.1 Candidatus Delongbacteria bacterium
CAGTTAAATGATGAAACTTATAAATATCAGTGGTATACTGCTAAAGTTTTTGCAGCATGGGATTACACAAAAAAGATCAATTTTAACGGTACAATTGGTATGAAGTATGGTGAAACTGGTGAGCAGACAGATGATCCTGATTATAATCCACGTAATAATCTTGCAGGGTCTACAACCTGGTTCATGATCGAAGGTGAAGTGAACTACTATGTAAAACCCGATATAAGTGTGTTCTTTGGTTTTGCTGGAGAAAGCTTGTTATTTGCTATTCAGGAACAAGATGAATGGCAGAGAAATGCTTCTGAGCTTAATATAAGACTTGGAGCAACATACCAATTGAACTTTATAAATGAATATTAGCAGTATAAATTCTACAAAAAAGGCGATCTGAATTGATCGCCTTTTTTTGTATTTATTTTGACAGATATTGTGCTTAACATTGTTTTAAATAAATTTAAATACTCCACCCTTGACAATGTATATTTCATTTATTAACTTCATTAACCATGGCAGAACAACTAAATAAAACAATATACATATACAATTTTTTAATTGAGTTTTATCGTAATAAAATTATCTGGTTTGTTATAGTCATCTTGACAATAAAAGGAAAATCTAATGATTGAAGCATTACTAAGACAAAAAACAGATAATATTTTTATCCAACTTATAAGATATACATTCGTAGGCGGTTTCGCATTTTTTTTCGATTTTTCAGCTCTTTTCATTTTAACCGAATATTGTGAAATGCATTATTTATTTTCAGCTGTATTTGCCTTCCTTATCGGATTATTAATAAATTATAAGATCAGCATTTTATGGGTTTTTAAAAATAGAAATCTTAAATCTAAACATAATGAATTACTTGTATTCGCTTTTATCGGTCTAGTCGGGCTAATATTAAATGAGTTTTTTATTTGGTTCTTTACTGAAAAACTTAATAATTATTATATGATTTCAAAATCCATTTCTGCTATTTTGGTATATTTATGGAATTTCTTTGTTAGAAAATTTACTTTATTTCGATAGGAAAAGTATGACACAAAAAACTGCAATTATTATAGGTGCAGGCCCGGCAGGTCTTACCGCTGCATATGAACTCTTAAAGAGAACAACAATAAAACCTATAATTTTTGAAAAATCATTTGATGTAGGTGGAATCTCAAAAACAGTCAATTACAAAGGCAACAGGATTGATATTGGTGGTCATAGATTTTTTTCTAAGTCTGATCGTATAACGAATTGGTGGCAAAATATATTACCTTTGGCAGGAAAACCTGCATGGGATGACATAATCCTTAGCCGATCTGTTGTATTATCAGAATCTGAAAGTGCACCTGATCCAGAATCAACAGATCTTGTCATGCTAACAAGAAACCGCCTATCCAGAATATTTTTTCTGAGATCATTCTTTGATTACCCGATATCTTTGAAATGGCATACCTTTAATAATCTTGGTGTAATAAAAGTCATAAAAATCGGATTCAGTTATATCAAGTATAAGTTGTTTCCAATCAGAAATGAGAAGACTCTGGAAGATTTTTTCATTAATAGATTTGGTAAAATACTTTATCTACTTTTTTTTAAAGATTATACAGAAAAAGTATGGGGTGTACCTTGCAGTAAGATAAAGCCTGAATGGGGTGCGCAACGAATTAAAGAGCTATCTTTGAAAAAAGCAGTCTTACATGCTTTCAAGAATATATTTTTTAAAGGCAGTTCAGTTTCTCCGAAGAATATTGAGACAACATTGATCGAACAGTTCACTTACCCGAAACTGGGTCCGGGGCAGTTATGGGAAGAAGTTGCTAGCCAGATTATTTCCATGGGTGGTGAAATATACTTTGATCATACTGTTATAGGACTAAATATTTTAGATAACACGGTTAAAAGCGTTCTGATTAAAAATAACTCTGTTGGAGATGAAAAGGAAATTTACGCAGATTTTGCTTTTTCTACAATGCCTGTCAAGGAGCTTATCAAAGGGATTTACCCTCCTTCTCCAATAGAAGTTATGCAGATCTCTGAAGGTTTGATATACAGAGATTTTATTACCGTTGGTGTTCTATTGAAAAGAATGAAGATCAAAAATGAAACTAATATCCCAACAATAAATAACATTATTCCTGATAATTGGATATATGTTCAGGAAAGAGATGTAAAACTCGGTAGAATTCAGGTTTTCAATAACTGGAGTCCATATCTTTTAAAAGATCCTGATAATATTTGGTTAGGGCTGGAATATTTCTGCAATGAAGGTGATGAACTCTGGAGTAAATCTGACAGCGATTTTGCAAGTTTTGCCATTGCAGAACTTGAAAAAATTGATATTATATCAAAAGATGATGTACTTGATTCTACTGTAATTAGAATGCCCAAAACTTATCCTGCTTATTTTGGCACTTATGATCAATTTGATATCGTTAAAGATTATACAGATAAAGTTGGCAATCTTTTTTTAATCGGCAGAAATGGAATGCATAAATACAATAATGCTGATCACTCAATGTTATCAGCTATGGTCTCTGTAGATAATATTGTTGCTAGCGTGGATTCAAAAGAAAATATTTGGGCAGTTAACACTGAGAATGAGTATCATGAAACTAAATAATATCCTGTCTATTCAAAAAAATAAAAAACATAAAACATTTATACGAATGATATGTGTATGGATTGCATTGTTATTTGGTTATTATTATGTTCGATTTATTTCAAATCCGAACTTGGAACCAAGGGAAAATTTGATCCCGGAAATAATTAATGGAACTGCAAAGATTGACTACATTTACAGTATGTATATCATGGTTAAATGTTATTTAATTTTGAAATCAATTGGTATTTCAAGCTCTTTAAGTTTTGCATTAATTGACTTTGCAGGTATTTCTTTTTTAGTTTTCTCTGCTTATTGGTTTTTAAAAGAGTATACCGATAGGTTTTCAAGTCAAATTTTAGCAATTCTATGGTTACTCGGAACAACTCCATTGCTTTTTAAGAGACATTTCTATCATCCATCAGATTTTTATGGTGTTGGCATAATGTTTTTTATTTTATTGACCGGAATGAAAGAAAAATATATCAAGGTTGCTTGTTTGTGCTTTTTATCAGGCTTTTTATGGGAAAAAGCAATATTTGTACCAGTTATACTATTTATTTACTACGTTTTCAAAAATGGATTGAAAAATGCTTCAATTATATCTCTCCCTATTGTAATTGGGACATTAATACCTTTCTTAACTTGGCGATATCTATTTTTTAAATCCTCTAGAATTTTAGCGTTCTCATCTTGGGATAATTTTTTTTCTACAATTCCAAGTGCTTCAATTGAGTGGTTTATATGGACTAGTCCAATAATAGTGATTTTTTACGATATTATTGCGAATAAACGTAATATAAAAATGTACTGGTTTGTATGGATGATATATTTGCCTCTAATCTTGTCTGTTTATTTTATTTATAAAGGTATACTGATTGAATTGAGATCTTTTTGGATCCTTCAACCAATTTTTATGGGTATTATTGTTAATTGGGCGGATGTTACCTTCAGCAAGATTGATAAAATAAATGAAACTTAACCTATTAGTAATATCTGTTAGAATATTTATATTGAATTATAATTTATAATATATTAATATTTGATCGCAATAACATAATAGAATTTTTTAGTATCAGTTATATTATATACCGTATAATTCTCATCACTCGTTTCATCCAAAAGTACAAATCCGGAATATGGATCATCTGATATGAATATCTTGTAACTTGTTGCAGTTGCCACTTGATCCCAGTATATCACAAGGTCATTACCGCTTTGTACTGTCGAAATATTACCGGGAACTCCTAATACTACACTAAAGAGTCCTGAATTATACTGGTCACCTCTGAATTTATCGTAAGTATCTATCCTTGTAGTATTAGTGGGATAATCATACACCAGCATTACTCCATTATTAGTACCTACCGCAAATTCAAGATCATTATCACCATCAAGATCCATTATTGGTAGCGCGGTCATCTCGGTTCTGCCGATATCTTCTACTTGTATAGGAAATCCTTTTATTAAAGATCCCGATGATCCTGAATAACACCAAATTCTAAAATTCGCATCCATGAATAAAACATCTAATACTGTATCTCCGTCAAGATCACCAAAAGAAGGTGCAGAAGAATTATTTGTTTCTATTCTGGAGTCCAGATCAATTGGAAAATTGTTTCTTGAATTAAATTGGTTATCATAGATGTAAAGTTTAGAGGAAGTTAGTGCAACTATATCAGGCGTTAAATCTCCATCAATATCGGGAAATGATACTGGTGGAAGCAGATCAGAAAATGCTGAAGATTTCATGCTGATTGAAATACCTCCTGAAATACTTAATATCTCTCCTAATGTAGAACCGTCAAATCTATATCCGAAAAGTTTTCCTGTATTACCCATGCTTTCAGAAATTGCGAATACTTCAATTTGGCCATCATCATCTATGTCACAGTATGACAATGCCGTTTGAATTCCAGTAGATAATCCATATGTTGTTATATGGGAAAGATCTGAAGAGCTATATATTTCTATTTTATTGTAGCAATCAGCGATTATCTCTTTGATACCATTGTTGTCTAGATCTATTAGAGAAGGAGTATGTGTATAATACTGACCATAAGCTGAAATTAATGGAAATCCTGAAACCATTTCCAGAGTTCCATTTACATAATCAAGCATGTAAAAGTATGCTCCCTTTGGATCACCTGCAATATTTCCATTAAAACATGATATCATTATTTCCAACTCCGGGTCCTCATCGTACTGCACAAGAACGGGTGTCGTTTCCATAAAATATCCATATACTTTCTTTGATGCTATCTTATTTCCCGTTGTAAGATCTACTACTTTTACCTGAACACTATCACCTACATTCCTCAAATAATTTACAATATTATTTGCTCCGTCCCCATTAACATCTCCAATTGCATATCCTTGTTGTAACGCTGTTGAAAACCCTTGAACTTCAGATTCATGTATAATACCTGTTCCATTTATCAATGACCCATCCTTATTAATTCCAGATACAGATGAATTTATCAGGTTCGCAATTAGTTTGTTATCAACAAACATCGGATTATACATTTCATACTGATTTATTTTAAATTCCTTCCCTGTATACAATGGGATGAAATTTATTTCTTTAACAGGGGAGTAGATAAATTCCACATTGTTTGTATCCAAAAGAGCAACTTGGACATACAAATTCGAAACTTGATCGTCGTAAAATGTGTAACTTGAAGTATTCAAAGATTCAAAATTTTTCAATACCGGATCAGTAAAATTAATATCTGTATCAATGTACACATTGTATTTAAAATCTCCTGAAAGATCATGGGTCCATTGTAAATTGACTCTCCCTGGCGAATAATCTGTATTTAAAGTAATATTACCTGATCCGGAAGTATAGGCTTTAAAATCAGATGTATCGTAAGTATATTCATCATTAATAACAATTTCAAATTTATATATTTTTGTTGAGTCTGCTGCAAATACCAGAGTATCATTTTTTACAACGGATAAACCTGAGACGTTATATAATGTTTTTGTACCTTTAATGGAAGTTTCATCTTCTTTAATTATCTCAAGCAAAGAAATTTGAACCTTGTTTATTAATCCTTGAGAGTCGTTAATAAATGTAGGCAAAATATTATTCCCTGTAAATGAAACTGACTGCAATTTCAAAACCGGATCTGAGTAAGGTATATAAATATCCTTCTGCAATAATAATGAACCTCCATCGATCTGGAAATTCAATTTTACTTTGAGTGAAGAATCCGGCTTTGCTTTAGTTAAAGGATCATATACAATATCAAAAACTGAGATGTTTGTTAAATCATTCAAGGCCGGAATTGCTATTTTCATACTATCATTTATAAAATTAAAATTTTCATCATTATTTTGTGAAAGATAAACTATCAGAGAATCGTGATTAAGCTCGTTCAAACTTACATTAACATCGAAATTCAAAGCGAAATGATCTCCTGATTCGCAAATATCGGTGTTGTTATCATCATCGATACCAAGATTTGTTATCTCTATTTCAGTGTCATTGTTATCATATACTTTGTAACCCTTTTCCTTCAGATAACACTCCTGAGAGTGATAATATACATAAACACTGTCAGTAAAAAGATTTTCATAGTCTAATCTGAAAGACTGATTTGATGTAGTTGTTTTAGAAATAATTTCTCCATCAGCTATCAAAGTTATTTCAACAGGTTCAATTGGGACCATATTAAATATACCGTTTACATATCCACTTCCTTTTTTGAATTGATTAATACCAAGGATACCAATATTTCTTGGTTCTCTTAGAAATAACTTATTGGAAGGATCTCCTTGAATATTATAGCATTGAACTTGGTATCTTCCTACTGGATTTCTGTTTAGATCACCGTAAATAAGCAGATTTGACAAGGTGATACTCTCTCCCATATCTTTACCTTTAAATATATGGTTAAAAAATACAGAATGCATATTTATGGAAGCAGCAGGATATTCTTCTGCAGATGAACCTATATAATTAATGCAACCTCCGCTAGGATTAATCATAGCTTTTTGCGAAAGCCCTGAATATGAAATATCTCCGGGATGACAAGATGAGATGAAATATAATCCAGAAATACCATTTAGGTTATAAAAATGATCACTCCACAAAGCCCATTTATTTTCATTTTGCCCAATTTTATTATAATCCCCATGAGATTGATGATAAAATATATTATAACCTAAATTCAAAGCATTTAGTAAGGTTTGTTGGTTGAATTCAAGAGAATTTTCTTCATAAAAAGTACTAACGTTAAAATACGAAGGAAATTCGTCCTTTACTATTTCACACCATTTTTCCCCATCTCTATCATAGAAAACATTAAATCCCGATAAGAATGATGATGTATTGAATCCCAACCGTTGTTCAATATTACCAGTAAAATAATCAATATCTTTTTTTATAATGGCTTCAATTTCATTTATATTCATTCCAGGAACCCTACCCACAGATACATCACTATAAAAGTCTATAAAATCTTCTTGTTCTAAGTATACTCCATTTTGATTTAAATCCAATTCACCATCAAGATTAGAATAAAAGGTATCGGTGGGTACTGACCCTTTCTCGTCAATAGGGTGTCCGAACCCAACAGGAATCACATCGTAATTTCCTCCTAAAATAACATACTTTATATTGTTTTTGTTATAAGTATCTTTAATAAAATTCCTGATTTTTATAACATTATTTTCACCTTGAAATTGCTTATATATATCTTCTATTGTTTTTACTTTGGTAGTTAGTCCCATTTTATTCTTAAAGATTCTGTAAGGTTCAAAAGCTTCCTTAAAACTCTCGGTGGTAATTATGATCATATCTATTTCTTCTGAAATGGGATACTCTTTACTTGGAATAACAAAACTATCTTGGTAAGAATATTCTAATCTTGGAATAAAAAATAATGAATCTTCCTTAAATATAAATGGAAATGTCTCTAAAACAGCAAGGTACTTGTGTCTCAGTATACCTCTACCTCCAAGTTTTATCGGCTCGTTACTATATTTCGGATTTTCTGCTCTTTCGTTTTCTATAGGATCATTACTTTCGATAATATTATTTACAAACACTGTTTCTATTGAATCTACAAGAACATACAATGGGATTTTTCCAGAAGAAAATTCTAGCAAATCAGTTGTAATAGATAATCTTAAAGAATCCTTATAAATATGCTTGTAAATACTGCTTTCATCAATATGCTCAATTTTATGATTCTTTAGATCTATCGTGTAGTCGTTAATGTTAAAAGTTATTACTTCTGATAGCAAACTTGATATCAGAATTGTTAATAACAATCTTGTTACTGTTTTAAGCATAAATTCCTCACTTTTTAACAATAATCTTTTCTATAGTAAATACTACAAAGTAAGTATACTGATAAACTTTACATTAGTTCCATTTTCGATTAAATTACTACATAAGAAACAAAAATTATATTTCTGAGTATAAAACGAAATTAATGGAGGTTCAAATAGATGAAATATATTAAAGCACTTGTGTTTGTTATGTTAATATCTACGATTTACACTAAACTTTTTTCGGAAGATTATATTGCTTCATGGGATGGTGGTAATATCTCACAAAAAGAATTTGAGAATGAACTTTTAAAAAATATTTATAATTTCAGCTATCGCAATGCAAAATCAGGATCAATCCAGAAGAACAAAGAATTCTTTAGAAATTATTTAACTAATAAATTAATCATCCAACATGCAATTCTCATGAAAATTGATACGACCCCTGAACTTAAAGAAAGAATAAAAAGCAATATTTACTATATCGCAACAAAAAAATATCTTTTGGTTGACAGTGTTCAAAATAAATTATTCTCTGAAAAAGATATAAAATCTGTTTATAATGCGATATTTTTTAATTACAATGTTAGTTATATAGTTGTAGAAACAAAAAATATTGCAGATTCGATTTTTCTTTTTCTTACCACAAATAATACAAACTTATCAATGCTTATTGATAATTCTTTAAATAAACATGACTCATTAAGTATTAAAGCTGATTGTGAGTGGATTGATATCGAAGAATATCCATTATCTTTTATTAATTCATTATGTGAACTTAAAGCAGGGAGTATTTCACTCCCATTTAAAACTAATTCAGGATGGTGTATATTGCAATTGAATGAAATAAATGCTAATAACGATATTGTTGAGTATGAAATTATTAAAGATTATATTTCAGATAAATTAGTGAAAAATAATTTAGAAGATCATAAAGAAGCTTACAATATTTTTATTGATTTTCTTTATCGGAAGTATCGTTTAGAGCTTAATAATACAAATATTGATAGTTTTATTAAGAAATCTTATGAACTTTCTAATCTAACATTTAAGGTAAATTCTGATCCATTTAGCTTTGTAAATGATTCAAATAAAGATATTATTGTAGCATCTTCTGATTGTAAGAATCTAACTTATCAGGACTTGAAATCATCTTTATCAAAGTTTGATCTATCTAATAATGAAACTCTTGACAGCTCGAATAATTTAATCCAATACATCTACCAATTTTACGAAAACTACTTAATGAATATTTTTGCTGATGAATCAGGTTACACAGAAAGAGAAGATATCATTAGCAGAAGTATGAATTTCTCAATATTTGAATTCAATCATTATTTTAGATATCAGTACT
Organism: Candidatus Delongbacteria bacterium; assembly: GCA_016937995.1. Taxonomy (GTDB): domain Bacteria; phylum UBA4055; class UBA4055; order UBA4055; family UBA4055; genus WTAK01. The sequence goes on from JAFGVM010000013.1 coordinate 9,228, forward strand.
TACCTCGTTTTCTTCCAAATATTTCGAATAAAGAATACGAAGCATATTACAACAATAACAAATCTGAATTTAGAAATAATGATGTTTTATTGCCCATTGATCAGGTAAAAAACAAAATAAAATACTTAATTGAAAAACCAAAATTAGAAAAACTTGAAATACTTTGGAATAAATACCTTATTAGAAAATATAAAACTGTAATTAATGAAGTATTATTAGAGAATTTGTTCGCAGATTATTACTTAGATCTTAGGAAATAGTATTTCACATTAATAAAAAAAAAGACTGTGTTAAACACAGTCTTTTTTTTTATTTTATGATGACAATTACTTAACAAGAACCATTTTGTTTGTCATAACTTTGTTATCTGCTTCTAAAGTGTAGTAGTAAACTCCTGCACTTAAGTTTGAAGCATCAAAGTTAACTGTATGGTAACCAGCACTCATTTGACCATCAACTAATGAATTTACAAGCTGTCCAGAGAAGTTGTATACATTCATTTGAACATTTCCAGCAGTTGCTAAAGAAAAGTTAATCGCTGTTGTTGGGTTGAATGGGTTTGGATAGTTCTGCTCTAGTTTTGTTTCAAGTGGCATATTTCCGTCGATTGAAGAAACGTCAACAGAA
>JAFGVM010000014.1 GCA_016937995.1 Candidatus Delongbacteria bacterium
AAGCAGTTCCGGATCAACTGTTACAAAATAAGGTACTCCGATCTCTTTATATTTCATAGATCTTATTTCCAAAGTTCCTTTTTCATCAAGAAGGGTTTTGAATTCATTGTTCAGGTCAGTGTGTATCTTCTCTGATCTCATTCGAACATTCCTGTCAACTGAACTCAAAGGGAATACACAACACTTGACCGGGGCTATCTGAGGAGAGAAGATCACTGTTGGTATTATTGCATTTCTGACCTGTAATTCTCTATAGCCATTAAATATTAAAGCCAATATCAATTTGTCAACATCAATATTGATGCTCAGCATATGCGGTAATAATTTCTCGTTTCTTAAAGTATCTTTTATCCTGAGACTGTTAATTTCCTCTTCTGAAAAGCTTCTCTCCGAATTCTCAAAGTAAAAATCAATTCTATCAGAAATAGTGAATACAGTTTCTTCACCGAAAGGAAATTTGAATTTTGTGATATAGCGGTCAAAGAAATAATCATCAGTGCTTGGATGATCTACAATGTTCTGAAACTCGGTAACAATATTTTCATCATTAAATCCGATCTTGTAAAAAAAATCAATAACGAAGTCATTCCATGTTTTCAGCATGGCTTCAGAAGTTGACGGGACAACAAAATAATCCATATTTATATGATTGGAATCTCCGCTATGAAATGTAAATTCGGCAGACTCAAATTGTTCAACATTAACATTTGAGATACGATTTATACCGAAAGGGATCTCCATTTTTTTTGAACGGAACAGTTCTGAAAATTTATCCAGAACGTCCGTATTTGTAATTTTATCCATACCGTATATATTGTTCAGTGAAAGGACTGTGGTGTTTTTCCAGGATGCGATTAAATTATTTTTGATCAGTTTACCCATTGCTCCCAGTTTCCAAACATAATGATCAGGATTATCAATATCAAAAATTTTTGAGAATAACAGCTTTTCATTGATAAAATTTTCGATCTTAACGAACTGGTTTATCTGTTTAAGATGTTCTTCCTCTGAATAACTTTTTCTTTCCTTACGTTCCAAAAGAGTCATAATTTGATCCTCTAATATTATTTTGCGATCCTGTAATTAATGTGAAAATTTGTATATGTGTTGAACATATTGATAAATTCTTTTTTTAAATATTCTTTCTGTGGTTTAATCTTGTATAACTCTTCAAATTTTATTTTTGAAATGCTCTTTAGAAATGTGGATAATTTTTCAGATATAGGAAAACTGTGGTCGAACATATTTTTACATTTTTTACAATGAAGGTTACCGTTGGTCATATCAAGGTAGTCTGTAATATTATTGGAATTACAATTGATACAATTGTCTGTAATAGTGAATTTTATCCCCAGGCACCAAGCAAGCTGGAAATAAAAATAAATTTCAGTATTCTGAGATGAAAATTCATGATCCATGTCAGTTGCTTCCAATAATTTTTTTACCAGAAAGAACGTCATCCTGTTCCCGTCGAGGTCATTTAAAGGTAATGTGTTCAATACTGCAAATATATTTAGAACTACAGTGGTCTTTTCGTAATGATCTCTAATATAAGAATAATTCTTCATCAATTCAAAATCAATAATCTTATATTTATTTTTCTCCCTGAGTATCTCAAGTTTAACATAATTCATTGGTTGTAAAATTGATCTGCCGGTATTTTTTTTTGAAGTAAAACCATGCTTGATTATAGGAATCATTCCAAAGTCAGGTGTAAGGAAATTAATAAGTCTGCTGTTTTCCCCATGAACACTACTTTTAAGGATTATACCTTCAGTTTTGATCTCAGTAATCATTTATACTTTTGCTCTTAAAATTGAACCTGGAACAACTGATTTAAAATATTTCAGCACAACAATCTGATTTGGGTTTGTTTTATAAACATCTCTACCGATAGCATCTTTTATTTCCCTGAAACTGACTGTCAATATTCTTTTTCCGGGTATAACGATATCTATTTCCTGCTCTGGATAGAAAGCTCCTTTTACCTCAACCACCATTTTCTCTTTGTTAATTATCTCTTTTACCAGACCTACGATCTCATGTGTAATTTCTGCTTTACCGGTATCATATGACTGAGAAGCTTCAATACTTTTATCAAGGAATTTGAAAGTTGTATAACCTCTGTTGGAGACTTTTTTCAGTTCGATCAACGATTCAGGGTCTGTTTTATAATTTTCCGGATCATTTGAGTATCTGTCAAGAGCTTCACGGTACGTTTTAATTACAGATGACAGGTAGCTGAGTGTCTTCATTCTTCCTTCGATCTTGATAGAATTTATACCTGCTTTAACGATCTCCGGGATATATTCAATCAGGCACAGGTCCTTGGAGTTAAAAAAATATGTTCCGCGTTTAGCTTCCTCTTCAATATAAAAGCCCTCCGGGATCTGTTCTGCTGAAATATCATACTTGAATCTGCAGGTCTGGTTACACTCCCCACGGTTCGCGTCTCTGTCCTTTGTATGATAGCTCAGCATACATCTTCCTGAGTAAGCCATACACATTGCTCCGTGAACGAACATCTCAAGTTCTATATCGGTCTTAGCACGGATCTCTCTAATTTCTTCTAAAGATAATTCTCTGGGTAAAATTATCCTCTGAACATTCAGGCTTTCAAGAAATTTGATTGTTTCATAGTTCATAGCTGAGAATTGAGTTGAAATATGAACTTCGATCTCAGGAACAACTCTTTTAACGATGCTTAGTATTCCTAAATCGGATACGATGATAGCATCAACTTTTATTTCATAAAGGAATTTTAAGTAATCCTCAATACCGATAAGGTCTTCGTTATGAGCTATGATATTAAGAGTTACATATAATCTGACATTATTTTCTTTGCAATATTTCACAGCATTTTCAAGTTCCTCATTACTGAAATTACCTGCGAAAGCTCTCATTCCAAACGATTTTCCAGAAAGATATACTGCATCAGCTCCGAACTGGATAGCTGTTATCATTTTCTCATAGTTTCCTGCAGGAGCCAATAGTTCTACTTTATTATTCATTTATTCCCTTTTTTGATGCTTTCTTTGATACAGTAGTGTAATAAAGCCAAAATATGCTATAATATCAATCATAATCTAAAATAAAAAAAGCTTCCGGAAGGGAAGCTTTTTAAAGATTTTGTACACCATAGAGGATTCGAACCTCTGACCTACGGATTAGAAATCCGGTGCTCTATCCAGCTGAGCTAATGGTGCATGTCAAAAGACAGACCCCAATATAATATTATAGAATTGTATTGTCAATGAATTTATGGGATATTTAAGTCTGATCTATTTATAGTTATTTGAAGTTTTCTCTCAATTTTTTTGAGAAATTTAGTTTCGTATTCAGTAGTAAGAGAAATAGTAACACCTTTTTCGCCGGCTCTACCGGTTCTCCCGGCTCTATGAGTATAGTTTTTCGGGTCTTCAGGAATATCAAAATTTATAATATGACTTACATTTTTGAAATCCAGGCCTCTGGCAGCTATATCAGATGCAACCAGTAGATTAATTCTATTGCTTCGGAAATCTCTGATCGCTTTTTCTCTTTCAGATTTTTGCCATGACCCATGGATACAATCTACTTTCAAGTTATGAAATTTAAGCTTATCATTTAGAATTTCAAGATCATCACTTTTGTTTAAAAATACAATAGCTTTCAGGTTTTTAATGTTTGCAGCAAGATTTCTCAAGATCTTGATCTTATCTCTCTGCTCACAAACTATGTATTCATGAGAAATATTCAAAGTTGTAACCTGGGTATCTTTAATAATAATAACTTCAGGTTCTTTCATCAATTCAATCAATTTTTCTTTGGAGTTATCTGGTATGGTAGCTGAAAATGCCATTAACTGACGATCTTTCATCGTAGCTTTGATTATAGCTTTAGTTTGTACGATATTATTATCATCAATAAGCTTATCAGCTTCGTCTAGAATTATAGTCTTCACAGTATGCATTATTATACGCTTCCGAGTGATCAATTCCAGGAGTCTTCCAGCCGATGCCACAATTATCTGAGGGCTTTTCTTCTTTAGATTCTCGATCTGCCTTTTAATATGAACTGATCCTAGTACAGGTTGGACTGATATTTTAATTCCTGAGTTGCTAATTAAACTTTCAATTTGACTTTGAATTTGTATAACAAGTTCATAGGTAGGGGCCAGGATCACCACTTGAAGAGATTTGTTATCAATATCCATATTCTGGATCATAGGTAGCAGATAAGCTAAAGTTTTTCCTGTACCGGTTTCAGAGCTGGCAATTATATCTTTTTTGTTAAAAATAAATGGTATTGTTCTTTGCTGTATCGTTGTAGGTATAGATATTTTTTCAACTTCGAGAGCTTTTAATAATTTATCATTGATTTTTAATTTACTGAATTCGTTTGTCATAATTTTTCCATTTGATTTCTATGACATAATGTATAAAGTATAGGGCTATATTACAAATTATATTTAACAGGAATTTAAATGTGGTTTGATATTATGCTTGAAAGTTAGATAAAACTAATTTTTATCAGGACCGTAAATTTCTATCTTACATTTAGGGCAGATAGAATGTGAGAATTTTATATTAGTATGCTGAGACAGATAATCTGTGACAGGATGCCAGTTTTCTTCTTCATCCCTTATCTGATGACAGGAAGCACAAATAGGAATAAAACCACAAGCTATTTTATCGCCGTCAGCTAATTTGATTTCCAATTCCTTTATAAGTTCTTCTTTTTTCTCAGCGATTTGCTTTTGCTCTGTAATATCAGTAAAAAGTCCAAATGCTCCTTTATATTCACCATTTTCATCAATAACAGGTGAACTTTTTACAAGAATTGTTCTGATCTGTTTATCGCAACGAATAATATCAAGTTCATAAACCTCGGTTGTACCTTTTTTCCTGATCGCTGTTTTATTCAGGATAAAATTAAAATCTTCAGAAGAAGTGAATTCATTAAGACCTTTACCTACCAGTTCATTGCCTTCGCAACCAAATATCTCGTTCCCGGCCTTGTTTGCAAAAGTAAAAACTTCATTTTCATCTACAATTCCAATTCCCTCGATAAGAGATTCCACAAGAGTTCTATACCTGTGCTCGCTTTTCTTTAGTGCTTTTTCACTATCCTGAAAATCATGATTCAATTTTTTGACACATTTCCATCTGTAAATGAATATAAAATTAAGGCTTAAAGAAACAAGCATTAGTATAAATATGGTAATATCTTTAGTATTATTTTTATGAATAGCAATACCATAAGTAATAAAGATAAAACCAATGAAAGTGAAGAGCAGAACTATTAAAATATCTACAACGAATGCTTTATTTTTATTTTTAAAAAATTGATTTAACAATTAACGCCCCGGTATTTATTATTTTCTTAAGAAATTAAGATGTTTTTTATAGTGTCGTTGTGACACATATCACAAGATAAGAATAATTATTCAAAAAGTAAATTAAAAAGGTAAGGTTTTACACAGTTTTTTTATATCTCCAGACGGCGAGAGAATTTACGATCGCAGCGTAGATAAGCATTTTAACACAGAACCCTGAGACAACATTCCAGCCTGCATTTTTCAACAAGATCAGTCTGTTAACTTCGACAGCATATTTAATTGGATTGCCAATGTTCAGTATTTTGATCCAGTTCGGCATACTCTCGATCGGAGTAAAAAGACCGCTGGTAAGAATAAAGAACATTACAAAAAAGAATGAAACGAACATTGCTTCCTGCTGAGTATTCACAGTCGTAGATATTAATAATCCAAGCCCAAGAACAACGAATAGCAGCGTGGAGATAAACGCAAAAGCGTAAAGCAGGTTTCCTTCAATAGGTATATCAAAGATCAGCTTTCCTACTCCGAGAGCTGCAAAATATATCAGGTGACCGATGAACCAGAAAGGTATCATCTTACCGATAATAAGTTCATGCTTTCTGATCGGGGTAACATTCAGCTGTTCAATAGTTCCGATCTCTTTTTCCCTGACAATATTTAAAGCAGTTAAAAGCATCGTAAGCAGAGTAACTAGTTCAGCTACGATCCCGGGGACCATCAGTGTAGGATAATCAAAGGATGGATTATACCAGTAGTTCGGAATAACATTAATATTTTTGAAATTATTCACAGCAGAAGAAGGTATTAGCTTCATGGAAATATCCTGATTGAAATCACCTATGATAGAGCTAGCATAAAAAAATGCAAGTTCAGCTTTCTGATTATTGATAGCATTTACAAGTATCTGGATCTCACCGGAATTTTCTCTTAAAATATTATTTTCAAAGTTCTCAGGCAGAACGATAATAATATCACTATCATCACTGTCGAATTTTTTCAGAGCATTTTCCACAGAGAATTCAAAATCCTCGACGATAAAGAACTCAGATCCCTCAAATTTATTTACAAGTTGTCTTGAAGACGATGAAAGGTCATGATCAACTATAGATAGCTTTATATCCTTGATCTCATAGGTAGCTGCATAGGAAAGGATCACTGTCTGGACTATAGGAACAATGAAGATCAAAGGTAAAAGAGCTTTATTCCTGAAAATCTGAATAAATTCCTTCTGGACTATGTAAAAAATTCTCTTCATTTACATTCTCGATTTATAGTTTTTAAGGCTCAGAAGAATAAAGAACACCGTCATTCCTGCGAGAACAAGTGTCGGTTTCCAGATGTATTCTATCCCGAGACCTTTGATCATGATATTTTTAATTATTTTGATGAACCAGGTTGCGGGTATAGCTGATGAAACATATTGAAGTATCTCCGGAAGACTTTCAACAGGGAAGATGAATCCAGTTAGAAGTATTGTAGGAAGCATTAAACCTATCAAAGAAGCGAACATTGCCGTCTGTTGAGTTTCTGCCTTCGTCGATATTAAAATGCCCAGAGAAAGTGCTGTAATAGCGTATAAAGTGGATTCTGCAAGTAAGATGAAAATATTACCTTCCATAGGCATATTGAAGACATACATTCCCATTCCGATGATAATTCCACTGTTTATAACTGAAAGAATCAGATAGGGGAGAACCTTGCCGATTATTATCGTGATCGGCCGTAACGGAGTGATCATCAGCAGTTCCATTGTTCCAAGTTCCTTTTCCCTTGCAAGAGAGATAGAGGTCAGCATAGCAGATACTATCATCAGCACCAGAGCCATTACGCCCGGTATAAATACAAATACCGACCTAAGTTCCGGATTATATATCATTCTGACCTTAGGCTGAATAAGCATTTTCATATCTGGATTTATCTCTGAACTGTAATTTACAATGATAGAGGAAGTATAGTTCGTAAGCATTACAGCGGTATTGATATTTGAAGCATCAGCAATTATCTGGACATCGACATTGCCATCATGATCAAGTTTATTTGCAAATTTTTCCGGAAAGATCAAAGCTATCTGAGCAGAACCGTTCATGAATGAAGTCCCGATGTCATCATATTTGTCAAAGTATTGTACCGAACTGAAATATTCAGACGAAAGAATTTTATTCGTAATATTTATCGTATAGTTATCTCTGGAGTAATCAATGACAGCTATCTCAGCATTCTTAACTTCATTGGTCAAAGCAAAACCGAAAAGAATGACATCCATGACCGGAATACCGAACAGGATCAGCAAAGTCCTTCCATCTCTGAAAATGTGGAAGAATTCCTTTTTGACAAATGCTATCAGCTGTTTAAATTGAAATATCATTAAAATTACCCTTTTGTAGAGGTCCCCCTGGCTAATATTTGAAATACTCCGTCCATTGAATCAGCAGAATATTGTTTTTTAAGCTCGGAAGGTTTATCCAGAGCTACGATCTTACCATCGACCATGATAGAAACTCTATTGCAGTATTCAGCTTCATCCATGTAGTGTGTTGTAACGAATATTGTCGTTCCGTTATCAGCAGCTTC
>JAFGVM010000003.1 GCA_016937995.1 Candidatus Delongbacteria bacterium
ATATTTAAAAAAAAATTAACTTTACACTCGCGTGTGAAGCGGGATGTCCGGATCTTCTTGAGTAATGATTATTTCTTACTTTACACTGAAAAAGAGACTCACTTGCGGGTTGTCTAAGAAAAAAACATATAAATTAAAATAAATGGAGAGTTCAATGGAAAAGAAACTTCAGGAATTAACTGAAAAGATCTATTCCGAAGGTGTTGAAAAAGCTAAGATCGAAGCTGAAAACATCGTGAAAGAAGCTAAAGAGAAAGCTGAAAAGGAATTAAGCAACGCCCAAAATGAAGCAAAGAAGATCATCGAAGAAGCAAAAAAGAAATCTGATGAGATAAAAAGAAACGGTGAATCAGAGATGAAACTTGCTTCTAAACAAGCTTTAAGTGAAGTTAAACAAAAGATAACTGATGTTATTACAACAGGCGTCATCAGTGAAAATGTAAAAGCTGCAATGGATGACAAAGAATTTGTGAAAAGTCTTATCGAGTTGTCAATAAAAAGCCTTAGTTCAGAAGGTGCTGCAGATCTTGAGGTTTTACTTCCTGAAGAGAAAAAATCAGAACTTGAAGCATATTTGAAGAGTAATGCAGCTAAATTGTTAAAAGGTGAGCTGATCATTAATCTAAGTAAAGAGATCACAAATGGATTTAAAATAGGTCCTGCTGACGGTAGTTATAAAATGAGTTTCAGCGATGATGATTTTGCAAATTACTTCAAAAGATATCTTAGACCAAAAACAATAACAATATTGTTCGAAGGAGAATAGAAATGCCGCAAAACTACTATTGTTTAGTAGCAGGTCTTCCAAATATCACAATAGATGATAAAAAGTTATCATATGGGTCTGCAGACTTTCTTTCTGACATGGAAGAGTTTGTAGGAAAAGACGATCTCAATTATTTTAAATTGTTCAAGTACAAGATCGACAACGAAAATGTATTCAGGAGCATTATAAAACACAGTAATGATTATGTGCCTGGTGGTGTTTATTCCCAGGAAGAGATCGATGAAGCAATTGAAGATCCGATCAATATAGTTGAATACATTCAGGAATTTATCAAAGAATATCATGATGAAGAATTTGATAAAGAAGTTGATAAGAAAAGATTAACACAACTCTATTATGATTTCATACTTGAAGGAAATAACGGTTTTGTTCGTGATTGGTTTGAAATGGAACTTAATTTCAGGAATATCTTTTCAGCTCTTAACTGCAGAAAATATGAAATGTCTGTTGATGATGAATTGATCGACTTTAACCATGTATCGGAAGCTATCAGCAAAAGCAATACCAGAGATTTTGGTTTAAGTGCTGAGTATCCGTATATTGAGAACCTGTTGCAAATATTCGAAATTGAAGATCTGATGCAACGTGAAAAAGCTATAGATATGTTAAAGTGGGACTGGCTTGAGGAAAGAACATTCTTTAACTATTTTACCGTTGAAAAACTGATCTCTTATTATATCAAACTTGAAATGATCGAGCGATGGATAAATTTAGATCCGGATACAGGTAAAGAGCTTTTTGAAAAATTCATTAAAGAGCTTGAGTCCGGTTATGAATTTCCGGAAGAATTCAAGAGAAAAAAATAATTAAAAATAAAAAAGGGTAAAAGATGGCTACAAAAGGAAAAGTAGTAGGGATTATTGCCAATCTTGTTATTGTAGAGGCTGACGGACCCGTTTCTCAAAATGAGATATGCTTTATTAAGATGCCGGGAGTGGATCTGATGGCTGAGGTTATCAAGATCATAGGTAAAAAAGCATATACACAGGTATTTGAGAGCACAAGAGGCCTAAAGGTCGGAACCAATGTTGAATTTATGAGTCATATGCTTGAAGTAACATTGGGGCCTGGAATTCTATCAAGAAACTATGATGGACTTCAAAATGATCTGGATAAGATGGACGGTGTATTCCTTAAAAGAGGTGATTACACAGCTCCGTTGAATGAAGATGCAGAATGGGAATTCACTCCAATGGCACAAGCTGGTGATAAAGTCGAAGCAGGAAGCTGGTTGGGAGAAGTTCTTGAAGGCTGGATGCCTCACAAGATAATGGTGCCTTTTAAATTCGAAGGAAATTATACTGTAAAAAGTGTTGTGGCAAAAGGTACTTACAAAACAAAAGATGTTATCGGTGTCGTCACTGATGAAAAAGGTAATGATATTGAAGTTACAATGATGCAGAAATGGCCTGTGAAAGTTCCGATCAAGGCTTATAGAGATAAGCCAAGACCGTTCAAGATCATGGAAACAGGCGTAAGAACAATGGATACTTTAAATCCATTGGCTGAAGGTGGTACAGGATTCGTACCGGGACCATTCGGTGCAGGTAAAACAGTTCTTCAGCATGCTGTATCTCAGCAAGCGGATGCGGACATGATCATCGTAACTGCATGTGGTGAGAGAGCGAACGAAGTTGTTGAGATATTTACAGAGTTCCCTGAACTGGATGACCCTAGAACAGGAAGAAAGCTGATGGAAAGAACAACTATCATCTGTAATACTTCTAATATGCCTGTTGCAGCCAGAGAGGCTTCAGTTTATACAGGTATGACAATAGCTGAATACTATAGAGCAATGGGCCTTAAAATATTGTTGCTTGCAGATTCAACTTCAAGATGGGCTCAGGCTTTAAGAGAGATGTCAAACAGAATGGAAGAGCTACCTGGACCGGACGCATTTCCAATGGACCTTCCGGCTATCATTTCAAACTTCTATGCAAGAGCAGGATTTGTTTATTTGAATCAGCTAAAGAAAGATTCAAAAGAACCTGAATCAGGATCTATCACATTCCTGGGTACAGTATCACCAGCCGGTGGTAACCTGAAGGAACCTGTGACAGAATCTACAAAGAAGGCAGCAAGATGTTTCTATGCACTTAACCAGGATAGAGCTGACAGTAAAAGATATCCTGCGATCGATCCGATCGACAGTTATTCAAAATATCTTGAATATCCGGAGATCCAGGAATATCTTAAGAAAACGATCTCAGAAGACTGGGTTGATAACGTTACTAAGGTAAAAGATTATTTACTAAGAGGTAAAGAAGCATCTGAGCAGATCAATATCCTTGGTGATGATGGTGTCCCAATTGATTATCACTTAAGATACTGGAAAGCTGAAGTAATTGATTTTGTGATACTTCAGCAGGATGCATTTGATGATATTGATAAATCTACTTCTTTTGCAAGACAGAAGTTCATGCTTGATCAGGTATTAGCGGTTTATAATACTGAATTCAAATTTGATTCTTTTGAAGAAGTTAACCCTTACTTCAAGGGAATTATTAATACATTCAAGCAAATGAACTATGCTGAATATGAATCAGACAAGTTCAAAGAATACCTAAAAGAAATCGAAACTAAAATTAATGAAAGAAAGGCGGTATAATGGAAACGACAGCTTTTCAAAAAATATATACAAAGATCACTCAGATAACCAAAGCAACCTGTTCATTGAAAGCTTCAGGTATCGGTTACGAAGAGATCGCTACTGTGAACGGGCGTTTAGCTCAGGTAGTAAAGATCCAGGGTGACGATGTAACACTTCAGATCTTCTCAGGTACTGAAGGAATTCCAACTAACGCAGAAGTAGTTTTCATGGGTAAAGCACCATCGTTAAAAGTTGGAGAAGAATTAGCAGGAAGATTTTTCAACGCTTATGGTGAACCAATTGACGGTGGACCGGCAGTTGAAGGTAAAGAAGTTGAGATCGGTGGACCGTCTGTAAATCCTGTAAGAAGAAAGCAGCCTTCAGATCTAATTCCAACAGGTATTGCAGGTATCGATCTGAACAATACTCTTGTTACCGGTCAGAAAATACCATTTTTTGCAGATCCTGATCAACCGTTCAACCAGGTAATGGCTGAGGTTGCATTGAGAGCGAAGGCAGATAAGATCATTCTTGGGGGTATGGGATTATCAAATGATGATTACTTATTCTTTAAAAATATCTTTGACAATGCAGGAGCATTAGACAGGATCATAAGTTTTATCAACACTACAGAAGATCCTCCAGTAGAAAGATTGTTGGTTCCTGATATGGCTTTGACCACTGCAGAATATTTCGCCCACGAAAAGAATGAGAAAGTTCTTGTTCTACTGACAGATATGACTCTTTATGCAGATGCTTTAAGTATCGTATCCAACCGTATGGATCAGATACCTTCAAAGGACAGTATGCCGGGATCATTATACTCAGACCTTGCAAAATTGTATGAGAAGGCTGTTCAGTTCCCGGATGGCGGTTCGATCACTATTATAGCTGTAACTACTCTTTCAGGTGGAGATATTACTCATGCGATACCTGATAACACAGGTTATATCACTGAAGGTCAGTTATTCCTAAGAAGAGATACTGACATCAGTAAGGTTATTATTGATCCATTCAGAAGTTTATCAAGATTGAAGCAGCTTGTTATTGGTAAGCAGACAAGAGAAGATCATCCACAGGTTATGAACGCAGCTATTCGTATCTTTGCAGATGCGGCTAATGCAAAAACTAAACTTGAAAATGGTTTTGATCTGAATGATTATGATGAAAGAACATTGAAATTCGCAAAAGGTTATTCTAATGATCTGCTTGCGATCGATGTTAACGTTGATATAGATACTATGCTTGATACAGGCTGGAGACTTTTCGGAGAGTATTTCGAAAAAGCCGAGGTTGGTATTAAAGATGAATTAGTTGAAAAGTATTGGCCGAAAAAATAACCCTGTTAATTAAAAAAACTGAGTAAAAAAATGGCTATAAAATTTCAGTATAATAAAATAGCGCTTCAACAACTCAATAAGCAATTGAAGATCAGGGTTAGAGCTTTACCTACTATCAAAAATAAAGAAGCAGCTCTCAGAATGGAAGTTAAAAAAGCTAAGACCATAGCTAATGAACTTGATACAAGATTGAACTCTGAGATGAAAATTTATGATAGTATGGCAGGTCTCTGGAATGAATTTGACAGAGAGCTCTTAGCAGTAGAGGATGTAGTATTATCTACAAAAAAGATCGCGGGTGTAAAAGTACCGATCCTTGATGAGATAATCTTCACTGTGAAAAAGTACAGTCTTTTCGATTCTCCCGAGTGGTTCCCTGATGGAATTGCAATATTAAAGAAACTTGTTGGTATAGCAATTGAAAGAGAATTGTTTTTCGTTAAAACAGGATTACTTGAGCATGCACGTAGAAAAACGACTCAGAAAGTAAATCTATATGAAAAGGTACAGATACCTGGATTTGAAGAAGCGATATTAAAGATAAAAAGATTTATGGAAGATGAGGAAAATCTTTCCAAATCTTCACAAAAGATCGTGAAAACTCGTCAGGCAATGGAGGTAGAAGCATGATAGTACCTATGAAAAAATATTCCTTCCTGATCTATCACAGAGAATACGATAAATTCTTAAATGAAATACAGGATCTTGGTGTTGTTCATGTGATAGAAAAAACTGATGAAGTTGCTGATGAGATAAGAAATAAAATACAATTGATAAAAAGGATTGAGCATACTGTAAAGAACCTTAAGTCAAGAGGGCAGGAAGCAAAAAATGTGGAAGTTAAGTCCGGTCAGATAGAACTGATCGAAGACATTGAGGAACTTTATTTGGATATTGATCATAATACACAGAAATGTCATGTTCTCAGAAAAGAGCTTAACTCCTTAGAACCTTGGGGAGATCTTTCACTGGACCAGGTTAAGAAATTGTCTGATTCAGATATTGAAATGAAATTTTTCATATGTTCTGAAAAAGCTTTTGATGAAGAATGGACAAATAGGTATGCAATAGAAATAATCACCAAGGCTAATAACATTTATTTTGTAGTTTTCGTAAAGAAAGGCGAAGAGATAGATATCAAAGCTGATGAATTCAAATTGCCTGACAGATCAATGACTGAATTGAAAACTGAAATTGGAAAAATTCACGCACAGATCGAACTGGATAATAAGCAGTTGGACAAACATGCTGCTGAAGATATTATTGCTTTGACAAATTTTAAAAATGATGTTGAGAACAGAAAAGAATTTGAACAGATCCAGGCTCAGGGTGCTAAAGAAGCTGAAGGCAGATTGGTAGTTGTTGAAGGTTGGATCCCTGAAACTGATTCTGCTGAAATGGTGGAATATCTTGAAACCAATAAAGTATTATTTCTTGAAGGTGATCCTTCAGAGGAAGAAATTGCTAAAGTACCTATCAAGATAAAGAACAACAAATTTGCGGAAATGTTCGAGCCTATAGGCAAGCTGTTCTCATTACCTGCATATACTGAGATCGATCTTACAATGTATTTTGCACCTTTCTTTATGTTGTTTTTCGGATTCTGCCTGGGTGACACCGGTTATGGTTTTGTTATTCTTCTTGCTATGACAATACTTAAGTTTAAAGTTCCAAAAGAGTATAAATCATTTCTAACACTGGGTCAACTATTCGGGATAACGACCATAATAATGGGTGCGGTCGGAGGAACTGTATTTGGAGTTGATCTTAAGATAATCGAGTGGAAGTTCAAGGATGTATTCTTAGACAGTAATGATATGTTCTGGCTTGCATTGGGTCTTGGGGTTATACAGATACTGTTCGGAATGATCATCAAAGCTGCTAATGCGGTTAAGCAGAATGGCTGGATGTATGCTATATCCACTTTTGGCTGGATGCTGTTGCTGATCAGTCTGCTTGGTATGAGCGTTAAAGCTATACTTGGTTATTTAAAAGTCGAAGAGAGTGTTATTAATTCTTTAGCTTATCTGGATACAATTTCAGGGATAGCGGGAAAGACAGCTTTGGTCGGTGTTGCAATGATATTGTTATTTAATGATCCGAAGGCAAATATTTTTGTAAGACTTGGTAAAGGACTTTGGGAATTGTATGATATAACAGGCCTTTTCGGTGATGTCCTTAGTTATATAAGACTTTTTGCTCTTGGTGTATCAAGTGCAATACTTGGACTTGTAATAAATAATATTGCACTTGAATTCTCTAAGATACCATATATTGGTTGGATCATCATGGCGGTATTTATGATAATAGGTCACACGGGTAATATACTGCTTTCAGGCTTAGGTTCACTTGTTCATCCTATGCGTTTAACATTTGTTGAATTCTACAAGAATGCAGGATGGACCGGTGGTGGAAAGGAATATAAACCATTTGTTAGAAAAAAATAAAAAAGGGATGTTGAAATAAATTCAGCATGACGGTCAAATAAAAACTAAAAATAAATTGTAAAAGGAGTAAATCATGACATTACCATTAGTGATGGCTTATATCGGTCTAGGTTTGATGGTTGGATTAGCCGGTATCGGAAGTGCAATGGGTGTTTCTATTGCAGGTAACGCAACAATCGGTACAATTAAAAAGAAACCTGATGCATTCGGTAACTGTATGGTTCTTAGTGCACTTGCAGGTACTCAGGGACTTTACGGATTTGGTGGATTCTTCATCATGTATTCTAATGTTACACCTGAGATAACTTTACTTCAGGGAATGGGAGTTTTTGCAGCAGGTCTTGCACTTGGTGTTGTAGCACTTTTCTCAGCTGTTCAACAGGGTGGTATTGCAGCTAACGGAGTTGCAGGGATAGGTCAGGGTCACGACGTTTTCGGTAAGACTCTTGTATTAGCGGTTTTCCCTGAGCTTTATGCTATTGTAGCTTTTGCTGTAACTTTCTTGATCAATGGAAACATTTTTCCTGCATAATTAAAGCCTCATAAATTCTTTTTTAGCCCTGAAATTTCAGGGCTTTTTTATTAAAAAAAAATGTCATTCTTCCCGAATACCGGGAGGAATCTAGGAGCTATCAATGCTCTTCATTCTGAACTCGGCTTGTACCGATTTATCGGGAATTCAGAATCTTTATTTTTTAAAGAGTACGGGATCTTTACTTTTTCCCATTGCAGCAAAAAGTAACAAAAAGTGCTAGGCGATCCAAATTTGTTTTACCCCTGATGAGTGCGAATTTATGGCATTATAGGTGCGAACCCCGTGAGTGTTGTATCGACGGAGTTCTCACGGGGAATAAATCAGGTCGTATCCTGCTCATTCTGGTAAGTCAGTTCGGTAATTCACAGAAAGAAGTGCGAAAAGATGATATGTCCCTTTACTTTTTCATACAGGCTTTTTTTATTTTTATCAGCGAAACATTCTTTTCGTCATAAATCATATTGATAAATGGTTTTATATTCATTATGTTATAATCCTTAGAAATTATTTATTAAAGTATAATACGGAGGTAGACATGGATTTTCTTTCAGTCGCATTAGATCATGCCCAGTCGCTTGGTGTGGAATATGCCGATATCAGGATCCAGAAGACCAGCAGAGAGGTGATCTATCTGATGGACTTAAGCCTGAAGAATACGAGCAAAAATGTTCTTCACGGTTACGGGATCAGAGTATTCAAAAATGGAGCATGGGGATTTGCACACAGCAACATTTTTACTCAGGATGAAGTTAAAAAAACTGTGGAGGAGGCTGTAAAAACAGCAGGTTATTCTGCATTGATCAATAAAGACAATCCACTCAGGCTTGCTCCTGAAAGAGGATATATTGATTCCTACAAGACTAAAGTCGTTATTGATCCTTTCAAAGTATCTCTGCAGGAAAAACTTGACATGATGATCGAAGTCAATAGAACTATGCTTAACTATGAAAAGATAAAAAGAGCTGAATTCCGCCTGGAGAATTATAACGATGATAAATATTTTGCATCCACACTTGGGAGTAGAATACACTCAAATATTACTTATGTTTATCCTATGATAACAGCAACTGCTGTAAATGACAGTGATTCGCAGTCACGTTCATTTGATGATGGTGGATATGCTGCAGGATGGGAGCATGTTCTTAAAATGAATCTGTTGGATAAAGCAGATTCAATAGCAGAACAGGCAATTCTTAAACTTGAAGCTGATGAACCTGGTGAGATAAGAAGAAGGGACCTGATCCTGGATCCCGGGCATCTCGGTCTTACAATGCACGAATCTGTAGGTCATCCGACTGAGTTGGACAGAGTTCTTGGATGGGAGGCTGATATGGCCGGTGTTTCTTTTGCGACTCCTGAGAAGCTTGGAAAGTATCAGTACGGGTCAGAGATCGTAAATTTCATCGGGGATAATACTTTATCTTTCGGTCTGGCTACTGCAGGCTACGATGATGACGGAGTTCCCGGTCAGAAGTGGTATATAATTAAAGACGGTATTCTGAACGAATACGGATCTACTAGAGATTCAATTCCTTTCTTGAATGACGGAATGAGCAGAGGATGTTCGAGAGCTACAAATTACTATGATTTTCCTATCAATAGAATCCCGAACCTATATCTTGAACCAGGTAAGAAACCGTTGTCTCCACAAGAATTGATTGCTGATACTGAAGATGGTATATATATCGAGGGAAGAGGATCATTCTCAATTGATCAGCATAGAGTAAATTTCCAGTTCGGCGGGGATATGTTCTGGGAGATCAAGAACGGCAAAAAGGTAAGACCTTTGAAAGACGTTCTGTACAAATCTTCAAATCCGGAATTCTGGAACAGTTGTGATGCGATATGTGATGACAGATTCTGGAAAGATTTCGGAGTTAACAATTGCGGTAAAGGTCAGCCTATGCAGTCTTCAAGGATGACTCACGGTTCATCAACTGCAAGATTCAAGAATATCAGAGTAGGAGGGTCAAAATAATGAAAGAACAAATTCAAAAAGCTGTAGATCTCGTTGCTCAAAATTGTAAAGGTGATGATTATCGATTTGATATCTACATAACTGACAAACAGGACACTCGTTATGCTCAAAACAGAATTACTCAAAATATGGGTGGTACAAAACTGAATGTAAGCCTGGAAGTATCTTTTGGGAACAGATCAGCCAGTTCCACGGTGAATTCAATAGATGAAGGATCAATAAAGAACCTTATCGAAACTGCAGAGAATATCGCAAAAATGAATCAGCCTGATCCTGAGTTTGTTAATAGTGCAGGTAAAGTTGATTATCCTGAAGTTAATAATGTAGCTGCAGGTACTGAGAACTGCTCGATGAAAGAGATGGTGGAAGTCATCAGTAAATTTATTGACAATGCTAAAAGGAAAAATGCTTTTATATCAGGTCTTACAACCAGAACAGTAGTTGATGAGTATCTTTTTACTAAGAACGGTTTTGAAGGTCATGACCGGTCTACATCATTTTCTAATACTATGACAATGTCAGATAATAAATCAAGGGAAGTCAAATTAACAAAATGTGTTAAGGATTTTAATGATTTCGATGTTGATAAGGAAATAGAGGTTCTAAATTCTAGATTTGACGCACTGACAGAACCTAAAATGATCGAGAAAGGTACGTATAATGTAATATTGAGACCACAGGCGGTTTATAACTTCTTTGCATTTATGATGTATTTTTTTGACAGAAGAAGCGCAGACTATAAGATCACACCTTATCATGAAGCTATAGGAAAACAGATATTCGGTGAAAAATTCTCTCTTTACTCTTCAATAGATGATCCTTCTGTCACAGCATCACCTTTCAGCGGAGATGGTATACCTGCAGAAACTATTGACTGGATCAGGAACGGGGTATTAAAAAATCTCTTTAAAAACAGGTCATATGCAAAAAAGATCAATGAGAACCCGAATTTTATGCCGAACATTCTTATAGAAGGTGGAGACACTGATGAAAAAGAAATGATGAAAATGGTGGATAACGGTCTTATTATCAATAATTTCTGGTATATTAGAAACGTAAGTACCAGGCAGGGTGAATTTACCGGTTTGACAAGAGACGGAATGTATTATTTTGAGAATGGTGAGATCAAACATTCTGTTGTTAACTTAAGATTCAATGAGATCGCTATAGAAGTTACAAAAAGGATCCTGGCACTGGGTAAGGCTGAGCCAGCTATGAGTATCTATGGTTATTCTACAATGGATAATATTCGTGTTCCTACGATGTTGATCAAGGATTTTACGTTTGTTGATACAACCACGTTTTAGAATTTACCACGAAAATCAAGAAATTACACGGAATGTAGGGGGAGGGTTTCTAACACTCCCCCTCTTTTTTAAACAAGATTGCCACAACCTGATATTCAGGTTTCGCAATGACATTGTAGGGGTGAACCGGAGTGTTCATCCGGAAGGGGAATTACAATGAATATTCAGATTTTTGGTAGAAAGAAAAGTAAAGAGACTAAGAAAGCGGAAAGATTTTTCTCTGACAGAAGAATTCAGTTCCATTCGGTAGATCTTGACGAAAAAGAAATGAGCAAAGGTGAACTCGAGAGAGTTAAGAATGCTGTCGGTGGGGCAGAGGAGATGATCGACAAAGAATCTCAGTTGTTCAAAAAGAAATTTCAGTATCTTGAGTATGATGCTGAGGAAGAATTACTTGAAGATCAGAGTTTATTAAAACTTCCTATCGTTCGTAACGGGGGAAAGGCTACTGTTGGTTATGAACCTGACATCTGGAAAGAATGGATAAACTGTTCCTAAACTCTATTTATAAAAAAAGCCCCTTTCTGCGGGGCTTTTTCTGCTCTTTTTTTGTAGAAGGCACTATCTGCTGGAGCTAGTGCGTTTGATCTTTTTGGGAATACTTTTCTTTATAACTTTATTTTTCTTATCATTTATTGCCTCTTCGTAAGAAAAAGGTTCATCGGATATTGTAACATTCTTTGATGCATCATTCGCAATTACAAAGAAGAATTTCTTTGGAGTTGCGATTGAAGTTTCCCATGATGTAGTTACTACAGTAGCAACGCTGTCAAAAACTGCATAAGGATCATCAGAAGAGTAAATAGTGTATGACGTTGCACCACTTACAACACTCCAGCCAAAACTAAAAGTTGAATCAGTAACTGATACTGTTGGATTCTCAGGTGCGGATAAAGAGATCTCATAATATTCCATATATCCGATCTCAGGAGCAATACCGTAGTAAGTTGAATCTGCGATATGGAATCCGCTGATTATCATTCCGGTATTCATACACGGGGAAGAAGTACCTATCACAAGGTCATTTGTTAAAGGATCGATACACAAAGGGTCAGAGCTTATATTGTCAACACCGGATATTCCTGAGAGGTCTTCGATATCGTTATTATAGAAATTTAGGCTATCTGGATTATTTACTCCTGCTGATCTTGTTCCATCATTCCAGATTATGTTATTAATAAAGTCAACACTGTAAGATCCGGGAGTATTATTTACACCGTTGGTTGCGTTAAAAATAGTATTATTATAGGCATACGTTCCAGACTGAACGTCATTGAAAACGATACCATTCCTGACAAGAATACCGGATTTTACAAAATTAATTTTATTATAGAATATCTGAGCACTACTGCTCTCAACATTAATACCACTTACAACTGAAGACAGTGAGTCTGCGATCCATATTTCATTATCCTCTACGACTGTATCTGTTCCACTATTAATGTCAATAGCTATTTTACCGAGTAGTTTTCCATTTTTTGAAGCATCAGCATCAAAAGTGACAGTGTTATTAGTTATTCTTCCACCGGTCGAATTAGACATTTGAATACCGATATCACCATTCTCAATGTCATTATCCTCAATATCCATTCCATTTGCATTCTGAACTTTAACTCCAACCTGTTGACCTGCTTTTGAAGCATCAGCATCAAAAGTAACAGTATTATTTGTTATCCTTCCCGATGCTTTAGATTCTTTAGTACCACCTGTAACTTCTATACCTGTCTTGAAATTATCTACATTAGTGTTAATTATGTCTATTGTTGCTGCATCTGTAACTGAGATACCGCTACTCAGCAATTCACTGTCAGAATTATATATCTTCGAATTTGCAATATTTACAGTAGGTGTACCACCCAACGGGTCAAAAACTGTGAGATGTATGTCACTCAGCTCTACACCATGTAATTGGGCTATATTTGAGATATTCAAAGTTTTATTGGTTACATCAATCCCGTCGTTTATCTTTTGAATAACGATTCTTTCGTCATTAAAGTATTTTCCTGCAGGTTGAATAGGAGTTCTCAGTTCTTTAATGTTAATCGTAGCTAAATTTACAGCATTGAAATGCAGCTGAGAACCTTCCCCAAGATTAATAAGGTCATAATCAAATGCCTGGGCTTTACCTTCAAAATCAAGAACAACTACACCACCATCAGGTATATTTAAGTCGGTGACCGTGCCGGCAACAATAGGTGTTAAAGAGCTTAATGGTACTGCAGCCTGTTTTGTATTTCCATATGCTCCCATATTTACAGGAGGATAATTTAATTCCGGAGTTGCCATAGGATCAATTGGAGTTGCTGGATCACCTGCATCAATACATGGCGAATTCAATGAAAGGTGATAATCATACCTGTCAGCTGCGAAAGTAAGAGTATTATCACCGGTAAATAATAATGGAGGTCTTACGAATCTCGGATTACTGGATATATTTCCCTGGCCTTCAACATAATCGTTTATATTACAGTATGAAAATATAGCACCGGGACTTGGGAATGTATCGTCCGATATAAGATATTGATCAAGGTAATATTCGTTACCATTATTCCAGATAATGCTGTTCTTTATGAACGGATAGTTGTCATTTGATACAATGTGAATACCGCCGCCACCGTATTCTTTTGAAGTTTTCCCCGGCAGAATGTAGTTGTCAGCAATAGTTGTATTTATGATGTTTATGTTCACGGGATTTATCGTTAAACCGGTATTAAGATAGAATCCACCACCATCCATTGCAGAGTTTTTAGTTATTAACAGGTTTGAAAATTCCTGAGAAAGAACAGGTTGTCCGTACATTTCATTGAACTTTGCGTAAATTCCACCACCAGAAACAAAAGCATCATTGAATTGTATCTTACAAAGTTTGAATTTTAGATCCAGATGTGAAAGAACATTAATGAACAGACCACCGCCGAATCCACCCAAGCTAGTTGCTTTGTTATAATTGAATCCTGTATTCTGAATATTTAAAAGCATGTCATACATTGCCCCGTCATAATCTTCAACATACAATCCGCCGCCGTTTGAAGCTCTATTGGCAACAAAGGAACAATAGTTTAAATTTATGGAACTTTGTGAAGCACTCGGGTTGTTATAAATGTAAAGACCACCACCGTTCTCAGCATTGTTATCTCTGAATACACAGGCAGTGAAATTGACATTACCCGCTACGACATAAACAGCACCACCGTTGAAATCTGCATGATTATCAAAAAATCTACAATTGATAAAATCAACACTTGATTCATTGATATTGATTGGTCCGTTGCCATTTGTAGAATACATCTTCGTGAATATTGTAGAGTTAAAAGTTGAAACCTGCAACGGATCAGTATTACTGATATTAACACCATCCCAAGTCGGGTCAGTAGCACTTAATGCACCAAAAATCACAGGATCGCTTGAAGTTCCATTGGACTTAATAACACCGTTTATCGTAAGACTTCCGCTTGGACTGAATCTTACCTCGGTTCCTGAATTGATTGTAAGAGTATCCCCGTAATTGATAGTCATATTAAAATCAATTGCTTTAAAATGTGACCAGGGACCCAGTTGACCAGCGTAAATAACAGATACAATGACCATGATAAATAATATCACTACTTTTTCCAAAATTCTCATAATACCTCCTCAAAATATTATTCGATATTTTATGTGTTCTATGTTGCGAAGCTGTCATATTATAATACAAAATTTAATTAAGGAAATCAAACATTTAATTTTCTAATTCCGTTTAAGCAAAAAAGCCCTGATCTTTCAGGGCTTTAACAACTTAGTATTATCTGGTACTCAACTCATCCTCATTTCTGAAAATTTTCTTCGCTGGTATCTTAATTTTCATAGTATCTTTATCAGGAATTACCGTATCATCAACAGATTTTGTAGCAGCGTCTGTACTTGCAATAACGTAATAAAAGTATTTCGTAGCAATTGATATACTGGTTGACCAATATAAACTTGCAGTAGAATTTACAAGCTGGAATGAATCATTATCGTATGGATCAGTAGTTCTATATATCTTGTAAGAATTCGCATTATCAACAGAATTCCATGTGATAGTTGCAACAGTTCCGGCAGTAGAAATATTAACATTGGATGGAGAATTCAGATCAATGATAACGGCAACGTAATATTCTATTGCACCCACATCCGGAGCATCCCCGTAGTAATTCACACTAAGCTCGTGGAAACCTTCAATGTACATACCTGCATCAATACATTTTGATTTACCGTCCAGATAAAAATCACTGATCTTTACTGATTTATACCATGGATCCTCTTTGAAATTATCTTTTGAGCTAATAACACCATAAATCCCGCCAAGTACATCATTATTGTACGCAAGTAAAATATTAGGTTCACTAGCAACATTCCCGTTTATGTCACCCCAAACTATGTTGTTGATAAAGTCAGTTGGATCTGCTGAGCCAAGATTATAGAATCCGTAGGTTGAGTTATTTATAGTGTTGTTGATAAATTTAGAATTAGGTCCCAATCCTTCTGTATAAAAACCGTAATAGTTAAGTTTTGAATTGTATTCAGTAAAATCAATTACATTGTAGGAAGCAATAATAGAAGAATTTTCAATTTCAATTCCGCTAATAATTGGGCTTACAATATCTGTTGATGTAATTAAATTACCTGTTACTTCCATATTAGATCCGTCATAGATGAATATGCCTTTTTTACCATTACTTTGTTTAGAAGCATCAGCATCGAATGTAACTGTATTATTGGTTATTCTTCCGGAAGATTTTGCTGCTTCAATGCCTTCATCAGGATTTACGATCTCATTATCTTCAATATCAACTTCAGCTTCATCAACAGATATACCTTTTTTAGCTTGACCAGCTTTAGAAGCATCAGCATCAAAAGTGATAGTATTATTGGTTATTCTTCCGATCTTAGAAGCTTTACCTTTTATTGGCGGGGAACTGATACCTGTATCAAAATTAGAAATAACATTATTTGAAATATCAAAATCGAAAGAGCTGCTTATGATTCCGATCTCATTTGTTATTTCAGGGTTAGGATCATTCTCTTTAATATAAATTCTAGAGTCATACAGAGTCGATCTTTCTGTTCCAGATATGGTAACACACATATCACTGAAATCAACTCCGGCACAGTTCATCTGATTCACATCAAGAATATATTTAGAGTATCTGTATACTTTATCATCAACAAGTTTTTCGAATCTTGTTGTATATTCATTACCTATTTTTTTGCCGCGGACGTCGAGATAACCAATTTTTATGATCTCTTGATCATTTGGTTGTATGAACAATTGTCCACCATCTTCAATTATAATGTCATTAAATTGAACCTGATCGGGATAACGGGAACAATCCATCAAAATTACCTGTCCCCTTTCAACGGTTAATGAAATTGGTTTTGTAAATACCATCGGATCAAATTTTGAAGTAGTAGCTTCATAAGTTAATCCCCATGCTCCGATATTAGGTGAAGTGCCATCCCATTCTGAACCTGTTTCAGGATCACCTTTATCCAGACATGGTGAAAGAAGGGATAGATGAAAATCACCTCTCAGATAATCCACATAAGGTGTTGCTCCGATTCCGTCAACCGGACGGTTAAAGATCGAGTTCGCAGACATGTTACCCTGACCTTCAATTAATGAAGTGGAGTTACAGAAAGATATAAATCTGTCAAAACCGACATAAGGACTTATCGCAATATCAGAAGTTTCACCTGATTTTAAATTTTCCCACAGTATAGAATTTTTCATCTGAAAATAATTATCATTGTGCTCTATAGAAAGTCCACCTGCACCGGTTTTTCCACCGGTATTTAAGTTGTGAACAAAGTTATTATTCCAGAATTCAATCGCTTCCTCGTTTTTTATATTACCAGTGTAGAAATAAAAACCACCAAAGTTGTAACCGGAGTTATTGGTCACTATATTGTTCTTGAAGAACAGTTTTCTAAGATTTACAGGATCATCAGTACATTTTATCCAACCTCCACCTGCGTTCAGAGCCTGGTTATACATTATTTTGTTTCCGATAATTTGCATATCAATAGATTCTGACTGATAAATATTTATACCTCCGCCAGCCCCTGCAGGAACATAAACACCTGATCCGGGTTCAGTTTCTCTTGCCACCATGTTACTTATTATATCATTTTCACTGATCTGAATATAATTTGCATACCTAACAGGATCAAAAACTGCGATACCTCCACCACCGTACTGAGTTGATTCAGGATTGTAAACTAAATTATCTTTGATCAAATTCTTTTCGATTACTGTCTCGAACCATTCTGCTCCATCCGCATTATTAATGTATATACCACCACCTTCGTACATTGCTTTATTGTTCAAGATCTTATTCTCATATAAATGCACACCACATGAATTAAAATAGAATCCTCCACCTCTAAAGGATTTGTTGTACTGAATTGTACAATAAGACACTGAAAGAACAGACCTTACAGCACTGACAGAACCTTCCTGGCTGGCTTTCTGCTGAACTTTGTCAATATTGTCAACTATACAATATTTCATGAATGAAGAATCTTTGCTATCACCGCTTTCGTAGAACTCAATACCTTCCCAGTAATCATATCCCGATACAGACGGTTCAAGAGAAGTAAACCTGATTGGCTCAGATTTATTTCCTATTGCAATAAGTTGACCTTGTACTACAAGCTTAGAATTATGCTCAAATCTGACAGTTGTTCCTGGTTCGATTACTAGAATTGCACCAGGGTCAACAGTATAAGTTGATGTTATTTCCTGATAACCTGTCCAGGTTTCGGCAGCTGTTAACAAAAATGCTACCACAAGAATTGAAATCCCAATAATTTTCTTCATAATTTATCCTTCATTCATATTTTTCTCGTTTTGTGCAGAAAACTTCCACACTAATACCCAATTTACTATATAATGTAGATGATTGCTGTGATTCAAGTCACAACAATACATTTCTAATATGTTAAATTGCTTGTGATCACGATCCTAACATAAAAATAGCGCCAAAAAATTGAATAACCTAATAAAAAATATGGAGATAACAAAATAAAGGGTAGTTGCAGTAGTTTGATTAAACAGTGGTACTTCAGCTCTAAAGTTAGTATTTTAGGAATTTATTTTACTTGCTTTTAAGCTCACAGATGGTTAATTTAGTAGTACGAATTATTAAGTAAAACTAGAAAAGTAATATAAAACATTTTACGGAGGTAAAAATGTACAAGAAAATTTTTATGCTATTTGTAGTATTCATGATCTCAGGTGTGATCTTTATGTCATGTAGTAGTGATGACGATGGAGGAGGAACGACACCAACACCTGATCCGAAACTAAGTATTATTTCACCAAATGGTGGAGAAATAGTACAAATGGGCGAAGATGTTTGGATACATTTCGAAAATGAACTTGATGGAGATGTAGCAATTTATCTTTACAAGAACGGTGATTCTTTAGATGTTGTAGATCCTTTAATCACTGTTCAGGATTCTACACTTTGGCTTGTGCCTACAACTTTAGATTCTGATAAAAATTACAAGTTGAAAATAGTGAGTGTAGATGATCCATCTATTTATGATTTCAGTGACGCTGAATTTATTATTGCTCCTGTAGGTGATTACATAATGGTAAATTCGTCAGATGGTGGTGACATTTGGCTAAAAGGTTCTACTCATTCAATTACTTGGTACACTAATATGACAGGTACAGTGAGAATAGATCTTTATAAGGATAATATGCCTTACTTGCTGATTTACAACAATCAGGCAAATGATGGAACTCAGGGATGGACTATTCCTAACGATATTACAATCGATGCAAGCGCAGACTATACTCTTCGTATTCAGAGTGTAGAAAATATTTCGATATACGATGAAAGCGACAATTTCTTCTGTTTAGCTGAAGACCGTGATGATCAGAATATTATAGGTGATTGGACAACAACATTCTCAAAACAACCTACTACATTCTACTTTGAAGCTGATGGAACTATTGTTGCTGATAGTCTCGGTACAGAGATGGGTGTAGGTACATGGGAGATGATCGGAAATGGAGTTAAGATAACTGATGAATTGTCAAGTGCTCATCTTATAGGTATCGTTGACGGCGACAATATGGATGGAACGATGGCTGATGATTCTGGTTATAACGGAGACTGGACGGCTGAGAGAGTTATTCCTGAACTTTTAACTCCAAATGGTGGAGAAGTGTGGATGCATGGAACTCAAGATTCTATAACTTGGGACCCATCTATAGCAGGAAATGTCGTAATAAGTTTAGCAGATACAACTGGTGTTGTCCAACCAATTGCTACAGTTTTAGGATCTGATGGTCTTTATGTCTGGACTGTTCCAGCAACTATCGATCCAGGTGCTGCTTATTTGATTAGAATTGCAAAAGAGATCAATGGTGAAGCAATGGATCAAAGCGATAATTTTATTTGTATTTCTAGTGATGTGACTGTGGATATTCTTGGACAATGGGATTTTAATTGGTATTGGAAAGCTATGGCAGTTATAGAATTTTTCAATGACAATACATGGAGTTACGGAACATACAAAGTTACAGGTAACGGAATCAGATGGGACTATACAACTTCAGACACATATTACATTGGTATTATTGATGGTGATAAAATGTCCGGAACAATGACTGATGGTCATGGTATTACAGGAATTGGATGGGATGCTCAGAGAATCCTTGATATATTGACACCTAACGGTGGAGAAGTTTTTGATATGGGTGATATTGTTAATATTACATGGGATGAGACACTTACTGCTTCAGAAATTAGTGTTGACCTTTACGAAAATGATGTATTTGTTGAAAACTTAGGCATCGTGAATATAAATACGTATACAAGCTTCAACTGGACAGTTCCAAATTATCTTACAACAAGCACAAAATATAAGATCAGGATCACCAGTACAACATCTGATATCTATGACGAATGTGACAACTATTTTACAATTAACGGAGTAGCACCAGCTGCTTTTGAAGATGAGAATTTTGAAGATGGTGTTGCAGATAACTGGACAGCAGTAAATGGTAACTGGGCAGTTGTTGATAGTATATCAGTTTATCAGGGAACCGGAACAACACAAACCAACTCAGCAGTTCTTGATTCTGCAAAGTCAGGTAATTTTGTTTACGAAGTAAAAATGAAAAAAGTAGCAGGAGTTTATTACTATGGAATAAATATCAATGGAGATCATACAACATTAGATGGTTGGGGTCAATGGAATTCAATGCTGTTTTACATAGACATTAGCTCTGATGAATATTCCTTCAGAAGAAATCTTGGGGGATCCTGGACTTCATTAGCTACTGGTACATCATCAGCAGTTAACTTAGGTCTTGATCAGTGGAACACATTTAAAGTGATCGTGGTCAATGAGACAAATGATTATCATTTATTTATCAATGATGAGTATTTAGGTACTGTACATGATACAACATACACTGGTGGAGAACTTGGATTGTTCCAATGGGAATCAGTTGGTGGTGTAATAGATGTTGATTATGTGAAAGTAACTCCGATAAATAAATCTGATCTGGATAAAATTAACATCAGAAGGATCAGTAATTCAGTTGTGGGAAATGAAGATCCTTTTATACCAGGAAAATAAACACATAAATTTGATAAAAGATAAGAGAGGCTGTGTCAAGCAGTCTCTTTTATTCTTGCTCATTATTTGAAATTTGACTAATCTGTACTTGGAGACAACTAAAAAACGAGGGATATAATGTTAAAAAAACTAAGTCTTATCACAGTTCTGTTATTTTCACTTCTGATAGTATTCATTGGATGTGACAGTGATACAACAAATCCATCCGGATCAGGAGAACCATTTTTAGTACTGACTTCTCCAAATGGAGGCGATGTGTTACAGGTAAGTGTATCTTACATGATTACCTGGAATGATAATATTTCGGGTAATATAAATATTGAAGTGCATCAAGGTGTAGGTAATGTGGTACAAACTTATACTGAAGTTCCAAGTAACGGAGAGTATCAGATAACGATCCCGATCGATGCTACTCTTGCATCAGATTACAAGATCAAGTTGATAAGTGTACAAGATTCAAGTCTATATGACACAAGCGATGACTTTTTTGAAATCTCAGATTATGTGAGTGATGGCAATGATGATCCAACTACAGCTACACAATTGACTATTCCACATACCGGTGATTATGCAATTTACGGCAGCAATGATGTGGACTGGTACAGAGTTTATCTTTATTCTGGAATTACATACTATTTCAGGAATACTTCTGCAGAGGATTTTGACTCAGAATTCTTTTTATATAAAGGTAATGCAGCAGGAACTGATCTTGGAATTTCAGCTGTAGTTCAGGTAGATGATGGTGATACAAGTCTTCAACCAAATTTTGAATATACTCCGGACGAAACTTCTTATTACTATCTGAGAGTTGCCTATTACTCTAATAATCCTGCTAAAGCTAAACAGTATGATACAGGTTATTATACTTTATCAATATCTAATTCAGATATCTACGGAAATTTACTTGTAACTTCTCCTGATGGTGGTGAAGTCTGGTTGATGGGATCAGGTCATAATATTATTTGGAGTGACGATAATATCAACACTGGTAACGTTGATATTGATCTTTACATTGATGGTATGTTTGAAATGGTCATCGCTAACGGCGTTGCAAATAACGGAAATTATTACTGGTCTATTCCATCAACTCTTGATCCGGGATCTGAATATCAGATAAGGATCATCAATTCAGATGACCAGGGGATAAATGACTATAGTGATTATCCGTTCTGTATATCTCAAAATGTTTATGCAAATGTGATCGGAGAATGGTATTTCTTTCCATACGGAAAACAGGAGGATGAATATACAGTGATCTTCAATTCTGATCATTCACTTATTTATAGAGTTACTGATAATGGAAGTGACAGTGATTATCCTGGAACTTGGTCATTAACAGGAAATGGCGTTAGGTTCGATATCAGTACAGACGGTTTTTATCCATACTGCATAGGAATTGTTGTAGATGACATCATGACCGGAACATGGTATGAAGGAGGAGATGTTGGCTACTGGTATGGATCAAGGTACCAGGTAAAATAGACACACACAATATCTTATTACAAGGCTATCAATCGATAGCCTTTTTTTATTCCCGGAAATCTGAGAAATATTTTTTCATTTTTACTTGACAAACCAAAATGTTTTGTTTAATTTTTAACACAAGTGTATAAAAATGTATAAAAATGTATAAAAATGAGCACATGAGTAGTTTTTCCGGAACATATAGTTACACAGTAGATGACAAAGGAAGAATTAATTTTAAAAAATTCTTAAAAAGACTATCCTCAGAAGAAAGGACAAACCCGAATTATCATTTGATGAGACAATCGATCGAATCACCGGGGGATAAAAAACGATATCCGTTCTTTTATATTTTTACAGAAAGCACTTGGGAAAATTTCTACAATGAGAAAGTAAAGAACATGCCAACTCCAAAGAGACTAAATCTTCTCAGCAATCTATGCGGAGAATCATCTCTGGACAGTTCTGAAAGAATTACATTCCCAAAAGAATTCCTTGATTTTATCAAGGCTAAGAAAGCTCTGGTATTACAAGGTGATGGTTCGCTCATTCAAGTCTGGTCAAAAGAGAATTATGATAAGTATATCTCAAAGGTCGGAACTCCGGATGAATCAATGTTAGATATGTTCAGCTAAAATAGAAATACACGACTCTCCTCCGCTTCCTCGGAAGCGGATTTTATATTTTAAAGAGACTGCTAAATGACAGACAGAGATTGTTATCATATCCCGGTTATGCTAAAGGAAACTTTAGACAGTTTTCTTATAGATAAGGATGGTGATTATCTGGATTGTACTCTCGGAGGGGGAGGGCATGCTAAAGCGATACTTGAAATTATTTCAGAGAAAGGAACATTACTTGGAATAGACAGAGATGAAGAGGCTATTGACCAGGCAAGTTCACTATTGAATTCCTATAAGAATTTTTCAGCTGCGAACATATCATTTGCGAATATTATGAAGCTTGATAATATAGTGTTCGGCTTAAAGTTCGATGGTATTCTGATGGACCTTGGAGTTTCCTCTCATCAGATCGATGAACCCCGGAGAGGATTTTCTTACCTTAGCTCGGGCAAGCTGGACATGAGAATGAACAAGAATGATGAATTGGATGCTTATACTGTTGTTAATAATTATACCGAGGAAAAGCTGAAAGAGATATTCTACAAGTATGGAGAAGAGAAGAAGGCAAGATATATAGCTTTGAATATTTGCAAAGCAAGGGAAGAAAATCCGATAAGAACAACAAAAGAGCTGAGTGAAATTATTGAAAGATCAGTTCCGTATAAAAACAGGATAAAATCACTTTCAAGGATATTTCAGGCTATCAGGATCGAAGTTAATAATGAACTTGGAGAGATCGAGGAATTTTTGAAAATATCGTTGAAGATACTGAAAAAAAAAGGCAGAGTAGCTGTGATGTCATACCATTCACTTGAAGATAGGATAGTAAAGAAGTTCATTAATGATATGGCTGAAGGATGTATCTGTCCAAAGGATTTCCCTCAGTGCATATGCAATAAAGTACCGATAGTAAAAAAAATAACAAAAAAACCGATAATCGCTTCTGATGAGGAAATAAAGATAAATCCAAGAGCCAGAAGTACAAAGCTTAGAGTTTTTGAATTGATCTAATGCAACTATAGACTGTCAACAAAAAACTGTGAATTGTGAAAGTTAAGGAGGAAATAATGAGAACAGATAGAAGATTATACAAAAGAGGAAATGGTGCTCATGTACTGAAAAAAAGATTTTCAATACTTTCATCGCTTATAGTAATAATGCCTGTTGTTGTTGTAATAATAGCATATGTTTATAAAAATCAGGGCATAAAAAGTATATCTATGAAATTGAATGAACTTAATTCAACTAAAATTCAATTAATTGAAGAGTATGAGAGATTATGTTCCGATTATGAAAAAATGAATTCCTTTATTGAAGTAAAAAATTATGCTGAAAATAATTTAGGGATGAAGCAGTCGACAAATAATCTAGGATATTTCGTAGTATATGATAACAGATCGATCTTCAAGAACAATGATATTTCTAATTTGCCGAAATTATTTGAAAGCAGTGTTGATCTGGCAATGATAAAGACTGACAACATTTACCATAATCCTGAATAATATAAATCCCGGAAAAAATGAACAGCTCCAGAAGAATAAAAAATCTTAATGAAAGTCCTCAAAGGAAACACAAATCAAGGGTCGTACTGATCAATTTATTCTTCGTGCTGAGTTTTTTTGTTATAATAATAAAGTTGTACAGTATTCAGATCATTAAGCATGATATCTATGCTAAAAGGTATAAAGAACAATCCAGAAAAAAGATAAATATATTTGCTCCGAAAGGTAATATTTACGACAGAAATTATAATAAATTAGCAGAGAATATAGGAGTAAATTACGCTTTCGGTATCAATACAAAAAGAGTTTCAAATTGTAAAGACCTGGCGAAAAGAATAGCAACAATTACTGGCGAAGATCACAGATCATATTATAAAACCCTGAAGTCGAAAAAAGGTTTTATATGGGTTACAAGAAAGCTGAATGAGAAACAGAGAGAAAAAATTTTGGATATCCTCAACGAGGAGGAAAGTTCTGCAGCTTCATTTAAAGTTACAGCGAACAGAGTTTATCCTCAGGGAAAAGTTGGTGGTCAGATAGTTGGTTATACTGATATCGACGGCAAAGGAATGAGCGGTATTGAAAAAGAGTTCGATGAGTATTTGACCGGTCAGGACGGCTGGGAGTATATATACAAGGATGCGAGACAGAATAAATCTTTCAGCAGTACAATTCAAAAAAAATTACCGGGTGCGGGAAATAGTGTAATCCTTACGATCGATAATCATTATCAGGCTATTGTTGAAGAGGAACTGGAAAATGTTGTAAAAAAATGGAAAGCAAATAAAGCTGCGGGAATAATCATGGACCCTCAGACCGGAGAAATACTTGCAATGTCAAGTTATCCGAACTTTGATCCAAATAATCCGGGAGAATATACAGCATTTGAAAGAAAAAATAAGGCTATTACAGATATATATGAACCTGGTTCAACTTTGAAAGGGATCACAGCGGGAATGTTGTTCGAAGAAAATCTTGTAGATGAGGAAGAGATGTTCTTCTGCAGCAATGAAGGCGTGAAAATCGGCAACAGAACTATCAAAGATTCACATAAGAACGAAGAAGAAAATATGTCATTCAGGGAAGTAATAGCTCATTCAAGTAATGTTGGTACAGTGAAAGCTGTTCTTAAAATGGACGACAGTAAATTTTATGAATATCTGAGATCTTTCGGTTTCGGAGACAAGACCGATATAAAATTGACCGGAGAGGTCAAAGGAATGTTGTTGAAGCTCAGGAACTGGAGTAAAACTTCAAAACCGACAATGAGTTTCGGCCAGGGAATAAGTGTTACACCATTACAGCTGGCTTCATCTTATTGCGCTATAGCTAACGGGGGAAAGCTGTTGAAGCCGATGCTTGTGAAAGGTATCATAGATAAAAACAATAAAGTTATAAAGAAATATGATCCTCAGGTGATCAGAAAAGTATTTTCTGAAAAAACGACTGCCCGTGTTAGGAATTTGTTGAGAGGAGTTGTTGAGTTCGGATCAGCACCCCTTGCTGAAATACCCGGACTTAGAGTTGGCGGAAAGACCGGAACATCACAAAAAGTTGTTAACGGCAAATACTCAAAAAAGGATTACGATGCAAGTTTCGTTGGTATGATCCCGTACGATAATCCCAGACTTGTATGTTTAATTGTTGTTGATTCTCCAAAACCATATCACTGGGGAGGTACGGTTGCAGCTCCTGTGTTTAAAAATATTGTTGAAAGGATCTATAACGAACATAAATCAAAAGTATTCATTGATGAAAAAAATTATGTGCGGTATAAAGATATTCCCGATCTACTGAATAAGGACATTGAAGAAGTTTCGGAGTTGCTTAATAATAAAGGAATTAATTATAAATACCTTGGAAAGAACAGTAAAGTATTATATCAATCAAAAAAACCATACTCACTGATATCCCCGATGGATACTCTGATTATTTCCGACAGACTTCCTGAATATGTTGATGAAAGCGTCAATCTTGTTCCTTCAGTACTGAATCTTTCTCTGAGAGAAGCAGTAAACAAAATGCATAAAGCCGGGATCGAAACAAGGGTATTCGGATCAGGGAATGTATTTGAGCAGTCCTTACATTATGGGATTAATGAAAATACAGCAAAGATATGCAGTTTATACTGTAAACCTTTAATTCCACAAGATAAACTAACAGCAAAGATAGGCTTATGAAATTAAATGATATCCTGGAAAATATTGATGCGATACAGGTAGATAATTTTTCAAATATAGAAATAAAACAGGTTGTATCTGATTCGAGAGAAAATTTTAAAGATTCGATATTTATCGCTGTGAAGGGTTTGCAAAGTGATGGAACATCTTTTGTGAAAACTGCAATAGAAAATGGTTCGGTTGCTGTAGTTTATGAAACAGAGATAAAAGAGAAAGTTGAAAATGTCGTATACATTAAAGTAAAGGACTCAAGAGCTATACAATCAAAGATAGCTTCTATCGTTTACGGTCATCCTGCTGAAAAACTTAAATTGATAGGTGTTACCGGTACCAACGGTAAAACTTCTTTTGCATATATTTTCCGTCATATAATTAATTATTCAGAGATCAAATGTTGTATGCTGGGGACTACTGAGTATGATCTGGGTAAAAGAAAATATGTTCCTCTCAGGACTACCCCCGATGCTGTATTTCTACAGAGATACCTTAAAGAGATGGTTTCATCGGGATGCTCAATGGCCGTACTGGAGGTCTCATCTCACGCGCTGGCATTAAAAAGAGTTGAAGAGGTTGAATTTGACATTTCTGTATATACCAACCTTAGCCAGGACCATTTGGATTTTCATGAAAATATGGAAGATTACGCTGAGGCAAAATCATTACTGTTCTCTGACCATACAAAGAAAGGCGGGTCAATAGTTTTGAACAGGGATGATGATCATTTTTCATTGATGAGAAGTAAAGCCGGTGCAAAAGTTATAACTTATTCTATGATAAGGGATGATGCAGACCTTTTCATCAGGAATCACGAGTATGTAAAAAAAGGCATGAAGATATGCTTTAAATTTAATGATCAGGAATATGAAATAACAACAAATCTAACCGGGGATTACCAGGCATATAATATTGCTGCAGCAATATTAGCGGCTGAAAAAGTCGGAATTAAAATAGAGGACATCATAACTTCTTTCAGGGACGAAATAAATATTCCCGGAAGAATGGAATTGATAAGGGATGAAGAATTTAAAGTATATATAGATTATGCTCATACTCCTGATGCTTTGGAGAGATCTTTGAAAAGTATCGAGAATTTTGCAGCAAAAAGGATCATCACAGTTTTTGGATGCGGAGGCAACAGAGATAAAGATAAAAGGTCTATAATGGGTAAAGTAGCCACAGAATTATCGGATTATGTTTATATCACTTCTGATAATCCGAGATATGAGGATCAAAATGAAATTATTACAGCAATTTTGGAAGGTATAAGTTCAGTGAACTATGAAGTTATTCCTGATAGAAAATTGGCTATAAAAACCGCAATAGAAAATGCCAGGGAAGGGGATATTATCCTTATTGCAGGTAAGGGACATGAAACATATCAGGAGATAAATGGTGTTAATTATCCTTTCTCTGATAAAAAGATCGCTCAGGAACACAAAAGAAAATAGAATATGATAAAATTAAAAGAAATATTAAAATTACCTTCAGTTTCAAAATTTGAATTTATTGATCTGGATAAAAAAATATCCGGAGCAACAATTGATTCAAGAGAAGCTAAAAGCGGTTATCTTTATTTTTCGTTAAAAGGAAGGAATGTTGACGGGCACGAATTTATAGGTAAAGCCTTGGAAAATGAAATAAGCGCAGCTATTGTTGATCTAAGTTATGATAATTTGAATAAATTTCCGGTTATATATAGCAACGATGTAGAAATAACAATGGGTGAGATCGCAGGTATTTGGCGTTCTAGATCAAAGGTCAAGGTGATCGCAATAACAGGTTCAAATGGTAAAACCACCACAAAAGAAATGCTTTACGATCTTATCAAAGATGAGTACAGGACTATAAGAACTTTGAAAAACTATAATAATCACCAGGGTGTTCCGTTGACGTTGATGAATATTAACGAAGAAACTGAGTATGCGATAATAGAAATGGGAGCAAATCATTTTGGTGAGATCAACTATCTGTCAGAAATAGCATCACCGGACATAGGAATTATTACAAATGTGGGAGATGCTCATTTAGAATTCTTCGGTTCAAAAGAAGGAGTAAAAAAGGCAAAAGAGGAGCTGTTCGAATATATCTACAGAAATAACGGAATTATATTTGTCAACAACAATGATGAACGCCTGAAAGCTTGGACTAAGGGAAATATAATCAGTTATGGCACGGGCGGGGACTGTAATTATAATTACTCTGAAGTAGGAATAGATGAATATGGTAACGGAAAGTTCAAATATGATGACCATTTAATAAAATTGTCAATTCCGGGTGCTTTGAACGTTAAGAATGCTATTGCTGCAACTTCTATTGCAAAACATCTGGGAATTAAAGATGCCGTGATCCGTGAGAAGCTGTACAATTTTAAACCTTATGATAAAAGATATGAAGAAGTAACTTATAAAAATTCAAAAGTGATACTTGACTGTTACAATGCAAATCCGTCTTCAATGAAAGGTATTATTCAAGACATGTCCATGATAGAAAATAACTGTATATTTATTCTTGGAGATATGTTCGAACTGGGTGAAAGATCTAGAGTAGAGCATGAAAATATTGGTAAGATCTTTAATGAAATAAGTTTTAAAAGACTTCTCCTGATCGGAGATGAAATGAAATATTGCTACAATTCGGTAAATGATAAAAGTAAAGTTAAATTCTTCGATAGTATAGATGAACTTAAGGTAGAGTTCAGATCAATAGCGGAAAATGCTGAAAAAATAATCATTAAGGCATCAAGAGGATTAGAACTGGAGAGATTGGTTAGTGATCAATAGATGACACGGCCACATGGAGAAAACAAAAATAAAGAGAACACGGTAAAATAATATGATTATAGAAAAGCTGGAAGATAACAAATTTTATGATAAGTGGTTATTCCTGGCGATCATGAGTTTATTGATATTCGGTTCTATAATGGTAATAAGTTCAGGATCATTCATTGCTGAGTACAAATTCAATAATCAGAATTATTTTATCATACATCAGATCACTAATGCCCTACTAGGACTGGCTGCTATGATATTAGCTATGAACCTGAACTACAGGAATTATAGTAACAAGTATGTTATTTACTTCGGTTTGATAGTAACTGTATTTTTACTTCTGTATTTATTGGTATCGAATCAGGGTGAATCAATTAAAGGTAGTAAAAGATGGATATTCGGATTTCAACCAAGTGAGTTAGCTAAACATATAGTTGTATTTTTCTTTGCCTTTTCACTGAACAAATATAAGGATGTTATTTCAGATTATAAAAAAGGTTATCTGTTACATCTCGGGATACTGGCAGTTATTGTGGGACTGGTTTATTTTCAGCCTGATTTCTCTACATCCATGATGATCTTTATTATTGGTTATATACTTTTCTACATCAGCGGTATGAAATTATTACACCTTACCGCAACATTTGTCACCCTGTTACTTCCGGTCATAATAGTTATTGCCATAATACAACCATACCGTCTCGATAGGTTTACAACTTTTTTCTCTCCCGATAAAGATGTTTCGGGAAATGGATGGCAGGTAGAACAATCATTGATCGGTTTCGGTAATGGAGGTGTTGGAGGTGTCGGTCTGGGAGAATCGAGACAAAAAGAGTTTTATTTACCTGAACCTCATAATGATTTTATTTTCTCTATCATAGGTGATGAGTTCGGGTATTTTGGAACTACTATGGTAGTATTATTATACATATTGTTGATACAGAGAGGTTTCAAAATAGCCAAAAACGCTCCTGATTTCTATGGTTTTCTACTTGCTAACGGAATTACTATAGCGATAGCTGTTTATGCGATCTTCAATATGGGGATCACAATCGGTCTGGTACCACCAACAGGGCTGCCTTTGCCTTTGGTGAGTTATGGAGGAACATCACTTATAATGACCATGTTCAGTCTGGGTGTATTACTGAATATTTCATACAAATCTAATCAGTTGAAGCATAATAATGACCA
>JAFGVM010000015.1 GCA_016937995.1 Candidatus Delongbacteria bacterium
ATCACCCTTCACCAGCGTAAGTTAGAAAAGCTAAACAATCTCAAAAAAGCTTACTTAAATGAAATGTTTGTTTAGAGAAAGGAGAGACCAATGAGCAATGCACCCAAAAATGCATCAGAAAAAGCTTTTCAGGAAAACTTTGTGAATGAACTAATAAAGTTCAAATGGGAATCTCCTGAATCCTTGAATGGTAACTTGAAAAAAGTCACAGTAAATGACTTAATCAATCACTGGAGAACAGAGTTAAATCGTATAAATGCCGATCAACTAGAAGGTGTTGAGTTAACCGATAATGAGTTTAAGCAAGTTATGGCAAAGGTGAGTAGAATTAGCAACAGTTTTGAAGCCACAAAAGTCTTGTCTATGGAAGGTAACAAAGGTAAGATTGATGGTATTTATAGGGACGCTCATCCTGATGTGACTCGTAATCAAATCACCCTTACAATTCTAAAAAAAGCTGAAGTTAGTGGCGGTGATTCAAGTTATAGAATAGCAAGAGAAGTTGAAACTGAAAACGGTAACCGATTTGATCTTGTTTTACTAATTAATGGCCTTCCCCTAATTAATATTGAGCAAAAGCGTACAGATAAATCATTAGATGAGGCCTATGGTCAATTTATAAGATATTATCGAGACGGTGAGTACTCAAATAACTTTATGGCCTTTTCTCAAATGATGGTTATAACCACAGAGATTGAGACAAAATACTTTGCTACACCTAAAACGATCAATGATTTTAATCCATCATTTGTATTTAACTGGGCAGATAAAAACAATAAACCAGTCAATGATTGGAAGGATGTTGTTGGGAAGTTCTTAATGATTCCCATGGCCCATCAAATGGTTGGGGATTATTTGGTAATTGATGAAGCTAAGGAAGAAGAAAACCGTAAGCATATGTTAATGAGACCCTATCAGGTATATGCCTTACAGGCCGTTGAAGGTGCAGCGTTTGGGTTTGATAACAAAGAACGAATTCCCCATGGCGGGTTCATATGGCACACAACAGGTAGTGGTAAGACAATAACAAGTTTTAAAACAGCCTTATTCTTAGCTACACGGGCTGGTTTTGATAAGGTAGTCTTTTTAGTTGATCGTCGAGAGCTGGATAGTAGAACAAGTGAAAATTTCATGGCTTATGCTGCTTATGAGCCTGTTGATGTAGATGATACTAAGCATACTTATCAATTAAAGAAGAAATTAAAAATTGAAAAGCCTGGGATAATCGTTACGACTACATTCAAGTTAAATATGCTTGTTAAAGAGTTGGTAGAAGCAAAAGACAGCTCAATTTCTGACAAAAGAATCGTCTTCATTATTGATGAAGCCCATCGAACGACAATGGGTACAATGATGGGTGAAATTAAAGCGTACTTTAAGAACAAGGGGCTATTCTTTGGTTTTACTGGAACACCACTCTTTGATGAGAATAATGTAAAGGGAAAGATTAACGAAAAAAGTGAAGTAATAGACACAACAGAAAAGCTATTTGGTCCGAAGCTGCACCAATATTCTATTGATGAAGCTATTGCTGATGGTAATGTGCTTGGTTTTAATGTTGATTTTGTTAATACGGGAGAATTCAAGAGTCATGACGATTTAAGAGATCAACTCATATTAGAAATCAAATCCGACAAACCTGACAGAGCTGATAGAGAAATTGAAAGGGAAGTACAAGCCTTAAGCCTAGCAGATGTTGAAAGACGTGCAAAAAAATACGGTCTTTTAGTTTATCAAGATGAAACACATATACCAAGAGTAGTTACCTCAATACTCGATAACTGGGACCACCAGTCTATGAAAAAAGAATTTAATGCCATATTAACAGTTGCATATAAAAACCGTGTGATTGCTTATTATGATGAGTTTAAAAAACAGTTAGAAGAAAGTGATATGAAACTTAATATCGCTATGACTTTTAGTTTTGGTAATGAAAATGACCCAGAGAGTGTGCCCTTAGACTTAGTTAAACGAATGTTTAAAGAATATGCTGATTTTACTGGTATTGAGTTCATTGCTGGTGATCGAAAACATGGTGAAATGGCTTATTTTGAAGATATTATAGCAAGAACACCTAGGGGCGGTAGTGGAAGAAACGATAAGAATATTGATCTTGTTATCGTTGCCGATCAGTTGTTGACTGGGTACGACTCAAAAAGGCTTAATACACTTTATGTTGACAGATCACTAGAACTTCAAGGTTTAATACAAGCCTACTCAAGAACTAACCGAATCTTTGGTAAAGAAAAAGAATTTGGTTCAATTGTAAACTACCAATACCCCGAAATTACTAGGGAAACTGTAGATATTGCATTGAAGCTTTACGGAAGTGGTGGAAGCAGTAGTAAGGCTATAGTTGATACCTATGAAAATGCGGTAAGGAAGCTGAAGATTTGTATTGATGAAATGATACCAACCCTTCCAGAACCGTCGGATTGGAAAACACTAGAGTCTAATGATCAAGCTAAAGAGTTGTTCTTATTAACTTTCCGTGATGCAGCAGCACAGCTTAACTCTGTGCAACAATATTACGAATATCAATGGGTTGATCTGAATTTTGGCATAGATGAGCATACATGGCTTAAATATGTAGGAGCTTATAGAAACCTTACAAAAGATAAGGGACCAGGGCCTGATCCTGTGGTAATCAGACCACTAGTTGGTAGAACAAAACTGTCAGGAACTCAAGTAATAGATGCAAATCACATACTAAGTCTTATCGGTGGTAAAGTAAGCAATGTAAATGGTATTCAAACAGTCGACGATGAAACATTAAGAATCATTCACGAGCAAATTCAAGAATTAAGTGATATGGGTGAAGATAATAAGGCAAATATGCTTCGAGAATTTGTTGACACTATGTTGGTACCAGGTCATTTAGAGTATGGAGTTTATTTTGATGATGCCTTTAATGCTTGGAAACTTGATAAGTTAAAGACTGATGTAAACGACTTAGCAGATCGTTGGGGAATTTGTCACAATTGGCTTCTAAAGTCTGTTCAGTCCTTCTCAGCAAGTAAACCAACAATTATGCCTTTCATTGATGAAATAACAAAGAGTGTAG
Source organism: Candidatus Delongbacteria bacterium (assembly GCA_016937995.1). Lineage (GTDB taxonomy): Bacteria > UBA4055 > UBA4055 > UBA4055 > UBA4055 > WTAK01. The sequence continues at coordinate 3,065 of JAFGVM010000015.1, forward strand.
ACTATGAAAAAGCAAGTGATAAATCGGCAGGTAGTAAATTAAAGCACATTATGACTATGACTACAGTATTACCTGGCAGAATCATGGAGCTCAAGCTTAAGTATGAATAAAGTAGTCATAAAAGTGATGAAATTTGAATGATGTAATACAATATTTGTCTTAACAGAAGAGCAAGTTAATTCTTGCTCTTTTTGAGTTTCTTGGGAACAGTGTAAGTTAGAAGATATCGCAGATATTATTGGTGGCGGAACACCAAGCACAAGTAATATGGAGTACTGGGATGGGA
>JAFGVM010000016.1 GCA_016937995.1 Candidatus Delongbacteria bacterium
AATATCCATATACTGATCAGTTCCGACAACACAACCGAGCATCGGGTCCTGTGATCCGTAAGTGGATGTTACACTGTTCAGATACTGTGATTTTAAAGCTGCCCAATCCCCTACAAGCTGAACATAAAGTATATTTGGATTTGCATCGTATTCATCCTGAATGTCCCCTGATACATATAGATCAGTTCCATAATTCACCTGAAGGGTATTGACTTTGTAACCCATTTCCTCTTTCCACTGAATATATGGCTGTAAAGCTGTAAGTCCACCGTATGAAGAAGTATATACTAAAAGGATTTCACCAAGTTCTCCAACGTCCATTACTTTCGATTCATTGTAGTTCAGGAACATACCCTTGTACATACCGTTCATTTCTGAAACCACTGTCGATGATTTTTTCAACAACGGATTCACAGGTTTAGTATCATTATCTGTGAGTATAACAGTGATATTTTTGTACACTCTTAAAGTTTGAGTTGCTGCATTGTACTGGAAAGGATGTGTAATTACACTTGTTCCTCTTACATCTCTCATGATGAAAGGCTCTGTTCCTTCTACAATATTTCCGGGATACCATGAATCTGTCACAGATTCTTTTGCTATCTCATAAGGTATTTTGCTTATATCCATGCTTCTTGACATAATACCTCTTGAAGGTAACAATGGGTGATCAAGCTTGATCTCAACATATTTGCCTGCATCATAATCCAATGTCACGTTCTTTTCATTTGATAACTGAACTGATTTTGTGAATCTAGGTAATTCAGCATAACCTAATTCATTGGTCCTTACCCCACCTTCAAAATCTATTCTGGTGAATGTTTGACCATCTGCTTTAACTTCACTTAGGCTGTATGAATCAACAGTGATGTCAAGCTTCATCTGGTCACTTGATACCCTCGTATAATTCACGTCATAGCTGTTCGCCAGTAATGAAACTATCATCACTAAGAACAGTAGGACTGTACTTTTTTTCATAAAACTCTCCCCTTTTTACATTAGTCTATAAGTATTTCACATTCCCTTCAACAGTGGTAAGTCCTACAATATTTTGGATATACAAATTCGTCTCCCGCAAGTTATCAGGCCTACCTTGAGTCGTTTAATAAAATATCCAATAATGTAAAAGTTGTCAATAGAAAAATAAAATATGATTAATATCCTAACCATCTTGGTAAAAAAGGTATTTTTGCACCTTGCAAAAACCTCACATAAATTTCTTGACTAAGATTTATCCATCTGTTATATTTCATCATCGGTAAATAATTGAACAAAACATTAAGGAGAAAAAAATGTCTATCGAACAAAAAGTAAATGAGATCATCATGGACGAATTAGGTGTTGACGAAGCAAGTGTTGTACCTGAAGCTTCTTTTATAAACGACTTGGGTGCTGACTCTTTGGCAACTGTAGAACTTGTAATGAAGTTTGAAGATGAATTTGACATAAAGATTGAAGAAGATGAAGCTGAAAAGATCACAACTGTTGGTTCAGCTATCGATTTCATAAAGCAAAAACTTGGTGAATAATCCTTTTTCAAAACGTGAATATTATTATCAGGGGAAATATACAATTTCCCTTGTTTTTTATTAGTTAATATGCTGCTGGTTGTGTAAAAATAAATATTGGGACATAAATTATGAAAAGAAGGGTTGTTGTTACTGGAATGGGAGTTGTTTCCGTATTGGGATATGATGTGGAAAAATTCTATCAAAATTTACTTGATGGAAAGAGCGGTATATCAAGAATTGAAAGATGGGATACAACCGAACATACAGTAAAAATTGCAGGTGAGATCAAAGACTTTGACCCGGCTGAACATTTTGAAAGCAATGAAGCTAAAAGACTGGATAGATTCACTCAATATGCTTTGGTGGCGGCAAAAAGTGCTATCGAGGACTCCAAAATCGACCTTAATAAAATAGATAACGATAGATTTGGAGTTATCACAGGCAGTGGAATAGGTGGAATGGAAACTTATCAGGACAACCATAAGAAATTGCTTGAAAGAGGTCCGCGAAGAGTTAGTCCTTTATTTATTCCAATGATGATCCCAGATATTGCTGCAGGTAGAATATCCATGAAGTGGGACCTGAGAGGTCCGAATTATACAACAGTTTCCGCTTGTGCTTCATCCGGACATGCCATTGGAAATGCCTACAGAACTATTCAATATGGTGATGCTGATATTATGATCGCTGGTGGATCTGAAGCTGTTATTACCGATCTGGCCATAGCTGGATTTTCAAACATGAAAGCACTATCAACAAGAAATGATGAACCTGAAAAAGCAAGTAGACCTTTTGATAATGACAGGGATGGATTTGTCATGGGTGAAGGGGCCGGTATGCTCGTTCTGGAAGAATACGAGCATGCTGTAAAAAGGGGAGCAAAGATCTATGCCGAGATCGCAGGTATTGGATTCTCAGGTGATGCCAAAGACATTGTTGCGCCCGATCCTGAGGGTGGCGGTGCTAAAAGAGCTATGCTTGCGGCAGTGAAAGATGCTGGTATTAAACCTGAGGACATAGATCATATCAATACTCATGGAACTTCAACACCAACCGGTGATATCCCTGAAACCATCGGCATCAAATCCGCATTCGGTGAACATGCATACAAAATAGCCATCAACTCAACTAAATCAATGATCGGACACTTACTAGGTGGAGCAGGAGCAGTTGAACTTATTGGAACTATAAAAGCTGTTCAAACTGACACAGTCCACCCTACTATAAATCTGGATACTCCTGACCCGTTGTGTGATCTCAATTACACTCCGAATAAATTCATTCAGAGAAAAGTTGATTACGCACTAAGCAATACATTCGGTTTCGGTGGACACAACTCATCTATATTGGTAAAAAAATTTAAAGGTTAAACTTGTTCGAAAAGTTTTTTTCAAAAAGTAAAGATGGAAGTAACGATCCGCTGATAAGGGATAATCTCAGCGGACTCGAAAGTAAAATATCGTACTCATTTAAGAATAAAGACCTGTTGTATAGATCACTTATGCACAGGTCTTTTCTTTCCATGAACAACATGGACAGGAACGAATCTAATGAAAGGTTGGAGTTCCTTGGTGATTCGGCTTTGAATTTCATTGTTGTTAAGTTTCTTTGCAAAACATATCCTGATCTTGATGAGGGTGAATTAAGTAAGATGAAATCAATCATCGTATCCGGTGAAAATCTTTCTACAATAGCCAGAGAGTTACAGTTGGGAGATCATGTTCTGTTAAGCGATTATGAAGAGAAAGCGGGAGGAAGAGATAAATCTTCGATACTTGAAGATACATTTGAAGCTATAATCGGAGCTGTGTATCTTGACAGTGGTATCAATAAAGTTCAGGAGATAGTAAGTTCTCTGATCTTGAACAGCATTGATAAGGCTTTTGAAAATTCTCTTACAAGAAATTATAAATCTGAACTTCTCGAATATGTTCAATCAATGGGCCTTGAACCTCCAACATACGAAGTTGTGAATGAGGAAGGACCCGAACACGAGAAAATATTCACAATAAAGGCAATTGTGGACGGTAAAGAAATCGCTCAAGGTTCTGCATCTTCTAAAAAAAAGGCTGAACAGGAGGCAAGTAAAAATGCATTGGACAATCTCAATACGTAGTCCAATAAATAAAAAAAAGACTTGCCTTAACCGTAAATTTTATGCAAATTAAGTTCTAATTAAAATATTTCTAAAAAAAATAACCTTTATGGAGGATTTATAAATGAAGAAGTTGACTATATTCTTTTTCTCGCTGTTGCTACTGTTGACTATGTTCTTTCAAACGGGATGCTCTTCTGATACACCAACAGATGAAACAGATCCTATCGTGATCGATATTAAAGTTACAAATCTGGGTCATCAGACAGTTGGGATCGATAGTTTTGATACTCAGACATCTTTTACTGTAATAGTTCAGCTTACCGGATTAACAGAAAATTATTCGCAGATAAATTTTTATCTCGGCACGGATACTAATCCTGTCGAAGAGGTGACTAGAGCAACAATTTCTACACTTGCTGAACAACAGAGCTTAGATGCTACCATAACTCAGGATATAAGTACTCTCGGTCTTAGTGAAGGTCCTATTGATTTAAGAATTGAAGCTATCGGTACTAACTTTGCTGTTGACGAGGTCATAATACCTATTTACCTGAATCTTCCGGATGAGAACAGTGAATGGATCGATATTGCTTTAATAAGTCCTGAAAATCCTAGCGAATACGATATTGGAGATATGATAGAAATGCAGATCCATGTTCAGGGTAATAGCACAATGTTCAAATCATTCGAGGCTTATTTTGAAATGGACCCTGATCCAATTTTTCAGACAACTACATTCGATGACACACTCTACTTTTCGTTCGAAACTGAAGATCTTGCTATCGGTGATTACGCGATCAATTTCAATGTTACTGATATTTATGATGTCGTTAAGCAAAAGAGTTTAAATTTCAGACTTAACGAGTTCATTCCAACGTTCGAGGTGGTGGATAACAACGGTGTAGGTTACGAATTAAAATCCATGGTCCAAACTTATGATGGCGGCTATGTTACTGTGGCATCTGATTCACTGCTCGGTACAAGAATAGTGAAATATATTTACAATAAAGAGCTTGAGCAGGTTGATGTTTTATGGGAAGAAAACATAAGAGCTGAAGTTGGAGTTGCTGAAAGTGTTTGCGAGGATAAGGATTATAATGGTGGTGTGATCATTGCGGGTTGGAGAATAAGTGATATTGATGGTCTGAAAGACACCTGGGTAAGAAAGGTTAGCTCTGATGACGGAAGTTTGATCTGGAATAAGCATTACGGTTATAACGGGATCGATGACGGTGCAACTGTAATTAAAAAATCAGTTGACGATGGTTATATAATTGGTGGTTACACTTACAACTATTATCATGCCGATGGGTTGGATGGCGGATATACAGAATTCGTAATTCCTGGTGAAAACGAATTTGATGTAGACAGTGTAACGTATAACTGGGATACTGGTTATGACGTCAGACTATTGAAGATCTATAGTAACGGCAACGAGATCTGGGGACATAATCATAGCTACGATTCACATAGAAGATGGCATGATATTTCATCACATAGTTTATGGTGGGATGGATATCTTATCGCTTGGTGGGTAAGGACAATGGGTGATCAATACATCACTGACTTATTCGCAAAAGATGATGGTACATATATCGTTACAGGATGGAATAATGCCCGTTTATATATCTATGATGGATCTGATGATAGGGATATGTACTATGCCCATCTTGATAATACAGGAGGTTTTCTTGAAACTATGACTTGGTCAGAAATGACTGGTTTTGACATAAGTCATCCATCTAGAACAGATGATTTCTGGGGATTCTACGATGTTCCAGGTGTATACGATAGATTAAATAACAGTCTTTATCGTGCCAATCATTTAGGAACTGTTACAGAGGATGAGATCGGTTATGGAATAGTTGAATCATTTAAGGGTTACACTGGAGATGTTGTACTGGCCGGAGAAACTTATGAGATCGACGACGATCCTGTAACTAAAAGTAAATTCCATGATGGCTGGGTAGTTGAATTCACTATCAATGGTGATGAGGACGGTGCTTTGTGGGAATATAGTTTTGGTGAAGCAGAAGTTGAAGATAAGGCTTATGGGATCGACCAGACAAAAGATGATGGATACATTGTTACAGGTTATACTACTATAGGATCTGATAAAGCAACATGGACATACAAACTCAATACTGAGCTGTTGGTAGTATGGTCAAAGAAATTCGATGTTGCAGGTGACGATTGGGGTATGAAAGCAATTCAAACTAGAGATGGTGGATACATCACAGGTGGTAATGTTAACCCTGGTGGTGGTTTAAGAGCTAGGTTGATAAAAATCAATAAATTGGGGCAGTTTAACGAATAAATATATTGTTATGAAAAAAAGGGAAGCTAGAAGCTTCCCTTTTTTTATGGTTTAAATATTTACTTTATGTAATAAACCAGAACAGCTATGAACAATAGGCTCGGAACTAAGTTAAGTATCTTAAGTTTTTTTATCTCAAGGATATTTATTCCCAATCCGATGAGAATGATCCCTCCGACTGCAGAGATCTCATTTATCATCAGTTCAGTGAACATTCCCTCCAGTAATCCTGCAAATAATGTTAATCCTCCCTGGTATATCATCAGCGGTACGACAGAGAACAATACCCCTAAACCAAGCGACGATGCCAGGGCAATTGATGCAAATCCGTCCATTAAAGATTTTGTTAAGAGCAGATCTGAAACACCACCCATTCCTTCTTCAATAGCACCAAGAATTGTCATTGAACCCATACAGAACAGCATAAATGCTGTTACAAGCCCTTCAGTGAACTTATCATTCTTTGTTCTTATCTTACTTTTGACCTTATCACCCAGAAATTCAATTCTTGCTTCAAGTTTAAGCAGTTCACCCGTGATCGCACCCAAGACAAGACTGAAGACCATCAATAGAATATTATTAGTTTTTAAAGCCATCGAAAAACCAAGAAAAAGAGTAAAAAGACCGATTCCCTGAAATACGGTCTTAATGATCCTCTCAGGCAGCTTATTATGAATGATCAATCCAATTATACTGCCTGATATAACTGCAGCAACATTAACAATTGTTCCCTGTATAAGCATTTGATTTCAACCTGTTATTTATTTCAAAAGCATGTATGAATCAATATCTATCTCGTTGTGCTTTGATTCATAGTATTCTTTGGTGTCATTGACAGCTTTATTATAGATCACTTTTCCAAAAGAGCTCATTATGTGATCAAAAAGTGAATCTGCACCTATATTACCTATCTCAACATCAAGCTCATTTTTACAGAATTCTCTCAGGTTCTCAATTATATCAACTTTATTATCTTCTGAAATATTTATTTCAAATTTTTCTTTTTCTCTCATAATATTAATATGTATATATGTTTAGTTTAGACTTACCGTTTACCAGCTCATATATCTTATCTCCCAGGAAATATATTTTGGAATCGAACCTGCTGACAAAATCCTCTCCGGTCAATCCCTGAATTTTTGATCTGCTGATGAAAGAGTCATCTTTATACATGTCAATTATAAAATCATTTTGATTTGTACTGTCCCTTTCAATTGAAGGACAAACGATAAGCCTGTTGTATTTATCATAGAATAGATCGTTGATTGATTTTTTATAAGATTTATTCTCGGTCATAAGGTTTCCGTTAGCACGTAAATTCATGGTTTTGATCTTATCCTGTTCGTAATGATTATATTCTATTTTTGAATAATCGTGCGATATTTTATGGATCTTTTTCCCTTCAAGATCAAATACATCAATAGCATATTTATCCTCATTGTTCTCAGCAACATAGATCTTTCCACCGCCCGATGTAAATTTAGAGATCGATTCAAAGTACTTGATATTATAAGGATCAAATTCAATTTGATAATCCCTCAGAACTGCAATTTCTTCGAATTTTTTATTCATAAGAGCAAGATTATGCCTAAAAAGCAGTTGACCCTTCCTGTTGTCCTCAACATTATGCATATAACCGACAATTTTATCATCTGAGACTGAACGGAGTATCTCCCCTATCACACCTTTAAAAAGTCCTTCATTTCTATAATCAAAAGTTTCAATATAATTACCCTTATCATCAAACTTAACTATCTTTTTGTTTGGAAATGATTTTACATATACAGTATCCTCAATGATCACAAGATCAAGACTTAGAAATTGCCCGGGTTCTTTGCCTAAACTTCCAAATGAAGTAATGAAATCACCGGTATCATTGAATTTCAGGATCTTTCCTTTTCTTGAATTCAGTAAATAAATATTTCCATCGCTGTCAATATCCATGTCTTCGATCTCACTGAAAGTTCTGGTCGAATCTTCTGTATCGACATCTCCGGATATAGAAAATAAAATATCCAGAGCCAGAGTATCCGGTTTGTAATTAGGATTTTTTTTGCTGCAGCTTATTGTGTATAATAACAAAAAACTCAACGCAACAGGGAAGTACTTTTGAAATTTCATATTTTATTACCCTACTTCTTATTCATTATTATTTCTGAACTTTCTTTGATCTTTTTCCAGTCAAAGTCTTTGCTCAACTTAAGAGCTTCCTCAGGTTTCATATTCTCAAAGCTGAACATTAGAAATCCACCATCGGTCTCACTTTTACCAAGATCTACGATTATCGCCCCTGCATTTTCTTCTTTATCATAAGCCTGATAAGCATCCATTCCATTTATCTTATCAGTCTGATAGATTCCTTCCTCATTTTCCACGTTCATTTGAGGCATTTGACCTGTCACCAAAGTGTTGGTGCCAATGATAACCGTAACCAGAAACTCTTTATCACCGTTAGTATATTCTCTCACAGCATTGACCATTTTCATACCACCCATGTCCATACTCATACCTTCAGCCTCACCTGCTTCCCAGCCTTTGATATCCACCAGTTCTTTCTTCAATGCTTCAGATTGATCTGCAAAAACTATGGTTGCCATAAGCATTAAAATTAAAACTATCATCTTTTTCATCTTATATCCCTCCTTTTTTAAAAGAGGGGACGACTGGTAGGCGTCCCCTACAATTGTTCATTATTAATTATTAATTAATTTTCTAAACTCATCATCAAGTATGTCCATCATTACATCATCATATTCCTTACCGTACATTAAAATTGAATTCCTTCTACGACCGATTTCTTTGAATCCACATTTTCTGTAGGATGCCATCGCTCTTTCGTTAAAAGAAAATACTTTAAGCATAATGTTTCTAAAATTCAGATGGTCGAAACCATATTTCATCAACTGCTTCATAGCATCGGTTCCATAGCCCCTGTCCCAGAAATCCTTATTTCCAATGAATATTCCGATCTCAGCATTTCGGCTTATCGTATCTATCTTATGAAATCCACAATTCCCAATTAAAGTATCTGTTTCTTTGTCTATTATGGCATAATTATGTTCCCTGGATAATTTTTCAAGATATTCTCTTTCAGTATTCAAAGCAATCACTCCTCTTGACGCACCAAGGTTAGAAGTGATCTCAAGATCGTTCAACCATTCAGTATATTGCTCATGATCATCAATATTTATCGGTGAAAGATAGCACTTTTCTCCAACCAGCTTTTTGAAATATCTCATATTTGTTCCTTTTTTATACTTTTTATAATCCGATAAAATAAACAATTATTTGCTTTAAATCTATTCAATAATAATTTACTTTATAATCAAAATTATACGGAGTACTTAAATGAAGATCATAGGATTGATCGTAACTTTGATTTTTATCTCTAATTTATCTGGGCTTGATAATTTATTAAAAAAATCAGACCTCAGAGTTCCCAAGATCGATTATGAGCCAAGAACTTATATTTGCCTTCACACAACTGAAAAAATTAATATTGATGGAAAAGGATCAGAAAAAGTCTGGATAAATGCTCAATGGACCGATCTGTTCGTTGATATTGAAGGTGATCTAAAACCAAAACCTGAGTTTGATACTAAGGTTAAGATGCTTTGGGATGATAACTTTATGTATTTCTATGCTGAAATGGTGGAACCTCATCTGTGGGCGACTTTAACTGAAAGAGATGCTGTGATCTATCATGATAATGATTTTGAGATATTCATTGATCCTGACGGAGATACTCATAACTATTATGAGCTCGAATTCAATCTGTTTGGAACTCTATGGGATCTATTACTTACGAAACCTTACCGTGACGGTGGTCATGCAATTGATGCATGGGATGTCAGAGATATTAAGTATGCTTTAAATTTAGACGGAACTTTGAACGATCCGTCTGACATTGATAAAGGTTGGTCTATTGAAGTTGCAATTCCATGGAACGTTCTTGAGGAGGCAGCAGGTCATGGTGGGCCACCTGTGAATGGAGAGTATTGGAAAGTTAATTTTTCAAGAGTTCAGTGGGACACAGAGATCATTGATGGTAAATACATAAAGAAGAATGATCCGGAACATAACTGGGTCTGGTCTCCTCAGGGATTGATCGCTATGCATTTCCCTGAGATGTGGGGGATCGTGGATTTTAGAATAGAAAATTTAAAACGACACGCAACTTTCAAGCTTTACGAAAATGAAAAATGGATACTGAGACAGCTTTATTACGGAATGAAATATTACAAAGATAAAAACAAAGTTTACCCGCAGAATTTGACTGAGCTGTATTCTTTCATGGGGATTGGAGAATTAGAAGTAATCCCTGAATTGAAACTTACTCAATCCATGTTTGAAATAACTTTATCATCAGAAGAAAATACGAAATGGCACATTAATAATAACGGTAAATTATGGATGGGCAAATAATGAAAATATATACGTGGGTTCATGAAGATAAGACAAAATCAAAAGAACAGTGGAAAGATCATTTCAGTTTTTTGAAAGAAGGTGGCTTTGATACTGTATTCCTTGGTGGAAATATTGAATTTATAAAAGAAATAGCCCCAATTGCAAAAGAAATTGGGCTTGAAATTCAAGCATGGTTCTGGACTTTGAATGTAAATAATGATGAATTAGTTCAAAAAGAACATCCTGAATGGTTCAATGTTAGCAGACTTGGGCAAAGCTCTCTGACCGACCCACCATATGTAGATTATTACAAATGGTTATGTCCTTCCAGACCTGAAGTTACTGAATATATCACTGAAAATATACTGAAAATACTGGAAATTGATTCTATCTCAGGTATTCATTTGGACTATGTAAGACATCCTGATCAGTATTTACCTGAAGGATTACTTAAAAATTATGATCTGGAAGATATCTATTATCCTGAATTTGACTTCTGTTACTGCGAAACCTGCAGAGAAAAATTTTTAAAAGAGACAGGAATAGATATTAAGTCTGAATCGCACATAGAACATGATGATGACTGGTTCGAATTCAGATTAAGATCTGTGATCGATCTTGTAAATCATATCTCTGAAAAAGTTCGTGAAAAGAACAAAAAGATCACTGCTGCAGTTTTCCCTACTCCTGATATGGCTTCAATAATGGTAAGACAGGACTGGGCAAGATGGAATATTGACGGTGCTTTTCCGATGCTGTATAATAAATTTTATAATGAGGATACTATCTGGATCGGAGACTCTTTAGAAGAATGTATTGAAGATACGAACGGGGAAATTTCCATTTCTGCAGGTTTGTATCTTCCGGAAATGAAATTATCTGATTTCGCAGACGCTTTAAAATATTCTATCAATTCAGGAGTAGCTGGAATTTCTTTATTCCCAAGCGATAAAATAACTAAAGAACATTTAGAAGTAAGAAAAACAATTAATAATTAATAATGGAAAATGTAGGGGAGGGTTTCTAACCCTCCCCTCTTTTAAAATGGACAAAACTATGAACAAACAACTCTTAATACAAACAGCTGAAAAATTCTCCACAGCATCAAACTCCAAAGAAATCCTTATAGGATTCGATGGTTTCATTGATAATATTCTAAGACCGGTGAAAGCGAGAAAAGATCATGAGAATTTTACTCCGATCGATGATATAATTACTTTTTCTGACAGGATCAGAAGTGCATCAGGTAAAAGCACGAACATCGAGATAGTAAAAGAAAGATCAAGTATGGGTGGGAATGGACCTATCATGGCAAATTCTTTGATCGAACTGGGAAATACTATGAATTTTATCGGTTCTCTTGGAAATAATGAAATTTTACAGATATTCAGACCTTTTAGCGATAAATGCAACAATGTATTATCATTCTCAGATCCGGGAATAACTGATGCTTTTGAAATGAATGACGGAAAAGTAATGTTCAATTACCCTCAAAGTATACTTAACATCAGCTGGGAAATGATCTTAGAAAAAGTCGGTATTAACACTCTCAGAGAAAACATAGAAAGATCAACTTACCTGGCTTTAGTCAACTGGACTATGATACCAATGATGAACGGGATCTTTAAAGGTCTACTAGAAATACTCTCAGAAACTGCTGAAAGGAAAACAATTTATATTGATCTCACTGACCCGAGAAAAAGATCAAGGGAAGACTTAAAAGAATGCTTAGATCTTTTGATGCAAATTAATGAGTTTGCAGATGTGATACTCGGACTTAATGAAAGTGAAGCATGTCAAGTGGCTGAAGTTGTTGAAGTGAATACAGAATATCAAGATATCAAAGAACTCGCTGAGAATATTCTTACTGCAATTAAGATCAAAGCTATTGTCATTCATAGTATCAAGCAGGCATCTGTTGCCACAGAAGAAAATTCTTTCATAGTTGATGGACCTTATACTCCAAATCCTAAACTTTCCACTGGAGCAGGTGATATCTTCAATGCAGGTTTCTATGGAGGGTATATGACAGGATTAAAACTTGATGAATGTCTTATCACAGGTGTCTGCAATTCCGGATTCTATGTCCGCAACGAACGACCGGCAACAAAGAATGAACTCATTGAGTTCATTAAAAAAATTATAACGATTTAAAGAACAGTCATTGCGAACACAATGTGTGTGGCAATCTAGACCACATATAGATTGCTTCGTCATTTTATTCCTCGCAATGACAAAAGGAGAATACATGGCAGAAATAATATCAAATCCATTACCAAATATCCCCTGGGAAGAAAAACCACAAAACTACAACGGACAGGTATGGCGTTACAGTCAAAACCCAATAATCCCGAGAGATCTTTTAAAAAAATCTAACAGTATCTTCAATAGTGCGGCTGTCCCTTTCAAAGATGGATTTGCTGGAGTGTTTCGTTGCGACAACAGACAGAGACAGATGAGAATACATACAGGATTTTCAAAGAACGGGATTGACTGGAGTATCGAAGAAGAACCTATCAAATTCATCTCAAATGACCCGGAGATCGGAAAATTTGAATATGCTTATGATCCCAGAGTAACTAAGATAGAAGACAAATATTATGTGACCTGGTGTAACGGATATCACGGACCGACTATCGGAGTTGCATGGACTACAGATTTTAAAGAATATCATCAGCTTGAAAATGCTTTTTTACCATATAACAGAAATGGTGTTTTATTCCCAAAGAAGATCAATGGAAACTATGCAATGGTGTCACGCCCAAGTGATACTGGGCATACTGCTTTCGGAGATATTTTCTACAGTGAAAGTCCTGATCTTGTTTACTGGGGGAAACACAGGCACGTAATGTCACCGATCAGAGATGGATGGCAAAGTACAAAGATCGGTCCCGGACCTGTTCCAATCGAAACTTCTGAAGGCTGGTTAATGATCTATCACGGAGTTCTTACATCATGCAACGGATTTGTATATCATATGGGTGTTGCTTTACTTGATCTTAACGAACCATGGAAAGTAATAAAACGATCAAAAAAATACATCTTAGCACCTTGGGAAATCTATGAATGTGTGGGAGATGTACCTAACGTTGTTTTCCCTTGTGCTGCTTTAACTGACTCTGAAACAGGCAGGATCGCGATCTATTACGGATGTGCTGATACCGTCACAGGACTAGCTTTCACAACTGTTGATGAATTAATGAATGCGATGGAATAACTTTTTTGTATTGCAAATACATTTACAAATTATTAAGTTGTTAAATAACATACACTATCGATAAAAATATTGGAGCATAAATGAAGATAAGAGCTTTAATCTTAATAATTATAGTTGGATTACTTAACTTTGGGTGTACGGATACTGATTCTGATCCAACTCAACCTCTTGATATTTGAATCATTGTTCTACAACCTTGTGAAAGTGATACTTTTTTGACTGAAACTAATTTTACTGTAGTTACCCAACTATCTGGAAGTACTTCAAATTATTCTCGTATTAATTATTATCTTGGTAAAGATAGTATTCCTGTTGTTGTTATTGATAATGATGAACTCGATTCCTTGGTAGAAGATTCTCAATTTACTGTTACAGTAAATACTATTGGTTATGTTGAAGGGGATTATGACCTTATCGTTGAAACTATTGCAACAGACCAAACTACAGAAACTGTTACAGTACCAATATATCTAATATTACCTTATCATCCACCCCTATGGATTGATTTTGATATCCTAACACCTGATGATAGTTCAGAGTTCACTGTTGGGGACACGATAAATTTTGAAGTTGCGATAATGGGTTATGCGACAAGCTTTATACAATTTGAAGCTTTTATAGATTCATCTAATGTTCCATTCTATGAGACACCAACTTTTGATGATTCTTTAATATTTAATTGTCTTACTGACAGTTTATCTGTAGGAATTCATAGCATTAAATTTGAATTAAAGGACATATATTCTGATATAAGAGAAAAAAGGTTTAACTTTAGCCTTATTGACAGTATTAAATAAAAATTCAAGACTGATCAAAAACGAGTTATTCAAGGAGAATTCTGATTTTGAGATCTGGAGCTTAGATGACCTAAGTGACAGAATCATAAATCGGTATTCGACGCAGAAGAACGAAGTTTTTCAGCAGTCGAAAGACGAAGTTTTTCAGCAGTCGACTACGGCATTGTGCACATGTCTTTGAAATTAAGCAATGCATATGGATCAATTTTAAACCCATCCCACTCAGGTACATATATCTCCTCATTCTCCATTGATTCTAATACAGCTTCAAGTTCCATTTTCTTAACAACACCTAGTATTTTTTTGATCGTATCAAAATAATGCCTTGATTCACACCTAGAGAAAATATCAAATGGTCTGTCTGGAAAGGTCATATGTACAAGTGACTCCGGGAACCATCCCTGCTGATGTCCGAATCTTAGAGATTGTACACAGTTCACTATGTATAGTATAAAATCGGTCTGAAGTACTTCATTAAAAGTGACATAATCCGATCTTGAGTGTTTCATCAAAATATCTGCATGAAGGGATTTCCTCCCCAGTTTCAACCTTTCGTTTCTGTAGACAAAACTGCTTAAATGATTATGGAATATCTCAAATCCCTGAAGTTGTTCAAACCCGAGATTATCTTTTTCGATATAATATCTGTCCTGGATCAGATCTTCAATGAGATCATATCTGTCATGTTTCATTAATGCTGCGATACAATATAAGAACAATTCATGGATAAAAAATTTAAATATATCCAGACCGCATGGATGTTTATATTCGTAACCTTCCGGGAAAACCAGATATTTAGTTAAAGACTGAAAGAAATCATGCATTCTTTTGCCAATGAAATCATCGAACATATACTGCCCTATCATATATACAAGCTCAACAAATTCATTCTTATATATAAAATACTCATCACCCGAGCTGAATATCTTTTCATCATATTCTTCATCATTTTCATCAAGATCTATCCTGAATTTTTCAAGGTTCTTTGAAAATACATTAAAATATTCTGTTACTAGTCCAATAGCATTCGGACGTCCCTCTTTGATTGCCTTTTTTGCTGAGATATAAAGATCCGTCGTTTCAAGAGAGAATTTCTCATCTTCACTGAAACTTAAAGCCTCTCCGAAATTGGGTTTCACATAAATAGGTCTGTCATGGATCCAACGTAAAAGCTTTTCCATGTTTTTGCTGAAAGTACCCTCGTCTGACAGATCTATGTACGATCTAAGTTTATAAAATTCAGGGATATATGGGTTGCCGTATTCATCCTTCTCAGAGAAAACAACTATGAATTTATTATTGTCAATTTTATTATAAAGCTCTTCAGAGATAATTTGAGCACCTTTGTCAGTTAAATATCTTTTACTGCAGATTATTAAAACTTTGTCTGTTTCAACATCCGTAACAGAATCTTCAATAAATACTTTGGCATCATCACTTTCTTTCAGATCGTATTTATCAAATATAACATCCACATTTGAATCAACCAGTTTTTCAGCCAGTGCCTCTACCCAGTTATCATGCTTGGGTGTTTCCCAGTTGTATGAAATGAATACTTTCGGTCTTATCATTTAATTTCTCCAGTATAAACTTTTTACATTTTTAAAATATAAAGATAATAAACACTGTTAGCAAGGGCAGGGGCGAATAATAATTCGCCCGTTTTTTGTGTATCATTTAAATAAAATTGTTACAAAGGGCATATTGTGATACGCCCCTGCCCCTTATCTATGATTCGGATATTTTTTCATTGAATAGAACATGTAGAATATCGATATGAAAATAAAAACTGCTGCAAGCATGAATGTATTGAAATAACCTATATACAGATATATACCTACTCCTATCAGAGGAGCAAATGCCCCCCTTACTCCAGTCAGAGTAATATGGATCGACTGATATGTGCTCACATCATCATTGATGCAGAAATATGCACTTCCTATATTCCACAAAAGAAGCATCATAGCAAAAAATACAGCTAAAAATGTATGTGCGATCAAAAGAGAATAATAAAATGTCATATTCATTAAATTAAAATTTGCCGACCAGTATTCTGTGATACCGAGAAAAATCAAAAATAGCATAAGGGACAGAAATGTAAAGATCGCAAACTTTCTCGGATCTGTTTTTCCTATGTATCTTCCCATGAACGGTAGTATTATGAGCGATAATAAAGTAGCCTGATTTTTATAGAATGCTACTGATGAATAGTTCAGATGAAGAACATCTTCAAAAAATATCGTCATAACAGGCCATGCTATCATGAAAGACAAACCATAGAACATGAACCCTACTTCAAAATCTCTGTATGGTTTATTCTGCTTAATCACTGATGTCATACTTGAAATAGATCCTGCCAGGCTTTTCATCATTGTCGTTTTGTTCTCAGCAGGTTTATCTCTATATGGTATCCTCAGAAAAATATATCCGCCTATTATGCTCAGTATCGCAGTAACAGGATAAATGTATCTGAAAGAATAATTGTCGAAGTCCAGTAATGATCCAATGATGAAAACAGTAGCAACAACGGTTAATTTGTTGATAGTTGCAACCCGGCTGTAAATATCCCCGAAATTTTTCTCGGAATAACTTTGTCTCAGGATCATGTTCATTAAAGGCATCATCAAAGGTTTTGTGAGTGAATAGGCAAGATATATACCTATGAAAAAATAATGGAAGAATATCTCACCCTTAGTTGCGGAAGTAAAGAATATCAGTAGAAACAGCGGAAGTTTTGTTGCCCAGATCGAGATCCTGTAAAGTTTCTTTTTATCATCTGTTCTTTTTATCAGCTGGTTGAATATAACAGAGAAAAGCATTACGATCAGGCTCACCTGTAAGATCACACCCACAAGAACTGATGGTCCGTCAAGACTTTTAATGAATACAAATTCATTTAAGGATATCGCACCCACAGAAAATGCTTCAAATATCTCTGCCCAGAGATGCAACTTGAATGCTACTTTTTCCCTTCTGTAAAGACCTATTGTACTCAGCAAACCTGCCAATTCTACTCCGTAAATGATTACGCATAAATATAATCAAAATATCAAAATTGGCAACATTAAGTTAGAAGTCAGAAATTAGAAATTAGAGGATAATAATTATCCCAACGGGATACAAACCCTATAACCACAGGTTTAAACCTGTGGAACAACCCCTATATCAAGTCCGAGTATGACAACCTTCGTGTCTACGTGCCTTTGTGAGAACCCTAAAATTCTTTTTTATTATACTTGAAATTCCTATACAATTTCCTTTATTCTTAGTATGTGAAATTTCACGAAATAATTTCGGGTAAAATATGGCTAAGGTAACTTTAAAAGATGTGATGAAAATATACGACGGTGGAAATATCGCCGTAAAGGATTTTAATCTTGAGATCAAAGATAAGGAATTCATGGTTTTCGTTGGTCCTTCAGGTTGTGGAAAATCGACAACTCTGAGAATGATCGCAGGACTCGAAGAGATCACTGAGGGAGATATTTATATCGGTGACAGAGTGGTCAATGATGTGCTTCCGAAGGATAGGGATATTGCAATGGTATTTCAGAACTATGCTTTGTATCCTCAGATGACAGTATTCGAAAATATGGCATTCGGTCTTAAACTGAGAAAATATTCAAAGAAAGATATAATTGATTCTGTTCAGAAAGCTGCTGAGATACTTGGGATCGAAGAGCTGTTGAAAAGGAGACCGAAAGCTTTATCTGGTGGTCAGAGGCAGAGAGTTGCTGTTGGTAGAGCTATTGTAAGAAAACCTAAGGTGTTTCTTTTTGATGAACCGTTATCCAACCTTGATGCAAAGCTCAGAACTCAGATGAGAACCGAGATCAAAAGACTTCATAACAGACTTGATGCTACAATGGTTTATGTTACACACGACCAGACAGAAGCTATGACAATGGGTGACCGTATAGTTGTAATGAAGGATGGACTTATTCAGCAGGTCGATGATCCTTTGACTTTATATAATAAACCTGTAAATAAATTCGTGGCAGGATTTATCGGTATGCCTCAGATGAATTTCTTTGATGGTATTTATGAAAATTCTGTATTCAAAAGTAAAGATGGTATCAATATTGAACTAGGAAATAAAAAAATAGAGAACGGAAAAAATATCATTCTGGGCATTAGACCTGAGGACATTGGATCACTTACAGCAAGACAGAATGAAAATAATCCTGTTATCAAAGGAAAGATCGAAGTAATTGAACCTCTCGGTTCAGAAACATACTTGTACATTTCCTGTGGAGATCATGAGATCATTTCCAGGATCGAATCAGGTGTTGATCATTATGCGATCGGAGATAAAGTCTCATTCCCGGTGAATATAAACAAAGCACATATCTTTGACGGTGAAACAGAAAAAAGGATATAATCTCTCACGGAGCCACAGAGAACACAAAGAAAAATTGAGGGTTTATTATCCTAACGGGATATAACCCCCATAACCACAGGTTTCAACCTGTGGAGAAACAGTAAGGAACACAGGAATGCGTTCCACAGTGAAAATAAATATGAAAAAACACTTAAACATATTACTCCTCCTTATCTTAACAGCGAACATCTTCGCTGAAGACAATATCATCTTAAAAGTTTTCAAACTGCCAGACCCAAAGAGTAATGAAGCTTTTAACAGAGCTGATATGGCAGTTATCGAAGCATTCAAGCAGAAATATCCTGAGATTGAACTCAGATCATACTCAGGTATCGAACTTGAGAATATGGAACTCGATGCAGGTCCATTAATGGCAATTGCAGGTGGTGTATCCCCTGACATTATTTATGTAAATTTCAGACAATCAGCTACATATATCGAAAATGATTTCCTTTATCCACTGGATGAGTTCATAGAAAACATTTCAGAGGAAGAATTGAACGGCAGGATAGCAAAACCTGTCTGGCCAGTAGTAAAGAGGAAGAAAACAGGTGACAAAGATAAGCATGTCTGGTGCATGCCTTATGAAACTCTTGTCCGTGTAATGCTTTACAGGAAAGATCTTTTCTATAAAGTAGGCCTTGACCCTGAACAGCCTCCTAAAGACTGGAACGAACTGCTTCAGTATTCCAAGAGAATGACGATCCCTGAAGAAGGTACTTACGGACTATATTTAGCTTCAGGACCTCAGGCTGCTTACGACTGGATTACTTATCTCTGGAGTGCAGGAGGAGATGCCGTAGTTCAGGATCCTGATACAGATGAATGGTATGCTTCATTCAATGGCCGTCCTGCTATTGATGCGATGAAATTCTACCTTGAACTTATTACTACGAAGTGGAAAGACAGTGAGGGTAACCATCAGCAGGGATTTGTAATAAGAGAAGGTAACTGGGGAAATCTCAGGGATGATGGCAAGCTCGGTATCCTGATGGGATATATGGATGACAAAAGGCTCGGTGGTGAACTTGACCCTAATCTCTGGGGAATTGCTCCTCCACCAAAGGGTCCAACCGGTCTTAGAGGTTCAGAGATCAACTGTAGAATGATGGGAATTTTCTCTGGTGCAGGAATTTCCAACAATGGCGGTCTCGGTGATAGAGATCCTGAAAAAGTCAGGGATGCAGCATGGAAATATATCCGTTTCTACGACAGTGATGAAGCGAGAAAGATCAGACTTGAAGTCATGATCAACGCAGGATACGGTAGAATGCAGAATCCTCTTTATCTGAGAAAATATGGCTATGAAGAATATTTAAAATATACTCCACCTGACTGGCTTGCAACATTTGAAGAAGCTATTGAAAACGGTAAACCTGAACCATACGGAAAAAATTGTCAGAAGATATATGAGTTCATGACCTACCCGATCGAAAAATGTATTTCACTGGAAGAGAAAGGTCAGCTTGGAGATACAGTCGAAGAAAAGGAGAAGAATATTTCTCAGATATTCGATGCTGCTGTTGAAAGAACTAATCAGAAAATGATAGGAAGGATCACTCCTGATGAAAGAAATTTCAGGAACAGAGTTGCAGTTTTCGTAGCAATATTCATTTTCATATTCTTTTCTATTGTTCTCTATAGGGTCTGGAAAATATTTACACCTGATATGATAATTAAGACCCGTAAAAAGAATAATAAGATCATTTTCATTGCAACTTTATTACTTCTTCCGGCTCTGGGATCAATAATTCTATGGAAATACGTACCTATGATCATGGGTACTTTTATTGCATTTCAGAATTATAGCATAGTTGGAAATTCTGAGTGGGTCGGTCTTGCTAACTTTGCAGATGTTCTCTTTGATCCTGTCTGGTGGTCAGCTCTTGGAAAAACATTTTACTACATGTTCTTATCTCTTGTCTTAGGGTTTGTTCCACCGATATTCCTCGCTATCTTCCTACAGGAAGTCTCTCACGGAAAAATGTTCTATAGGATAATTTATTATATGCCTGCAGTGATCAGCGGAGTTATCGTTATCTATCTCTGGAAACTTCTATATGATCCTTCTGATGCCGGTGGATTGAATCAGATACTGCTTTCACTGGGGTTTGAAAAAAGCAGATGGCTGAAAGAGGAATCTCTTGCAATGATATTAACCATTCTTCCTTCTATCTGGGCCGGATTAGGACCGGGTTCTCTACTATATCTTGCTGCACTGAAAGGAATCCCCGATGATGTCTATGAAGCTGCTGATATTGACGGAGCTGGTTTCTTTCATAAACTCAGACATATAGTTTATCCTGCTCTTAAGTCATTGATACTGATCCAATTCATAGCTGCTTTCATTGCTGCGACACAGCAAAGTGAATTCATCCTCGTAATGACTTTCGGTGGACCGAATGAGGCAACGAAAGTTGCAGATCTGCTGATATTCGAAAAAGCTTATTTATACTTAAACTTTGGAATAGCAACAACAATGGCCTGGATGCTGGGATTACTGTTAATGTTCGTAACAGTGTTCCAGATAAGGAAACTATCAAACATGGAGTTCAAAGCGAACAGGTAGACGTGTTAAATTATGTCATTGCGAGGAAGGAACTGACGAAGCAATCTAAAAAAAGTGAGATTACCACAGCTTTTTCAAAGCTTCGTAATGACAAGGTGTAAAAATGGAATAAAAAGTATTCAGTATATACATTATGACGAACCAAAAGAATAAAACCTTATATACTGGTGTAACAAGTGATTTAAAGAAAAGAATTTATGAACATAAAAATAAAATTCACAACAACAGTTTCACTGCGAAATACAACATAAATAAACTGGTTTATTACGAAACAACTAACGATCCCACTTCAGCGATAACGAGGGAGAAACAAATAAAAGCTGGTAATAGACAAAAGAAATTAGATTTAATCAACGAATTTAATCCAGAATGGAAAGATTTATATGAGGATATCTAAAATAATCTGTCATTGCGATGAATGAAATGAAGAAGAAATCTAGATTAGGAAATTAGAAATTAGGTTGCCACACACCAATGGTGTTCGCAATGACTCAATAAAAAGAAGATTGCCACGGATTTTTGAAAAAAATCCTCGCAATGACAAATAACGGAAAAACAAATGCCAATTATAGGAAAAGTAGGTAACCGATCGTTCAAGGTTAAATTCCTGAACACCAGTATTCATACGATACTGCTCATCGGTAGTATCACTATGATATACCCTTTCCTTATTATGCTATCCGCATCTTTTAAAAGTAACGTAGATTCAAAATATTTCGATATAATCCCGAAGTATTTCCATGACGATCAGATGCTTTATAAAAAGTACACTGAATCCCGTTTCAATGAAGAAGTACTCCAGTTTACAGCTCAATATAAGAACAAATATTTTTCATTCGATTATTTGCAGTTCCCTGAAAATGAGAATTCTACACTAAACAATGACTGGAAAGAATTCCTAAAAGAGAACGAGCAGAATTATGATGAATTTGACTATGCGATCTCAGAACAGTTCTCAAGAGGGGTTTATACCCGAAATGAACGTGCTTTCAGGGATAAAATGACAGATGAATTTGATGGTGATCTTGAAAAATTCAATACAAGATATGGAATTTCATCACCAACCTGGGAAGATGTCAGAGAAGAATCTAAAGATATCCTTTCAAGAAAATTTACCTCTGAGAAAGTCGGCATGATGGTAGCCTATGATAAATTCAGAACTGAACTTGAAGATTGGCATAAGATATATCTTTCATTGGACGGACATTTTATAAGCAATGAACTTATTCCTGCGTATAGGAACAAACTTGATCTGCTGAATAAAGAACTTGGAACAGATTATACTTCCTGGGATAATATCGTACTTTCAAAGACTTTGCCTGATGGTAAGCTGAAAGATCACTGGATACATTATGTTAAGAAAAATCTGAATGTTCACCATATCCTTTTAGACAGTCTCGGTCTTGAGAACTACAGAAGTTACCTTAAAGAAAAGTATGTCACTGTGAAAATGCTTAACGATACCTGGCAAACAGATTTTTCTACTTACGATGAGATTTCTGCTGAGAATGCATACACACATGGATCTTCCCTGCTGGATTATATTTTCTTCATAGAAAACCAGGCTCAACCTGAGAATCTAAAGATCTCAAGTATTGAATTTGATTTCAGAGATTGGTTACAGAATAAGTACCCGGATATTTCCAATGTAAATACAAAATATTCAAATGGATTTAAAGCATTCTCTGAAATAAAACTAAGTTCTGTTTATCCTGAAAGTAACTTGATGCTTCAGAATGACTGGAATTTATTCATCCGAAGTATTGATGATCTATCATCTCTGGAACTTTCAATGTCATGTCAGTATGAATACCTTGAATTTCTGAAGATAAAATTCCATAGAGCTGGAAAGTTAGACCTGCAGCAACTGAATAATTCTCTCGGTACGAACTACGATAAAGAGATAAATATTTATCCTGCAAAGAAACTTCCTGCAAATGAAAAACAGGCTAAATACTGGAATGAATTCGTAAGAAACTATGTAAATCCGAAATTTATTACGGTCACTAAAGATCTAAACTCAAGCTGGCAGAAATATCTCACTGAAAAACATGGTGACATTGAGACTCTGAATGAAACTTACAACTTGAAATTCAAAAACTTTGAAAACATCAGCATAGACTTTCAATACCTTGACTATCATATCTTCAAAGAGCATAAGAGTGACATCTTCTGGGAATTTGTAAAACGGAACTATGTGATGATCATTGATGCGATGCTTTTTAACGGTCGGGCGATAGTAAATACCCTCATCTATTGTCTTCTTGCAATTCTGACTGCTGTTATCGTAAATCCACTTGCAGCGTATGCTATGAGCCGTTTTAAACTGAAAGCAAATTATAAGATAATACTTGTTCTAATGCTTACAATGGCATTTCCTCCAATGGTAATGGGAATACCAAATTTCCTTATCCTGAAGAATATGAGTTTGCTCAACACTTTCTGGGCACTTATTCTACCCGGAGCAGCTGATGGATATTTTATATTCCTGCTGAAAGGATTTTTCGATTCTCTTCCGAAAGAGCTTTTCGAGTCTGCTACCGTTGACGGTGCCGGAGAAGTCAAGATCTTCACAAAGATAGCAATGTCCCTTTCAAAGCCTATCATGGCTGTTATTGCACTTGGAGCTTTCAATGCAGCTTACAGGAATTTTATGTTCGCATTCATTGTCTGTCAGGATCAGAGCATGTGGACTATGATGGTGCATATTTATCAGATAACTCAGAGAAGTTCATCAGGCGTAGGTTATGCTGCACTTGTTATAGCTGCAATACCAACATTTGCAGTATTTATCTTCTTCCAGAATATTATAATTAAAGGAATTGTTGTTCCAACGGAAAAATAAATTTTCATTACTCCCAATTTTTCGGATTATCAATTATATATTGCCTGATATTGTTCAATTCTTTTTCGGTACGAATTACCCTTTCAAAATAATTACGTTGCCTTATTGTGATTTTGTTTTGTTGATTATTTGTGTTTTTAACCCAATTCGCATTACCTCTCAATTCTAATTTCTAACTTCTAATTTAACAAAACAAAAGGTCAAATAATGAACCTTTGATGGAAATACCTAATTTTTCTAAAAATTTTCTTAGGCAATCACTTTATTCATTATTAAATTAATTATCTGTACATTAAAATAAAAAATATCAAATCGGAGGATAGAATGAACATCAGTTTAAAAACTGCAATAAGATCAATTGTGTCTCTATTGATTTTTTCGGTAGCTTCAACTTTGTTTTCTCAGGAAATTCTAACGATCAAGAAGAAAGATAATACTACCCTTAATATCCCTACTTCGGATATTGTCAGCCTCACTTTTTCCGGGTCTAAACAGATCATAGACGATAATTCCATAGTGGATGTAGATGGAAATGTATATAATACCGTTAAGATCGGGATGCAGACATGGACCGGAAGGAATCTTGAGACAACAAAATTCAAGAACGGGGATCCGATCCCGATAGCTGGTTCCGAGGCTGAATGGGCAAATGCTGCGAAAACAGGAAAACCTGCCTGGTGCTATTATTTGGATGATTCTGAGAACGGTATTAAATACGGAAAATTATACAATTGGTATGCTGTGAATGATAAACGAGGATTAGCTCCTGAAGGATGGAGAGTTTCTTCAGCAAGTGACTGGGATGAAATAAAAAAGTTTTTGAAAAATATTCCAGGTGCTAAATTAAAAGAGAAAGGCAATGCGAATTGGGTTAAAAACACAAATAATGTTACAAACGAAACTGGTTTTACCGCTCTTCCCGGTGGTGTAAGAACAGATAATGGTAAATTTAGCGGCTTAGGATCAGTTGGAGTGTGGTGGACTTCTGATATTATAGGTCTGCGTATTGCAATATGGGATTATAATTCGTCAGTTCAACAAATGAAACAGAACAAAGGTTACGGATATTCTGTAAGATTAGTTAAAGAATAATTTTTTGATTATTCGTGGTAAATGTTTTAATTCGTTGAGGGAAGACTTTAGAGCCTTCCCTTTCTGTTTCCTCCGTGACTCTGCGTCTCCGTGAGATATAATTTTTCTAAAAATTTTCTTAGGTAATCCCTATATTCATCATTAAATTAATTATCCCAAATATAAATATTTAAAATAAATAAGGAGATTCTCATGACAGTAAGTTACAAAGAACTCGGACTTGTGAACACCAAAAAAATGTTCAAGAGAGCAATGGATGGTGGCTACGCAGTACCTGCCTACAACTTTAACAATATGGAGCAAATTCAGGCAATCATTACAGCTTGTTTAGAAACTCAGTCACCTGTTATTTTACAGGTTTCAAGTGGTGCTCGTAAATATGCTGACCAAACAATGTTAACATACATGGGGCAAGGCGCAGTTGAAATGATGAAGCGTATGGCGGTTGAAAAAGGATTAAATGAAATTCCGATCGCTCTGCACTTAGATCATGGTGATACTTTAGAATTATGTAAGAGTTGTATCGAATCAGGTTTTTCATCTGTCATGATAGATGCATCACATCATTCATTTGAAGAAAATATCCGCATCACAAAAGAAGTTGTTGATTATGCACATCAGTATGATGTAACGGTTGAAGGAGAGTTAGGTGTATTAGCCGGTGTTGAAGATGATGTTGTCGCTGAAAAATCATCCTACACAAAGCCGGAAGAAGTTATTGAGTTCGTTGAAAGAACAGGCGTTGATTCATTAGCGATTTCCATAGGAACATCACATGGTGCTAATAAATTTACACCCGAACAATGTACAAAAAATGACGATGGAACATTCACTCCACCACCACTGCGTTTTGATATTTTAGAAGCAATTCAAGAAAAACTTCCAAGCTTTAACATCGTTCTTCATGGATCATCTTCTGTTCCACAAGAAGCTGTTAAGATCATTAATGAAAACGGTGGAGCATTAAAAGACGCAATTGGTATTCCTGAAGAGCAGTTACGTACTGCGACAAAATATAATGTTTGTAAAGTTAACATCGACTCTGATGGTCGTTTATGGATGACAGCAGCTATCCGTAAGCATTTGACTGATAATCCTGGTCACTTTGACCCGCGTCAATATCTTAAACCAGCTCGTCAAGCATTGATTGATATGTACAAGCACAAGAACCGTAACGTACTGGGCTCTGCGGATCGTTATTAATCATATTTGTAGGGGAAGGCTCCCACGCCTTCCCGGAATCGTAGGGGCGTAATTTATTACGCCCTTTTTTTATTGTTTTTTCATTGTAAATTGTCCATTGTCCATTGTAAATTTCTTTAAATGCAATCAAACCTGAGGGAATCATCATGTACGACAAAATATATACTGAAAGAATTAAGCAGTTCATGAACAGACTGGCTAAATTAAAATACAATGATCCAGTTCCTTTGAACGCTGAATATATACATCATAAAGATACTCCTATTCCCTATGAAAAAGCTCTGAAAGCTAAATATAAATCTATTAAAGTTGGAGCAAAATGGGGTGACCTGTGGGGTTGTGCATGGTTCAAGTTTACTGGAAAGGTCCCTGATGAATTTATCGGAAAAGAAGTCGCTGTCCTTATCAATCTTGACGGTGAAGGTTGTGTATTCAAAAATGGTGAACCTGAGCAGGCATTGACCAATAGAAATGCCTGGTATATAAACTCAGGAAAATACTTCTACCCTATCACGGATAAAGCAAAAAAAGGTCAAAAAGTTGAGCTAATGGTCGAAGCAGGAGCTAACGGACTTTTCGGTTCTCAGGATGACAATATCTTTAAATTGAAGCAGGCGGAAATAGTAACTGTTGACAGGAAGGTCTATCAACTTGAAATAGATATGATAGTCCTATTCGAACTGATGAAAAAACTACCCGATAACACTCCAAGAAAGAAGAAGCTTCTAAAGGGTTTGAATGATATAATGAATATCTGGAACAATGGTGAAGGGATCGATGAAGCACTTAATATTACTAAGAAACTTCTGTCAAAGAAAGCAAATCAAAGTGCGATAACTGCTTATTCGATCGGACATGCTCATATCGACCTTGCGTGGTTATGGCCAGTCAGAGAATCCCGCAGAAAAGCCGGAAGAACTTTCTCGACTGCATTGAAGCTCATGAATGAATATCCTGAGTATGTTTTCGGTTCATCTCAACCTCAGATGTATGAATGGGTGAAAGATGATTATCCTAAGCTGTATAGTAAGATCAGGAAAGCTGTGAAAGATAACAGATGGGAAGTTCAGGGAGCAATGTGGGCTGAACCTGATATGAATATTCCATCGGGTGAATCTCTGGTAAGACAATGTTTATACGGAAAAAAATTCTTTAAGGAAGAATTCGGTATCGATGTAAGGAATCTCTGGCTACCTGATGTTTTCGGATATTCAGCAGCTTTACCTCAGATACTACGAAAAAGTGGCGTAGATGTTTTCATGACCCAGAAGATATCCTGGAACGAAACAAATAAATTCCCTCATCATACTTTCTACTGGGAAGGTATCGACGGGACTGATATACTGACTCATTTTCTACCTACTAATAACTACAATTTATCGAATTATCCGAAAGAGATGATTGAAAGTGAAGAAAGATATGCACAGTCTGATGTTTCTGATGAATTTTTGAACCTGTACGGTATCGGAGACGGTGGTGGCGGTCCTTCAAGAATCCATATCGAAATGGGAAAAAGACAGCAGAACCTTGAAGGAGTACCAAAGTTCAAATTCTCTTTTGCTGAAGATTTCTTTAAAAAAATATCTAAGATACCTAAGAAGGATCTTCCTGAATGGACTGGAGAATTATATCTTGAGCTTCATAGGGGAACTTACACAACTCAGGGTAAGATGAAGAAATACAATAGAGATATGGAAATAGCTCTGCATGACCTTGAATTCCTTGGTACAATGATCAAGAAATATCCTAAAGAAACGATCGATCAGATATGGAAAGATACTCTTCTTAATCAATTCCATGATATTCTACCGGGTTCATCGATAGAATGGGTTTACAAGGATGCTCATGAATTATCTGAGAAGAACTTCGGTCTTATTGAGCAGGTTTTTGAAAGCTTCTTCAGTGAACTCTTCGATATCAGGTATGATGATAATTTGATCGGAAACTACATTGCTTTTAATGCTCTCAGCTGGGATAAAGAAGAACTGATTAAGTACCCTCTTGACGGAGAAGGAAATTATACTATTACAGATTGCTACGGTAAAAATATTTCATGGATAATAAATCATGGTCATATTGAGTTCTTTGTAAAGATACCTTCAATGGGTTATACGACTTTTACAATTTCCAAAGCTGATAAAGTTATAAAACAGAACCATACCGGAAAAGCAGGATTAACTATCACTGAAACTGGTGTGGAACTTGAAAATAAATTTATTAAAGTAACAATTGATGAATCAGGGATCATAACTTCTATCTACGACAAAGAAAAAGACTTCGAGATGGTTAAATTTGCCAACAAACTTCTTCTCTGGGAAGATCTTCCAATTAACTGGGAAGCTTGGGATGTTAACCATTATTACAAAGAAACAAAGCCGGAACAGGCCCAGAGAAGCAGTATAAGTATAATTGGTGACAGTGGTCATCAGGTAGGGATAGAACAAGTTCTTACGATAGGTAATTCTACAATAATTCAAAGCATTACAATTGAATCAGGATCTAAAGAAATTTGGATAGACAATCAGGTAGACTGGAATGAAGAGAAAAAATTCCTTAAGGTCCATGCTGACACGAATATTCATTCTGATTTTGCGAACTATGAGATACAGTTCGGTAAGCTTAAAAGACCTACTCATTTTAATACTTCATGGGATGCTGCAAGATTCGAAGTTCCCGCTCAGAGGTATGCTGACCTTTCTCAACCTGATATGGGTATTGCAATACTGAACGATTGTAAGTACGGGCATATCATCAATGGAACAAATATTGAACTTTCTCTGCTGAGAAGTACAAAGATGCCTGATGAAAAAGCAGATATTGGAGTTCACAGTTTCACTTACTCATATTATCCGCATAATAAAGACTTAGAGCACTCAGATGTACTTCAAAAAGCTCATGAGTTGAACGATCCAAATATCGTTATTCCTATTAAGAAACTTCCGAAAGTTAAAGAAAGGTCAATGTTCAAAATTGACTCTCAGAGTGTAAAGATCGATTCTGTGAAAAGAAGTGAGGACGGAAAAGGTATTATTTTAAGACTCTATGAGACTATGGGTATGAATGATAACATACTTTTAGTGTTTGATAAGAACTATGATGTCACTGAAACAAATTTGATCGAAGAAAAGATAATAGATCTTAAGAAGAAAACTGGTTCTATTGAATTAAAGTTTACACCGTTTGAAATTAAAACGCTGTATTTGGGATAAATATGTCACACTGAGCGGAGTCGAAGTGCGACTTTCAAAGTCATTGCGAGGATTTAATTAAATCCGTGGCAATCTTGTTTTTAAAAGAGGGGACGATAAGAAATCGTCCCCTACAGTTTATTCCGGATGAACACATAGGTTCATCCCTACTTGGATATTGGATATTCCGTGTTGTGCCTGTTCCGATTTATCGGAAGATATTCATTTATTAATTAATCTTTAACGCATCTTACAGACACTCCCATTTCTTTATAAGGGAGTGTATATGTGTCACAGTTTATACTGTCGCAGTGTAAACTGTAATTGACAGGCCAATATTGCCCTCCGATATTCCAATAGGAACTTGTCCTGAAAACACCCTGATTATATAAATTAATATAGTATATACCTAATTTCATTCCACCTGGAAGGCCGGTGAAACCGCTTTCATTATCTGCATCGCTATTTGATATCCAGTGAGCATTTCCTGATTCCTTTAATTTACTTCCTGCTATTTCTTCACCACCAAGCCAGTTTATCAAAATATCCCATTCCTCTTCAGTCGGAACATGCCATCCTTCGGGAGCGATATTCCGATTATCTTTTACTGCATACCAATTATAAAGCAATCCGTAAACTTCAGCTAAATTTGGATCATTATTATAATAACAATACGCACCATCTGTTGTATTGCTCCATTCGGTATTATCTGTCAGATTAGGAACAGGATCACCGTTCCGGTAATGTGTTACTTTCAGATTTTCAGCCATCCATATCTGAGATCCTATCCCGATCGTAGCATAAACATTACCGTCAATATCCGTTACTGAACCGACTTCACCTGTATGATCGACAAAAGGATCAGGTTCAACTGTGATATCCTCATTTGTGCAATTTACAAGAAGAAGGATTATTATTGAAACAATGGTTATGTTAATAATATTCTTCATATTTTGTTCCTGTTTTAATACCATACCGCACCTATACCGATACTGATCAGTAAAGGGGTATCATCTGTTTCAGGAAGAAAAAATCCATTAATTGAGAAATGTGCTTCCTGAGCAAGATGATCCGACAGATCACCGAAATCACCCCAGTCTAAGGTCCATTGAATACCCATTGGATTAAAAGTACTAGTTAAATCACCTTCATAATACTCTTCTTCGATCTCCATACGGCTTCTAGATAATGTAAAATTTGGCTTCCAGTATAATCCAAGCATAATACCTTTCCATTCAGATTCTGATAAGAATTTTCCAATACCAAAAGTATAGCCAATATTGGGTGATAATTCTATTGTTATTTGAGTAATATTTGCTTCAGTATTATAAGTTGTCATTGTGCCATAATCAAACCATGGCATTTCAATGCTACCATAAGTTTGGTTTCCTGTAAATGAAAATTTAATTGAGAAAGCATTCCAGGAATTCTTATTTCCTTCATAACTTGGAGGAGATAGAAATTTTAAAGCACCAGACATAGATATACCAAAACCATTCATTTTGAATTGTGTATCTGAATCGCTGCTAATTCCCATATTGTCCATTTGCATACTGGCATAAGTATAATTAACAGACAAACTTTTTTGCAATAGCATTCCCCCATCTTCAAGCCAGCATCTTCTCTTTGCATCTGATTCTAAGGTCTGATAATAGTCAACACTGACTTCTCCTGTTTTTTTATCAAGATCAATAGTTGGTTTATTTCCAGTGTTTTCCTGCTGGATCTCTTTAATGTATTCCTCTTCTTTAGGGCTTATTACTTCTTCCTTATATTTAAAACCATCCATCATTGATTTACTTTCTTTCTTCATTATTTCAGGTTTTTCTTCAAACTTCTGAGCTGGATCTTTGGAAAATACTATTTCTTTAATTGAATCCCAGGTAATAATTCTCTTGTTATTTTCTTCATCTATAACTTCAGCGAATTTACCGATCTCATACTTTTCAACGGAACATTTTAGTATCTCTCCGTTCTTATAGAATATTGTAGCTTTTTCAAGAGAAAAAGCCGTAAAAACGAATAAAAATATTGATGCCAACAAACAACTTCTAAATTGCAGGATCTTCATACTTTTCCTCTCATTATATATTTTATATTCTGTAAAAGTAATCTATCCTAAATTAATGAATTGTCAAGCGGAATTATCGAATTGTATAACTGATCTGCGATATTAAGTTTAATACAACGTATAAAATTAATTTGACATATTACTCGTCTACTATCATCTTCCTGTAAAATAATATTGAGAGAGCGCATCCTATGAAAATAATCAAAAAAGAAAAAGTTTACTCAGGAAAATATTCAGATATGAATATTACTTACTTTGAAGATAAATTCGGGAATAAGAAAGCCTGGGAGTTCCTTGAGAGGACCAATGATACCGAAGCAGTCGTTATCAATGCATACCACAAAGATAAAGTAATACTTGTAAAACAGTACAAGTTTCCTATAAAAAAATATTCTATTGAATTTCCTGCCGGATTGATAGACAAAGGTGAAACTCCAGAAAGTACCGCTGTCAGAGAATTACTGGAAGAAACCGGATATAAAGGTAAAGTAACACAGATATCCCCTCCTCTATGTACATCCGCTGGTATAACAAGTGAAATCATTTATATGGTCGATATGGAAATAACCTCTGAGCAAGGAAAACAGATACTGGATGAAACTGAGGAAATTGAAGTCCTTGAATTTGATAAAGTTAATTTAAAGCAACAATTGCTTGATTATATAGAAGAACATCCTGATTGTTCAATAGATGCAAGGGTGTGGGCTGCTTATTTTGAAGGATAAAATAAACATAATGCCGTAGGCATGAACCTATTCTAACACGGTACTTCAGTGCCGTGCATCCCACCCCCTAATTAACTCTAAAGTCCCTTAGGGACGACCTACAACATTATATATTTTCTTCCTTATACTTTATTTCGTATTTCTCAGGAAATTCTATATATTCTTCCTTAAATGTTATTTTTTTGTTATGCGACTTCTGATTCTTAATATATTCTTTTACTCTAATAACTTGAGATTGAGAACAAGAAAATGCACCATATCCGTACTGCCAACTAAATTTTGTTTTATACCAACCTTTATCGTTAATAAATTTTGAAGATACTGCTTTTATTTCTTGCATGAACTTAGAGATCGAATAAGTAGAATGTAATGCCACCAATAAATGAACATGATCTGAAACATTATTAATTGATAAAGTATTACATTTCCTTTCTTTAGCTAAACCGGATATATATTTATGTAATTCTTCATCATACTTTTCATTGAGGATTTTATCTCTGTTCTTTGTTGAAAATATACAATGGAGATAATTTTGTGTGTATGAGTTAGACATGATCTCTCTTTTAGGTCGTCCCGAGGGGACTTTGGTGTTTAATTTTTTTCTTCTCACGGGGTTGAAACCACGTGTTATATTAGCTCGTCCTTACAGGACTTTTTTCTTATATTTCTCTTTTTCCTACTTTTGCTCGCTACGGAATGGAAAACGGAATGTAACTATGAGAGACGGACAACGAGGTTCGTTTATATTTGCCATACCCTTTTGTGAACATGGGGTTTCAACCCCTTGCAAACTTCTTTTTTCTTTTGGCAAAAGAAAAAGAAGCAAAAAAGAAAAGTGTAAAAGCGTAAAAGTGCAAAGTGTAAGCGCTTACGCTAATAAGTCCTTGCAATACGAAACCCGAAGCCGTCGTACGCGTGGTCTGGGGCGTGGTAGTTGCGGTCTGAAACTTCGCAGTAGAGGTCGTAGGAGTACCACGACCCGCCCCGGAGAACACGGGTCGAGCCCTCAGTGTACCAGTCCCAGCACCATTCCCACACATTTCCGCTCATATCATATATTCCAAGTTCGTTCGGCTGTTTTGTAGCAACAGAATGAGTTTCACTTCCTGAATTACTACTATACCATGCCACATCGCTAACATTGTCACTGCCTGAATATGTGTATCCTCTGCTCTGATTTCCGCCTTTTGCCGCATACTCCCATTCTGATTCTTTAGGCAAACGGTAGCCATTTGCTTTGAAATTACAGGATATGTTATCTCCGCTTCCGCTGTAACACTTCTGCAGACCTTCCATTTCACTCAGTTTGTTGCAGAATTCGACTGCTTCGTACCAGTTCACTTGTTCTACAGGTTTATTGTCGCCTTTGAAGTTGCTCGGATTGTTACCCATCACAGCTTCCCATTGCGCCTGTGTTACTTCGGTTTTTCCGATGTAAAAATCGCCGACAGTCACGCTGTGAACAGGCTTCTCGTCGCTTTCCGTTCCGCCTTCTACAAATACGAGATCCCCCAGAACTGAAGATCGTACCTTAGGAATAAACAGCATTTTATATTTAGAAGCTAGCTTCTCATCTTTCTGGATCTTTGCATAATCTTCCCACTTTTTCTTGAATCCGGCAAGGTATTTCTGTTTCAATTCTTCACTTAGCGGTGAAGCGTTCATTTCCTCTATATCTTTGATATCTTTTTCAAACTGCGGTTTGAGTTTATCAAGTTCCGCCTGCTTATTTGTCTTGGCTTCTTTAATTTTCTGATATACAGGTTCAAGGAGCGGCAGCAGTTTCTGTTTGACTTCGGAGTATTTTACAGAATTGACCTCGTTTCTCAGTCTTTCCAATTTTTCATGCTTAACGAAAATGTCTTCCGTCCTGTCAAGCTCATCTATTGCCTTATTATACTTGGCTTTCAACTCATTATAGACTCTTTCCTTATCTTTTGCCTCTCTTGCTTTTCTTTCTTCCGCTTCTTTTGCAGCTTTTATCTCCTCTTCCTGAGCCATTGCAAGTTTCCAGCTTGAAAGGTCTGTGTCGTCAACTTTTATGGTTTTATCCTGTATGACTTTTGGCTGATATACCGGAAGATTTTCTTTCAGATACTCTTTATTCTCATTGAATTTCTTTATTTTTGCAAGTTCGGCCTCAGAATCGTACTGGAAGATAGGTTTTGCGCCTTCTTTCTTTTGTTCTGCGACTACCTTTTCGGCATTGTATCTGAAGAGCATGAAAGGTTCATACGAAATTCCGCCTTCGGTCTGATATACGGGATTCATTGAGGGTAATCCTTGAGTTTTTGTGTAGTCTCCGAGCCTGTTGTCTGCAAATTGAACAAGGTCTTCGATCGTTATTATTCCATCTTTGGAGAAATCAATGTCCATGGCTGAATTGGGTGAATCGTTGAGGTAGGTCATGTAGTATGTAAAAGCTCCTCTGCCTTTGTCCTTTCTTTCGAATGACTGCTGGCCTTCAGAAGCTGCGTAAATTGTTTTCACTATGGTTTTGTCGGATTTCTTTGATTGAGCAACGAGTTCTGTGTCTATAGTTGAATTTACTTTTATACCTTTGCCTGTGTTGAGCTTTGAAGCTATTTTTTTATTGGCACCCTTGCCTTCCTTTTTGATAAAGTTCCTGCAGGCATCAACGATCATAACCACTTCAGAAGGGCTATTTTCCTTTAATATCTGCTTTATTTCCTCAACTGAAATACTTCCGTATTTTTCGGGATTATCAATATTCCCGTCCGCTCCAAGCAGATAGTTCTTACCGTCACTTCCGCCGATCCCATGACCTGAAAAGAAGAAAACAACTTCGTCGCCTTTCTGGATTCCTCTTGCGAAAGCGGTGACATTTGAGAATAGATCCGAGGCTGTGAGCAGTTCTCCGTAGCCTGCGTCTTTTAACGCCCAGATATGATCGTCCTGAAATCCGCCCTGCATTAAAAGGTCTTTCATTGCGTCAACATCGCCGTGACAGGCTTCGAGTGAGGCAAATGCCTTGTAGTTCTGTACTCCGACAAGCATTGCTGTCCGTTTCGCGGATAGGCTAATAATAAATGCTAATATTAGGATGGAAAATATTTTATTCATATAAACATTCCTCAATTAGTTTTGGGGACGAAAAGAATTCGTCCCCTACATTATTCATAACTTAACAGAAAACGCCAAGCAGGTATCACATTTATCTTACCATTTTCTACTAATATTTCTTCATCATCATTTTTTGTAACTATTGTACCAGACTTCAAATTCAATTCATTCATAGCCTCTACAAGAGCATTGACCTCTCTTTTACGGGTATTTTCATCGGTCATTGTTTCACATACTTGTATCAATTCTTTGCTTCGATCTTGTCTAAGAATAATAAAATCTACTTCTTTTCCAT
The DNA here is from genome assembly GCA_016937995.1 of Candidatus Delongbacteria bacterium. Taxonomy (GTDB): domain Bacteria; phylum UBA4055; class UBA4055; order UBA4055; family UBA4055; genus WTAK01. Next base: position 35,801 of record JAFGVM010000016.1, read on the forward strand.
TTTTAGTCTTATAATAAAAAATATCCGTCGTTAATCTGCGAAGTGCGTTAAAAACAATATTTTCAAGTAAATGACCCGAATTAACCAAAATATTCGAACTCACTGATCTGATCATAGAATGATCAATGCAGTATATCTTTTTAGGATTTGCATTCGATCTTGAAATTGAAGCATCAAACATTCTTATAGTAAAAAGAAAATAAGCATCTTCAAACCATAAAAGATAATCACTGACAGTTGATTTTTGCACCTTATGACCGAGTGATTTAAGATATCCTGTAAGGTTATTTAAAGAATACAGAGAACCGATATTATCCATTAGCCTGTGAGCAAGATCTAAAACCGATTTAGGATGAAATACATCATAACGTTCAATTAGATCACGAAATAAGACAGCATTAAAATATTCCTGATGTATCTTGATCCTCAATGAATCTTCAAGACCGGTTGTCTCTGGAAAACTACCCTCTCTAAAATAGTTATCAAAAGCCTTCTGCACGGTCAGTCTTTTTTTTGTTGTAAAAGCACCTTCTTGATCTATTCTGTTATATTTCAGAAATTCACTGAATGAAAACGGAAATATTTCCCACGAAACAGACCTGCCCCGCATCTGAGATGCAATTTCTTTGGAAAGCATCTTTGCAGACGAGCCGGTTATATATACTTCACAGTTTTCAGTACGAAGTATACGTTCAACGAAAGATTCCCATCCGTTTAATAACTGTATCTCATCAAAAAAACAATATACTTTCTCTGAATTTTTCTTTTCAGGAAATAACGAATAATACGCTTCGGTAATTATATTGAGTTCAGTATGCTGTAAAGGATAGAGTCTATCATCGAAAAAGTTAAGATATAAAATATTCTCTTTCTTAACTCCTTTCTTAAGCAACTTATCAATGATCTGGAACATCAGTGTAGATTTACCACTTCTGCGAACGCCTATACAAATTGTTGCTTTACCGGAAATCGTTGAAATATTCATATCTCTAGAAACACCACAATTAAGTTTTGAATCTTGGAAGTTCAATATGATTTCTTTCAATGCACCAAGCACTGCAAGCTCCTAGTCGGAATTATTTCAGACCGCTTTTTGCCGTTATCGGTCAATAAACTTACCAGTTTAAAATTCTAAAGTCAAGAAATTAATCCACTTTTTAATTTTTGGGGTATTGTAATCTGCCTTCATTACTACAAGGCACTTAAATACCTTGTTCATGATAACTGAACAAGGTGTCTTTAACCCCTTGTATTTACTTACTCGTAATGATCTCTATCTCTTCTTCACAGAACTCAGCGGCGTTACTCATAGATTTTTTCTTCTTATTGATCTTAATACCACGGGTCTTAACACCTGTATCTTTGTAACTATCTTCTATCACATAAACACTTTCTGCATCCTGTGTTGTACTTGTACCGAGTTCATCTGTACTGGCATAAACAACAATCTTCTCAGTACCGAATGGAGGTGCTACAGTAAGTTCATATCTATCCTTTCCGGACGGAAGTCCATAAACTGTTCCACCGTTGAAATAGTTATCTTTTCTAAATGGGTTCGGAAGTAATTGAATCTGAGTACCATCAACCTGTAAATATACAACTTTAGCATAGAAAGGTTTATTCCCCTTGATATAAAGTTTTATATTTTCATTTTCTTTGTACTTTTGATCTTTCTTATCACACCATGCTTTTATCATCAAAGGTGCATTGGGGTCATCCATAATTCCTGTACTGGAATACATCTTTTCAAGTTTCTCTGTCTTTGGTGTGACTTCAACTTTTAGAGTAATTTTGAAAGATTCACCCATAATTGGATCCTGAAACCATTCTGATTTAAGCTCTTCAAGAATTCTGACCACCGCCTGAGAATATGCTTCCATCAGATCTGCTTCAGTAACGTAATTCTTAACAACAGTCTCTGATTTCACATAAGTACCTGCAACTTCTGAAGCCATTTTCTTTGCGTTTGTCTTAGCTTCTTCAATAGTCTCTTTTCTGGATTTATCATCCCCCATTGTTGCTTTACCCTCAACCTCAATAATGATCGACTGAGCTGAGAACAAAGTGATCAGAAAAGTTAGCATACAAAATAAAAATATCTTTTTCATATTATTTCCTTCAATATTTTATTTTTTTACTTTTGGGTAAAAAATAGGTTTTGTTTGATGTTTTATCAATAAAAAAATTGTTTCTGGATCAATCTTTTGATTTTCTGCACTTAACAAAATTTTGGTTATCTGTCAAAACCTTCCTAGTTGCAACAAGGGGATATATCCCCTTGTTCGGTATACCGATGCTACTACTACACCTGGATTCCTCCCGATTTATCGGGAAGAATGACGGATTATAAAGGGAACGGTTTGAAACCCTCCCCTACGTATTATTGGTAATACTCTTTAAAAGCTTCGATTACTTTCTCAATATCATCTTCCGTTATATCTAAATGTGTAACCAAGCGAATACTTCCATATCCACCAATGAGAATACCTTTTTCCTTCATGAAATTTTGCAGTTCGATAAATTCATTCTCATCAACATCAACGAACATCATATTAGTCTGAACTTCTGAGATCTTACTTTGTAACTCAGGGATATTATTCAATCCATCAGAGAGGATCTTTGCATTTTCATGATCTATTGCTAATCTCTGAACATTATTTTGAAGTGCATAGATCCCCGCTTCTGCAAGAAGACCTGCCTGCCTCATACCTCCACCAAGCATTTTTCTCCATCTACGGGCTTTTTGAATAAGTTCTTTTGAACCACACAGCAGTGAACCTACCGGTGCTCCAAGACCCTTTGAAAGACAGATGGATATCGAATCAAAATATTTTGTAATTTCTTTAATATCAACATTTAACTTTACTGCAGCATTAAATACTCTAGCTCCGTCAAGATGAAGTTTTAGGTTATATTTATCGACCAACTCTCTGGATGCTTTAAAGTATTCTAAAGGTAGAACTTTACCATTATTAGTATTCTCAAGGCAGAATAATTTAGACTTAGCAAAGTGATAATCATCGGGTTTGATCTTATCTTCTGCTTTTTTCAGATCAATAGTACCATCTTCTTCAAATTCGATCGGTTGAGGTACAATAGAACCCAGAACAGCAGCTCCACCACCTTCATGGATATAAGTATGAGCTCCCTGCCCGACAATATACTCTTCTCCCCTTTCACAGTGAGATAACAAAGCCATCAGGTTAGTCTGAGTTCCACTTGGTGCAAAGATAGCATTCTCTGTTACAAGCATTTCTGCTGCAAGTTTTTCTAATTTATTTACAGTTGGATCCTCACCATAAACATCATCCCCGACTTCCGCTTCGAACATTACTTTTTTCATCTCTAAGGATGGTTTTGTAACTGTATCACTTCTAAGATCTATTATTTTCATATAAACTTCCTTTTTATGTGTTCAATATGTTGAACCTTTATGTCTTTGTCATCCTCGGACTTGATCCGGGGATCCATTTGTAATCAGAGACGCCCTGTAGGTCGTCTTTACGGAAATCCATTCCAGATGAACGTATGGGTTCATCCTTACTTCATCATTGGATTTTCCGTGTTGGTTATTGGAAATTCATTTTTTTACAAATATTGAACGAAATACCAGTCGTATAAACCTTACTGTATCCCTAAAAACACTGATCGAACTATGAGCACCTTCGTAAAGAGCAGAGATTGGAATACTTTCAATTCTATAACCCTTTCTTCCAGCTTTTATCAATATCTCAGACTCCATTTCAAATTTATCCGATTCAAGTTCTATATTCTTTACAACTTCTGTCTTTATCAATCTGTAACCGGACTGACTATCTGGGATCTTACACTTTGCAAGTTGAGAAACGATGAATGAAGTTGTCCTGTTTGAAAACACTCTTTCAATAGGCATTGTAGTAGTATTTCCAAGTCTGTCACCCACAATGATATCAGCATTAGTATCATGATATTTTATTATAAACTCAGGTATAAATTTTACATCATGCTGCAAGTCAGAATCTATGGTCAGGAAAAACTCAATGTTATTCTCGATCATGTATTTAAAGCCCTGCTTTAAAGCATAACCTTTTCCACCATTCTTCTTGTACGAAATCAATGTAACTTCATTATCGTTGCAGATCTTCACAGTGTTATCTTTTGAACCATCATCAACAACAACGACCTTGCAAAGAAGGTCCATTTCAGCAAACTTATGAAAAAGGTCACCTATATATCTCTCAGAATTATAAGCTGGGATGAGTATTTTGAAGTTCATATCTTTCATAGGTTCTAAATTTATCCATAAAGGTTATAAATATCAAAGAAAATTAATAGTAATAAATCTTACACTTAAAACAAAACTTCCTCAAATAACGATCTTTCCATAATAATATCTTGGATTTTATCGGTTTAAGTAAGTATCTTTATACAGTGTAGAAAGAACAAAACAAATTAAATGATAGTTTACCAACCATGAATTTACTGAGAAACAAGATATTTATCCGTATAACAAAACTGACCCTTTTGGTTATCGTGCTTTTCTTTGTAGTTAAAAATATTATTGACAATTTCTCAAACATTAAAGAGATCAATATCTCGGATTTAAATTATGGTTTCATATTACCGGCATTGATAGTTTCCGTAATTTCAATGTTCATCCCGGTATTCGCATGGAAATATTTACTGGGAACCCTTGGTAGCGATCTCAAACTTTCAAAAGCTGTTCGTATTTGGTTCATTTCAAACCTCGGAAGATATATCCCCGGGAAAGTCTGGCAAATATCTGGATTGATCGTTCTAAGCAACAAAGAAGGTGTTGCAAAAAAAGTATCTTCTACAAGCGTGATTTACTCTCAGATCGTAGCAAATTTAACAGGATTGTTTCTGGGAAGTCTGCTAATGTCTCAAGATCACAACAATCCTGAATATTATGCATACCCCTGGTTCGCATATAATATTATAGGAATTGCGGTCATCCTGATGGTTCTTCCTTATTTCATAAATAATTTTATTGATTATGCATTAAAATTACTTAAGAAACCTAAAAACGAATTCAAGATCGGTTATCTTAATTTCTCTATATACACATCAATGCAATTTATGAACTGGTTGATAATGGGCTTATCATTTGTTATTTTTGTAAATATATTTACAGAATTATCAGTCATTCAGCACCCAGTCTCATTGTTCATATTACCGATCAGTTGGACAGCTGGTTTGTTGGCGATATTTGCACCAGGAGGGATAGGTGTAAGAGAAGGAATAATGACATTTTATCTGCTAATGTTTATTGATCCTGCCTATGCTGCTGTGATCCCTTGGATATACAGAATTTGGTTAACCTTCTTTGAAATGCTTTTGGCGGGAGTATTTTACTTTGCAGAGAAATAAGTTCCAAATGCAACAAAATAATTGAACTTATTATAGCTAATTAAGTTAAATGTATAAAATTAAAGGACAGGTTGATATGGCAGTTCTATCATTACTAACAGACGAAGAATTAATATTCAAGTTCCAGAAGGGAAATGAAGCGGCATATAATGAGATCGTTGACAGATACAAAAACAAGCTGTTGAACCATATATTTTATTATACCAAGAACAAGGAATCTGCAGAGGATATAGTTCAAGATGCCTTTATCAGAGTTTATCTTAACAAAGATAAATACAAAGAGATAGCAAAAGTATCTACCTGGATCTACACAATAGCAATCAACCTTGCAAAAACGTTTCTTGCTAAAGAAAAGAAGAAAAATCAGTTTTCAATTACAGGTAAAGACGGAGAGGGTGATTTTGAGATCCCTGATATTAAAGCATCTACAGACAAAGATATTTTAAGAGGTGAGTTAAGTGAGATCATTACCGAGTCCATTGATGATCTAGACGATAAATTTAAAGAAATAATTATATTAAGAGATGTTGATGAGATGAGCTATGATGAGATCGCTCAGGTACTTAATATTCCTGAGGGAACTGTTAAATCAAGATTGAATAGAGCAAGGCTGAATCTCAGGGAAGTTTTAGAAGAATATGTAAAATCTTAAAAACCTTGAAAATAATTTGAACTTTATATGGATCAACAAAGTTTAAGAATTGAAAATCAAAGTTATTCGGAGAAAAACAGAAAATGGAAAACTGCAACAAAATAGAAAAAATGGTTATCGACGGAACTATTACTACAGATATCGCTTACGAACTAAGTACTGAACTGCAGGATCACATTAAAAATTGTGATAACTGTAAGAGATTTGTTGATGATGTGACCAAAGCAATGCACGCCTTATCAGGTGTAAAGAAATTAACCGTTTCCGATGACTTTGATCAACAGCTGCAAATAAAATTAGCTCACCACAGGAAACACACCTCCATAACAAAACAAAATAATGTATCGATCTTCACGAGAATGACTTATTACGTAGCAGGTATTGCAGCTGTTCTACTAGGATTCATTTACATCAGCAATATGGGTATTATCGACAACAAAGGCATTAGTTTAGATCAAAAAATTAATGTGGCTGATAAAATGGAAGATAGTTCTATCATTAACGAAGATTCATTGAAAAACCTGCAGGAAAGTGTTATTAACGACGAGGAACTGCGTAACAGAGTTAGTACTGACGAAGATCAATAATGGTACATTCTTCACCAGATCAAAGAGCGATAATTTATCGCTCTTTTTTTTATTTGTACTGCATTAATCAATTTGCATAATACGTTTATATAATATATATTTCAGCACAGTAAAATAACGAAACAAAAGGCAACAAATGATAATAAACAAGCTTTTACCGATCGTGGACAACTCAAGATCTTTACCATCTTTCTATATAGCTAAGAACTTAAAAAAAGACGAACTTGATGACATTATAACTTTATATGAGTATTTGCTCAACCCGAAAAACAATCATTCAAAAGAAGATAAGAGAGTAAAAAGGATCAATTGAAGATTTTATTTTTAGGTATAGGTAAAACAAAGCATAAATACCTTATGCAAGGTATTGAAAGGTATATGAAATTATTATCACCTTTCGTAAAAATAGAAGAAATGTATCTGAAAGAGGAAAATAAAGATCCGATCAATTCTGAAAGTGAGAAATTGATCAAAGCTGTTCCTTCAGACTATTATAAAATTCTCCTCGATATTGATGGAAAAACTATTGGATCTGAAGATCTTGCACAACTGATCAATGACAAAAGGAATTCTTCAGTTCAGGGTATTGCATTTATTATTGGTGGTTCAGACGGATTTAATGACAATCTTAGAAATTTTGTTGATCAGAGGATATCATTCTCAGGATTTACTATGACCCATCAGATGATCAGATTATTTCTTATTGAACAGATCTATAGATCATTCATGATAATTACAAATAGAAAATATCATAAATAAACCGGACAGGATATAATGAGGAACATATTAATTTCAATTATAGTGACTGTGCTCATAACAGCAGGTGTGAATTATTTACTGGAAAATCTTGGATTTTCTATTCTAATAGCTATAATTGTTAGTTTGATCACATTTTTCATATTGACAAAAAAAACTATGAAAGAGCTTGAATTATTGAACGAAAAAGCTCAAAAAGCAATATATAGCCAAAAGATCGATCGGGCGATAAGAATATATGAGAGCGGTCTTGAGCTGAGAAAGAAAAGTCCCTTCATAGTTGGTCAGATCTACGGTATGATAGGAATGTTATATTTTATGAGCCGTGATAATAAAAATGCAAAACCTAACTTGATTAAAGCTTCTTCATTGAACTGGGTTTCAAAAGGTATGCTTGGGGTTATTTACATGAATGAAAAGAATCAGGAAGATATGGAAAAAGTATTCAGGAACATGGTCTCAGCCGGTAAGAAAGAGGGATTAGCCTGGGCACTATATGCATACTGCTTGGACAGGATCAATAGAAGAGAAGATGCTATAAAGATCCTTGAGGAAGGTAATAAAAAACTTAAAGAAATTGACGATAGAATTAAATCTAATATTTTAGAATTAAGAAATGGACGCAGAATGAGAATGAAGGGATTTGGAGATCAGTGGTATCAGTTCCTGCTGGAAAATCCACCAAAAAAACGTATGATGCAACAGTCCAGCCCTTCTCAGGGTAAATTCAAAAAGAACGCTCTTTATAAAGGATAATAACACCTGTAACTGTAGGTTTCTGCCTACCGCAAAAGATGGAGGTTGATAATGAGACTCGGAGTAAATGTTGATCATATAGCAACTATCAGAGAAGCCAGAAAAACTTTTGAACCTGATCCAGTTGCTGCTGCTATCCTTGCTGACCTTGCCGGTGCCCACGGTATTGTATCTCATCTTAGAGAAGATCGAAGACATATTCATGATACTGACCTCAGAAGATTGAGAGAAACTATCAATAGTTTCCTGAACATGGAAATGGGTGCAACTGATGAGATGGTAAAGATCGCAATTAAAACAAAACCAGATATGGTAACTCTTGTTCCTGAAAAAAGAGAGGAATTAACCACTGAAGGCGGGCTTGATGTCATTAATCAAAAGGATCATCTTAAAGATGTTGTATTCCGATTGAAAGAAGCGGATATAAAAGTTTCCATTTTCATTGATCCTGATATACAGCAGATAAAAGAATGTTCCAGGATTGATGCTGATTATATTGAAATACATACCGGACATTATGCAAATGCACAAACTGACAGTGATCTTGTTGAGGAACTGGAAAGGATCAAAGAAGCTGCTATATATGGTGAAAAATTAGGCTTAGGTATAAGTGCCGGTCATGGATTAAATTATCATAATGTAAAAGAAATTGTAGCTATTGAAGAGATCGAAGAATTGAATATCGGACATTCAATTATAGCCAGAGCGAGTCTGGTAGGTATGGAAAAAGCTGTCAAAGATATGTTAAAATTAATGGAAAGATAAGATTTAATACCGGGTATGTTTATCTACATACCCGGTTTTATATTTCATCGCCAGCCAACAAGAACCCTGTTCACACGTGATTCGAAATTATCTTCAAGACCATCTTCCAGTTCAGAGAAAAAATCTATCCCTGTGGCCTTTTCCACACTGTCAATACTGACAATGTATTCTTCCAGATTATAACTGCTGTTATCCTGATAGATCACAAAAGAATTTGATATGAAACTATTCCCGTCATTTATAATAATGATCTTATAAAATGCATCAGGTATCTCAATCTTTTCTTTTATAAATGTGCTCTGATCATCATATATCGTTCCTGCCAGAACCCACGATTCCCCATACTTTTCAGTCCATTTTCTCACTGCATTCTCAAGATTCAACCATGTTTTTCTGTTAAAATCAGGTTTCTGTGGAGCAATATTCGTTAAATAACAGGATTCTGATTCACATTGCAGATCTCTTCCCCTCATATCTGCCTGAGCTGCCAAATGACCTCTGTCATAGCCCGAATTTGTATAATCTGAAGTTCTAACCCTGCTCCTGTCTTCAATAGTTGGATCTGATTTAAATTTCCTCTTATCTAAAAATTTTTTACCTGAAATATATTCTTTTGTGATATGGTAACTTACCCAGTCAGGATTTTTACGCTTTTCGTTATACCCGAGAACAAGACCTTTATATCTGTATATCTTATCATTTGAACTAACTGGATAACCCCAGATTATATGTTCATTCTCTACTCCCGGAATAGGAAATTCACCACTGAGAGCTTTACTCATCTCTTTCTTGTAAACAATAAAATACCACAATGCGAAAGCAAGTATGAAAGCAAAGAATAAAGTTGTTTTGTTAATTTTCATAAAATTATTTTATTACTAATACAGTGTTATATAATTGTCTATTTCCCACTTATGTACCTGGGAAGAATATTTTTGCCATTCTTTCTCTTTTGCATCAATGAACTGCTTTGCAATATGCTTACCAAGACCATCAAGTATTACAGGATCTCTTTTTAAGTAATGTAATGCCTGGCTAAGGGTTGCTGGAAGTTTGCCGATCTTAAATTTTTCTTTCTCCTTTTCTGAAAAATCAAAAATATTTCCAACTACAGCATCAGGTGGATTGATCTTATTTTTGATACCGTCTAAACCTGCTTTCAAACAAGCTGCGATCGCGAGATAAGGATTTGCTGATGGATCAGGAACTCTGAACTCAATTCTTGTAGAACTGCCTCTTTTATCAGGTATCCTGATCAAAGGACTTCTATTCTTTAACGACCATGCAATATTTACCGGGGCTTCATATCCGGGCAGTAATCTTTTATACGAATTTACAAGAGGATTTGTAATTGCAACAATAGCTTTAGCATGTTCAAGAATACCACCGATATAGTATAACGCTGTCTGGCTTAACTGATATTTACGTTTTGGATCATAAAAAGCATTCTTACCATTCTTGAATAATGATTGGTTCAAGTGCATCCCCGAACCATTGATTCCATAAACAGGCTTAGGCAGAAAAGTAGCTAATAAACCGAACTGTTTAGCTACTTTTCGTACAATAAAGGTAAATGCTGTAATATTATCAGCTGTTTTGAGAGCACAGTCATATTTAAAATCAATTTCATGCTGACCGGCAGCTACTTCGTGATGTGAAGCTTCAATTTCGAATCCAAGGTTTTGTAATAATATAACTATTTCTTTTCTTACATCATCACCTTTATCTAATGGAGCAAGATCAAAATATCCTGCGTTATCGTGTATATCTAAAGATGTCTCCCCTTTCTCATCTAAGTTGAAGAGAAAAAATTCAGGTTCAGGTCCAACATACATTTCAAATCCCATATCTTTTGCCTCACGAACAACTTTTTTCAAAGCATATCTTGGACAACCCTCAAATGGTCTCTCATCAGTAGTGTATACGTCACAAAGCAACCTTGCAGTTTTATTCCGGTCACCACCCCATGGAAAAATAAAGAAAGTGCTCGGATCAGGTTTTAATAACATATCGGATTCTTCGATCCTTGTAAAACCGTCAATTGAAGAACCATCAAACATTATTTCACCGTTCAAAGCTTTTTGGAACTGACTTTTTGGTACTTCTACATTTTTTTGAATACCAAGTATATCAATGAATTGCAGTCTTAAAAATTCTACATTTTCTTTTGACAATTTTTCTAATACCTGTTTTTTGTTCATGATCAGCTCCTTTTATATAATTTTCATTAATTCATATACAAATATTTTCATCCATTTTCTTCCTGACTGATAAGATTGGATCCTGTCTGAATTTACTTTAATTATCTTAAAATTATGGTCAGCGATATTTTTTTCAAAATTTTCGATAGCTTTTTCCCCGCTGTTATCTGAGAATCCAAGTAATATTCTCCCGTTATCCTTTAGATGATCACCTGACTGTAACAGGAATTCAACCAACAAAGTTTGATCTTTATCATTTAAAGCTAGTTCACTTCTATTATTTGCACGTGCATCGATCCATGGTGGATTAAATACTATCAAATCGAAATTCTTATCAATGTTGTTGAAAAGATAACCCGGATTAAGATTAATTAATTTATTTTTCCCTTCTTTATCATCTTGTAATTTTCTAAGATTTAGTTCTGAAGATGCAATAGATTCCGGCAAAATGTCAGTAAAATATATTTCCGATCTAACCAGTTGATCATATAAAATATATGATAATACACCTGAACCACAACCCATATCAAGAACCGATAGATTACATTTTTTTGAAACTCCGGATATAGATTTTTTAAAAAGATTATAGGTTTCCTGAGATTTTGGAAGAAGAACATTTATTCCGGTTCTAAATTCATTTCCAACCGCTTCTACAAATATACTTTCTGAGAGTTTATTTTGTAGGTCACGATAGAACTTAAATGGGATAATAAAATTTTTATCATTATGCTTAATTGTAGAACCGCAAAAATAAATCAGGTCATTGATCTCTGTTCCATCATCGTAAGTGATGATCTTTTCATTTTTACCGACTATCAGAATATGATTCAAGACATTCTTCTTTTTTGTTTCGAAGAGATATTTCTTATTCCTGTTGTTGTCTTTTGATTTTATTTCTGATCTTTGATCGTGAGAAATAAACTCATCTATCTTTCTTTCTACAAAATCATATAATTTTATTATGTCTTTTTGAGAGGCTTGTTCAATTAATATAAAATGTCCGTTCTTAATTTCTTTCGAAATTTTGTTCAAATTTTGAATACTTTTATCATTATATATCTTGAGTGAAGTAGAGTCACTGATGAATTCTTTAAATAGATCAGGTACAATTATCTCTTTGCCGTTTTTTAGAGAAACAATCACCTTAATTTTCTTGTTGAATATTAATCCTTAATCATCAAAATATAAACATTTTCAAAAATGAAAACAATACAAATAAACTTCTTTTATTTCTTGTACTTGATCACTCCTTCAATCAAAAGTATTTCACCGAAATAAATTCGGTGATAATCATTTGCATTATAATTTTCATCTATTTTATTGTCTAAAAAATTCTTTGGTCTAATATCATCCCAATAGATCTTTTTACATTCTATGATCAATTCTGCTTCATCAAATCCTGGAGAAGATATTTTTTTCGAAGAAATGACTGTAAGTTCAGATTTGTTGATTTTATTTTCGTCTTTTCCACTCACAGTTCCAAGATATTTAAGTTTGTCATTATACTTATCAGGAAAAGCTGTTAATGTAAATGAATCATATTTTTCCATGTATTTAAAAGTATGTCTTGTAGGTCTTACTACGACCTGAACGAATGGTTTGTTCCACATAACCCCGATGCTTCCCCATCCCACTGTCATAGTATTATAATCTGCGGATTCATAACTCCCTGATGTTAGCAGCATCCATTTCTTTGACCATAATTTTATAAGATCTGAATTGAAATCATTCGGCTCAATTATAATTCTTTCCATTTTCATCTCCACTTTTTATATTATACAAAATATAGTAAGAAGTTGAGGTAAAGTAAACGATATATAACATAAATGGGATCACAGATGAAAATTATAGCTCAGAGAGTATCAACTTCAAAAGTAATAGTTAATGGTGTAATAATTTCAGATTTAGGATACGGTCTTCTTTTATATGTTGGATTTTCAAAAACTGATACCATGAAAGATGTTGAATTCCTGGCCGATAGAATATTAAATCTCAGAATTTTTGAAGATGAGACAGGTAAAATGAACTTATCAGTAAATGAAGTAAATGGTCAAATAAATATTATTTCTCAATTCACATTATATGCAGATACAAAAAAAGGAAGAAGACCTGGATTTTCTGATGCAATGGAACCTGAAAAAGCAAAAGAACTTTATGAATATTTTATCAAATTATTAAAATTTTCCAAGCTGATTGTGGGTGAGGGTTCTTTCGGTGATTTTATGAAAATAGAATCTACAAACGAAGGTCCCGCTACTTTTATACTTGAAAAATAAAATTGATTTTAATTTTCGGAATATCTTAATAATTTTTTAGTCTATTGACTTTAAGATATCCATCGATTATCTTTTTAATAAATTTGATGCAGTATAAAAATGAATAGATAGGAATCAATCATGATATTTGATGCAATATTAATTATCCTTTTATATATGTCCTTAAAAAAAGCCGGTGAAAAAGGATGTACTGATGATTTAAACTTTTCTTTAGCATTTTTAATTTCTGTACGCTTTGCTGGTTCTTTTTATACTACACTGAGTGGTATTTTACAAAATTTTATCACAGCTTCTGAAAATATAACAATTTATGCTTCATATGTGATCTTATTAGCTGTTGTTTTGTATTTTTATAATATCATTTTAGGCAAAAATATTATTGAATTCGGGAAAAAAATTCCAAAAAAAACCGGAACTTTATTAACTTATATTTTTTCTGTATTCAAAACAGTTATCATTTATTCAGTGATATTCTCGTTCCTGTATACTATTCCTCTTATACAATCTATAAAAGAGAAAAATCCCATCCTTATTAAACCTTTTTCATACCAACTGACTTATGGTGTGATCGGACATAATAGTGAACAGGTTCTGAGTAGATTAAGAACAAATCTTCTTGAGTTAAATCTTGGTTTTTTTGAAAAACAAAAGGAAATTCATAAAAAAGGAGCCAATAAATCTTTAGATGCAGTTAAACACCATCAGGATTTAAAAGATTTTGTTAAAGATGATGATAAAAAGGAAAAAGAAGAATAATTTAGAATTTTAAAGGTATTGAAATTGTAAACTTACTACCCTTACCATATTTACTTTCAATCCATATCTTCCCATTATGTTTTTTTACAAATTCTTCACAAAGTAACAAACCTATTCCCGTACCTTTTTCATTCGATGTGCCCATAGTTACAAAATGCTTATCCATTGAAAACAATTTCTTTTGATCTTTTTTCTTTATTCCAACTCCATCATCATGTACAGAGATAGTTGTACCCTGTTTATTCTTTGAAGATGAAATTGTTATATTACCGTCTTTATTAGTGAATTTTATAGAATTTGTTATCAAATTTCGCAATACAGTTCTAATCATATTTTTATCAGCATATATTCCGAGATTTTTTTTCATTTTGATCTTCATTGAAATATTTTTCATTTTCGCGCTTTGATTCAACAATAAAAATGTGGACTCAACAATTTCATATAAATTGAAATTTACGGGTTGAAACTGTTTTTTCCCACTTTGACTTCTTGACCATTCAAGTAAATTCTCTATTAGCTTTAAAATATGTTTTGACGATAATCTTATAGTACTGATATATTCTACTCTTTTGGTCTCGGATAATTCTTTATAATAACTGGCTAGAATTTCCGATGTAGTATATAGTATTGAAAAAGGATTTTTTAGATCATGTGCTAAAATATTAAAAAACCTGTCTTTTGAAGCATTTATTCTTTGCAATTCCTTTCTGGAATCCCTCAATTTCTCATTTGATTCTATCAGTTGAATATTTTTCAATTTATATATTTCATTTTCTTTTTCTTTTTTCTCATTTTCATGTTTTAAGTACATATTAAATATCTCATTTTGCTTTTGAATATTTAATATTTCGTCATGAATATTTATAAATTTTTTATAACATTCTAACGATTTTTTGTATTTTCTCTGATCAGAATATATTTGGGACATTAGTTCATAATCATCCTGCAATACGTCTTTATGATCATATTTTTTAGCAATATTAAAACTCTTTTTTGAATACTCTTCTGCGTGTTTATAATCGTTTATTGTAAAATATAGTTTCGCTATGTTTATATAGGTTGTTGACAAACTTTTCTTTTCACCAAGTTCTTCAATTATTTTCATTGATTTATGCAGATGTTCTAAAGCTTTATCATGATCATTTAGTTTAAGATAAAGCATTCCAATACTTTTAAGAGTTTCAGCAACTCCAGTTCTATCAGCATCTTTAGTCCTAATATTTAAAGATTTTTTGTAATAATCCAAAGCCTTTTTAAAATCTTTCTTATTTTGATAAATATTCCCAAGGTTGTTATAAGAATCAGATATCCCTCTTCTGCTATTCATTTTTATTCTAAGATCGATTGCATTGCTTTCATACTCAAGAGCTTTATCGTAATCTACAAGTTTATTAAACACGCTCCCAATATTACTTAGCGAATTGGCAATAGTAAGCAAATTATTAGATCTCTCTTTAATTTTGAGAGATTTAAACTGATATTTAAGAGCTTCAGAGTATAGTGCCATATCATAGTAAACTAATCCCAGATTATTTAAAACAAATGAAGATTCTTTGATTAATTTTAAATCTTCAAATATCTTTAAAGCTTGATGACCAGTCTCCAATGCTTTCTTGAATTCACCTTTCTTATGATAAACAACCATCAAATTATTTAAAGATGAACAAATCGATTTTTTAGATTCTTTATTCTTTTTTTTCAATTCGAAAGAATCATTCAGATATTTCAAAGCTTTTTTGTATTCACTTTGATAATAATAATTTAGACCGATCCTATTTAAAGTTTGGGTTATTCCTTTGGATAATTTAAGCTCTTCTCGAATTTTAAGAGCTTTTTTTAAGTATTTCATACTATCATTGTAATTTTCAATGGAAGCATAAGAATAGCCTATCGAATGATATAATATCGACAATACTCTCTTGTTACTTTTAGGTGTGATCTTTAAAGCTTGTAGAAAATAATCCAATGCCGATAAGAAATCATATTGCTCAATCTTAAGTAAACCAAGATTCTTAAGCAACCCAGGTTCTTTTAGTTTAAGGTCTTCTTTTTTAATAATATTTAAAGCTTTAATATAATGTTTTTCTGCTTCAGCATAATTTTTCTGCTCAAAATAAATGCCACCATAATTTATCAATGACACAGCTTCATCGTGCTTATTTTTATTTTGAATACTTAATTTTAAAGTATTTTGAATTTCTTGAATTGATTTATCATACTTATGTTCAAAATAATTTTCTTGAGTATCAAATTTATTTTTGTTTTTCAAATTCATAATCTGATCTATCAAATATCTTCACTGGATTTTACACAATTCTTACCTGTGTTCTTTCCATAATACAATGCTTCGTCTGCCTTATTAATACTATAATCGATGTCCATGATCCTGTCGTAGACATGTACTCCGAATGTCATTGTTATCTTCAACTTAATATCACGATAATAAAATATCTCATTCTCAATTTTTTTTCTTATTTTTTCTGCTACCAGCATTCCACCTTCAAGACTTGTTTTTGGCATGAGGAAAATAAATTCTTCTCCACCCCAGCGACCTATATTATCCTGCTTTCTTAAAACTGATCTCATCAAATTGGCTAAATTAACCAGTACAAAATCTCCGCAGTCATGTCCGTAGTTATCGTTGAACCCTTTAAAATTATCTATATCAGATATCATTACTACAAATGACTCATTACTTCTTTCATATTTAAGGGCTTCATATTTTATTTTATCCAAAATATCTCTACGGTTCGATAATCTTGTCAAAGGATCTGTTCTGGCCAAAATATCCAGTTTTAAATAAGCTTCAGTAAGCTCTTTATTCTTTTTGTTTATTGTATCGTTAGCTCTTGTTAGATCCTTAATATATTTTGCAAGCTCAACATTTTTTAATCTATAAATTTCAGCTTCTTTTTCCTTTTGTTCAGAAATATATTTTGACTGTATTTCCGCTATATTACCTGATAATTCACCATAAACTGATTCATTGATTTTTGAATATTCTTTTAAACTCTCATAAGCTTTTTTATATTCTTTCATTTGTGAGTACAACTCAGCAAATATTTCATAACTTTCCTGTATAACATCTTTGGAACCTATTTCTTTAGATTGCTCTAAAGCTATCTTTAGATATTTTTCGGCTTTTTTATAATCTTTAAGTTTCATATATGTTCTGGCTGTTTCATTAGAAGTATTAGCATGGTTATACTTCATATTCAGATCTTCAGAAATTTTTAAAGCTTTCAAAAAATTTTCCAAAGCAGTTTTATTGTCACCTTTATCTCTATAGATTATACCAAGATTATTATAAATTGAAGTATGTTCCTTTATATTATCGGTCTTGTCATACAATTCCTTTGCTTTGAAATAATAATCTAATGCTTTATCATAATCTAGCAAAGCGGAGAATAGATTGCCTATATTATTGTATGATTTAGCTATAGCAACATCATCTTTCAATTGTTTTCTGATCTTAAGTGATCTTTGATAGTGCTCAAGTGCTTTATTATAGTTTTTTAGTCTGTAGTAAATATTACCGATAGTGTTGAGAGAATCAGATATTCCCTTTTTATCACTGATCTCTTCTCTGATTTTCAACGACTTTAGATAGTACTCCAAAGCTTGATCATAATTACTCAATCTGAAATTAACTTCACCGATATGGTTAAGAAAATTAGCCTGTTTTTTATCGTTTTTATTATTTTTAGATAATTCCAAACCCGTTTGATAATATATCAGAGCTTTATCATACTCACTTTTTTCTCGGTATATATCACCTATCTTAACATAGATATCTGACTTTTTTACTTTGGTCAATATTTTATGACTAAGTTCAAGTGCCTGAAGATTATAATCAAGACATTTATCAAGTGAAATATTCTGATAAATATCTGCAAGCTTATTTAGTATATCATATTTTTCTTTGCCTGAAGTTTTGCTTAAAAATTCCTCCAGCTCAGTAACTTCTTTCATACTGTTCACCTCTGCAATATTCTTTTAATATTTTTGAATACAATATTAATTTTTTACCAGCCAGTCCTCTGATTTTTTAAGTATGTCCTTGGTAAGAGAGTACTTTCCATCTATTTCGTGATAATCTACACTTATACCACTTTTTTGTAAGCCCTCTTTTAATTTTATGCATTGTTCCTGATCAATAAATTGATCGTCTGAACTGTTTGCAATAAATAATTTAAGATTTTTAACTTTATTCAATTCATCCTGAGTAATATTGTCAATATCATACTTGGTTCCAAATGCTATTAACCCATCAACTAACTTAGGATATTTTAAAGCAACATTGAATCCTACTGTAGTTCCCTGATGTAGTCCAAGTAGATAAACATTGTTAACTTTGTTATTACTTTTAATCTCCTGAATGATCGAAACAAGATAATCCTCGCTTATCTTATTTGATCTATCGAGTATGCTTTCTGTTTGATCTTCAATCTCCCATCTAAATTCCTTTGCAAGACCGATCTGAACTGGAAAAGGAGCTTGTGGAACTGCGAAGACGAACTCAGGTAAATAAAAATATTTCCATATTTTCACGAACTGGTCATGACTTCCTGCATAACCATGCAATCCAATAACAAGATCATACTTTTTATCAGGATGGAAATCTAAAGGCTTTACGAGTCGATAACTCATAATATTCTTCGATTCAATGTGATATATTTCTCCCAGATTTTTTATCATTTGACCGATACTATCAATTGCAGTATCGAAAATTTCAGTACCTCTAACTTTATCAAAATCTGCATCGTTTTTAATATATTTAAAATCTACGAAACCAAGTTCCACGGCTTTATATAAAAATTTGGCCGATAATTTTGGTTTACCCATCAGACCATAAGTACATGAAAGGTTGTAAGTGGATATAATATCGAAAACATTGTGACTCAACATATACAAATAGTACTGTGCAGCTTTTTCATAATTTTTTTCCCAATATGCTTCATCAGCAGTGATCATGTAGTCTCTCAAATTTTCATTTAGAAAATCCCCAACATCTTCAGATAGTGGGTCAATTTTATCGGGACTTGACCAATCTTTTATTGAAACAACTTTCTGCTCACTGACTTTTGTTCTCTCGCATGATATTAACAATAATATTGTAGTTACGATAAGCAATATTCTCATCTTCATTTTTCACCACCATTATTAGTTTTAATATTTTAATTTTATTTTATACCTGTCAACCTAACTTCTATTACAAAATACTCAACTTGTACACCATTGTCAAACTAATAAATATTTCAATTCACTATTTTGCATTGCAATTTTTCTAAAGAATTAATGTCAATTCTTCTTCTATATTTCTAACATTTTTATCATGATCTTCATAAACCATTTTTATAGTTAAATCACTTCTTTCGTAGTAGTAGTTTTTCCTGTCGTTAAAAATAGTCTCGAGATCTTCTTTCAAGTTGTTTGAATAAAGTAACGGTCTTTTATCCTTCTGATTCAATTCAGAGTTATACATTCTTGTTAGGTCTTCTGTAGGCATATGAAGGTTAATAACGATAAAATTATCATTTAATATTTTTTTTACATCTTCCGTTAAAACACTTCCAGCTCCAAATGCAACTAAACTATCTTTCAAGTTTACAAATTTTTTTATTACTTCCTTCTCCATTTCTCTGAATTTATTTTCCCCGCTTTTTTTAAAGATCTCTTTAATTTTTGTTTGAGTATCAAGTTCTATTAAATTATCGGTATCATAAAATTTTTTATTCAACTTCTTCGCAAGAATTTCTCCATAAAATGATTTACCCACTCCCGGCATTCCGATAAAAGCAATATTTGAATGTTTTATTGTATTTTGCTCTGTACTACTTTTCATCAATGAATAATTTGGTGATTTATCAAAAAATTTTTCAAATGTTTTTGATGCTTGTTTAACCAGCCAATCATGACCATCTATATATCTGGATGAAATTATTGATAATTTATTCAGATCATAATTTGCATCAATTATTATCGAATTTTTTAACGAATCTTTGAAGTCGATATCAAAACTTTTCACCGCAATAACTACAAGATAAGCATCGTGCTGATCACTTATAAAATCTTTGAACATAATATGATTGCAATTGAACTTCTTTGATAAATCAAGTGATTTCGAATCGGTTCTATTAGTTGAATAAATTATTGCACCGAGCATTTTTAATGCATATATGGCTGCTTTGGCAGCACCTCCTGAACCAACAACTATGCATTTTCTATTTTTAACATCTAAACCACTTTTAATTATCGTATGCTCAACTCCATAAACATCCGTATTGAATCCATATAAATGCTCTCCCTTTCTGACAATAGTGTTCACCGCATTTATTTCATTTGCAACATTATCGATCTTATCGAGAAATGGCAATACTGTTTCTTTAAATGGAGAAGTAATATTTGCACCGGAAAGTTCATATTGATCGAATATTTGAATTATTTCTGAAGCAGAATTTACCCTAACAGGTTTGTATGTATTATCCTGCTTATATTCTTGAAATATATAATTGAATATCTGTGGACTTTTGCTGTGAGATACTGGATTTCCAAAAATTGCATATTTCTTCATTTACCAGCTCCATTGAACTAACTTATCATCTCACTGTTTATGATTCAAAATATTATTCTAAATACTTTATATCTGAACTAATAATCGAGCAAATTTTTGTCTATTTTCACCTTCTATAAATTTTTGAGTTATTAATAACACAATGAACAAGACCATTTAATTTTTCATCGTGATAACAGGTATTTATCGATTTTGACTGTAATTTTCTTCTGTCAACTTTCCATTCAGACTTATTGTCAAATATAGTTAATTCTGCTGTTTTGCCCTCACTTAGAATATCTTGATCCAAATTTAATATTTTTCTTGGATTAATAGTTATTTTTTTGAGAAAATCCATTAAAGATAAAACATTGGTTTTTACCAGGTATTTAATGCCAACAGAAAACAATGTTTCTATTCCAAGAACACCAAAAGGAGCAAAATCAAATTCAACATTTTTCTTTTCTGGGGTGTGCGGGGCATGATCAGAAGCTATAACATCAATTGTACCATCTTTTAACCCTAACAATATTTCATCAATATCTTCTTTTGTTCTGAGAGGGGGGTTCATTTTAAAATCAGTTGAGAAAGTTTTTACCTTTTCATCAGTTAATGAAAAATGATGAGGGGTAACCTCTGAAGTTACTTTAAGTCCTTCCAGTTTGGCAGCTCTTATCAATTTAACACTTTCCTTTGCACTTATATGCTGAAAATGTGTGATCCCGTCAACGTATCTGGCTATTTCAATATCTCTTGCGATCATTGAGCTTTCGGCAATATTAGGAATTCCGGCCATACCCAACTCTGTTGAAGATAAAGATTCATTCATTACACCATCTAAGAAGCTTTTATCCTCTTCATGAACAAGTATCGGTACTTTAAACATACTCGCATACTGGAGGGCACCTTTCATTGCCTCACCACTTTGTATTCCATCACCATCATCACTAAATGCCAATACACCATTATTGATAAGTTCAGTCATCTCAACAAGTGTTTTCCCTTTCCTTTCAGAAGTAACAGCAGGTATTTGATGTACCTTAACTAAAAGATCTTCAGTTCTCCTGCAAATATCGTTGTAAACAAAGATATTATCAACACATGGAGAAGTATTCGGCATTGTTGCAATTCTCGTAAAACCCCCACTCATTGCTGCATTTGTTCCAGTAATAAAATTTTCAGCCTGCTCATAACCAGGTTCTCTAAGATGAACATGCATATCCATAAAACCCGGGCTTATAAATTTATCTTTCGCGTCTATAATCAAGTCAGTTTCAGTAGTGGGAATAGACTCTTTTATTTCAGAAATTATTCCGTTCACTATTTTGATATCGCTAGAATATTCTTTTCCTTTATATGGATCTATAATAGTTCCGTTAATTATCACGCAATTTTCTGGTAATTCCTCGAAATTACTTTTGTTGAGTAAAATATTATTTATCATTTTATCCCTCCGATGTTAGCGCTTAAAAGATATAGTATGGCCATTCGTGATGCCACTCCATTAAGAACCTGCTCTAAAATAACCTGATGATCACCATCTGCTACATCATCATCAATTTCAACACCTCTGTTCATTGGTCCCGGATGAAGAATTAAAATATCATTATTAGCCTTAGCTAATTTTTCGTTAGTTATTCCCCAGAAATTATGATATTCTCTGAGAGAAGGGAAAGAAGGACCAACATGTCTTTCAAGTTGTATCCTCAATATGTTCATAACATCAGAATTCTGTATAGCTTCTTCTAAATCATAAGTTACCTCAACTCCCAGCTTTTCAATATCTTTAGGGATCAAAGTTGCCGGACCGCATAATTGAACTTTTGCACCATATAATTTAAGAGCATGAATGTTTGACATGGCAACTCTTGAGTGAACTATATCTCCAACCAATGTTACTCTTTTCCCCTTAAGGTCAGGGATTTTTTCAGTAATTGTCATTAGGTCTAAAATTGCCTGGGTCGGATGTTCATGAGCTCCATCCCCAGCGTTAATAATAATTGAGTCCAGATTATCCAAAAGCATTTTATGAGCACCAGGTGTACTATGCCTCATAACAACCATGTCTATCTTCATTGCCTCAATATTTCTGGCAGTGTCAATCAATGTTTCACCTTTTTTCAATGAGGATGAGGAAGCGGCAAAATTAACAACATCAGCTGACAATCTTTTTTCAGCCATTTCAAATGACAGTTTTGTTCTTGTTGAATTTTCAAAAAACATATTTACTACTGTTATGCCTTTTAGTGCTGCAACTTTTTTGTTCGGTGTATCAAGGATTTGTTTAAAGCTTGCAGAAGTTTTAAGAATCAGCTCAAGATCTTCTCTACACATTCCATTTATTCCGAGTAAATGCTTGATCTTAAGCAAATCTTTTGTTTTAATATTGTCCATTACTCCCTCATTTAGGTATTTTAAATTATATTTAGCAAGTTACTATCAGTTTTCATGCAAAAAAAAAGTGATACGATATCACTAATTTTTTTCAATTAAATAAACAGAATCTTCTTTGTCAATTTCTGACAATTTAACTCTGATCTCTTGAGTAGGGAGTGTTTTTACTACTTCACCTACATAATCAGGTTTTACAGGAAGCTCTCTTAACCCTCTGTCTATCAGAGCTGCAAATTGAATTATTTTTGGTCTTCCTCTATCCATCAGTGCATTTATCGCGGCTAAAATGCTTCTCCCGGTAAATACAACATCATCAACGAGGATTATTTTTTTATCATCAATAGAAAAAGGCATATCGTCTATAGAAATGTTCGGGACCTTCAAATTTATTCTAAAATCATCTCTATATAAGGTTGCATCTAGCACACCAGTCTCTATTTCGATATTTTCGCTACTGTTGATTTCTTCAATTATCCTGTTAGCCAGAAATTCTCCTCTTGTTTTTAAACCAACAATTACAAGTTTATATATTCCTTTGTAGTCTGCAATAATTTCAGAAGAAATCCTTTTAATAACCTTATGAAGTTTGTCATCATCCATTATAGTATGGATTATATTTTCTTTTGTCATTCAATTATCCCTTAATTTACTATTCTCAAAAAATTAATCGATCCAATCCAACAAAGAATCATCAGCTGAATCTTCTACTGTTTCTTCTTTGCTTTTTGTTTCTTTACTTTTCTCAGGTTCTATATCGCTCCACTGATCATTTTCATCAACTAAGATTTTTTTACTGTCAGTGTTTGAAAATAATTCATTTACATCATCTTCAGTGAAAGAATCCTCTTCATCAGCTGACTGGTTTATTTGAACACTACTATTCTCTTTATCTGATTCCTTTATACGTATTATATCCTCATCTGTTAAATATTCACTTCTGTCAATAATAAATTCAGACTTACCTATTTCATCAAGATCGTCATCAAATGACTGACTTTCCTGAATAGATGAATCCTCCATTGAAATATTTTCAAAATCGTCATCATCTATTTTATTTTCAAAGGCATTCTCTATTTCCTCTTCGGTTTTTGAATCAACTTCTTCATCTTCTTCGATCTTTGATTCAGTCGGAGATAAATTTTCAAATATATCCTCTTCAGTATCATCAGAATTAACTTCTGTTAATTCCTCTTTTATTTCTACAGGTTCATCTGCAATAATTTCTTTTTCTTCTTCAACAGCTGATTCGGTCGGAGATAAATTTTCAAAGATATCCTCATCTGTGCTGTCAGTATCTTCAACTACTTTTTCTTCAGGTTCTTCTTCTTTTATTTCTTTTTCTTCTTCAACGATTTGCTCTTTCTCTTCTTCTATACCTTGGATATTTTCATTTTCATCTTCTATATCCGACTCTGTGGAAGAAATTTCTGATAAAACCGTTTTTGTTTCTTCATCAAACTCTTCAATATATGAATTAACCTTCTCTTCATCTGTCAGTTGCTCTTCTTCTATTTCGGATTTATCAGGCAAATTGTTTAGATCATTGTCTTCACTGGCTCTTTTTTCTGCAGATTCAAGAACTTCCATTTCTCTTTCAAGAAATTCTTTATTATCATCATCTTCATCAAATGATTCATCATTTGACTCTGTTCCAAGCTCTTTTGCAAGATCTTTGCTGCTAACTGACTCCATTTCAGATCTTTCAAGGATGTCTTCCGCATCCTCCTGCACCCTGTCTACCCTAAATACTTCACTCTTATCTATTGTTTCGCTTACCTGAGATTTCTTAGAATCAAATACATCGTTAACCATATTTGTTCCATCATCTTCACTTAAATTGTTTTCACTGGATAAAACATCGTCATAGTTACCATCAGCGAAAGAATTTGTTGCAAGATATTCTCTTCTTCTCGGGAACATATTATTAATTTGACCTGCTTTCTGTCTTACCTGATCTCCGGAAAGTTCTCCTTCCCTGCTGATCTTTATTGCACTCTTTTTACCGGTATCAGGATCTTTTGCAGTAGCATGAATAATGCCATTCACATCATATTCATAATTGAAAATGATCGGTTGTCCTGCGTCTTTAGGCGGAAAATTCAGCACAGTTGTCCCGATTACTGTACAAAATTCAGGATCCGGATCTTCACCCTGGATCACTATCATTTTAACTTGACTCTGCTTAGGTATTGAAGTATAAAATATCTGGCTTTTTCTCACCGGTATTTTACTATTCTTTGGTATGATTACGGCATTTCTTTTGTTATCGAACTCATCCAAAGTAATCGCACCAAAACTATGCGCAGTAACATCTGAAATATTAATTGCTCCATACTTCATACGGACCATCGCATTGACTTCCTGGTCACTTTCATCTTTTGCTGACAGAATACCAGCTTGAATAGCAGCTCCAAGGGCAACTGCTTCGTCTGGATTTATCTGTTGTGAAGGCTTTTTACCTGTAACTCTGGTGATCATATCATGGACTGCCGGCATCCTGGTTGAACCACCGACCAGAAGAATCTGATCAATATTTTCCCATTCAAGATCAGCATCGGTCATTACTGCATTTATCAATAACTCTGTTCTTGTTACATAGTCGGCAACTAAGTCGGAGAATAATTTTCTTGTTATGGTTAATTTTGTTGATTTTCCTGTAGCAGACAAATAAACCGTTGTACTAATTTTTGAAGAAAGTACTTTTTTTGCATTTTCTGCTTTCAATCTCAGATCCTGTTTTAACACTGGATCAGCAAATAGGTCAATATCGTACTGCTGTTTAAATTTTTCGTTTAAGTATATCATCAGTTTTTCATCGAAGTTGTCTCCACCCAACTGACGGTCACCGTCACTCGCGATCACATCAAACACACCTTCGTTCAACTGCATGATAGTTACATCAAAAGTTCCACCACCAAGATCATATACTAATATTTTTTGCTCTAATTTTTTGTCCAGACCGTATGTTAGAGCCGCTGCAGTTGGCTCATTAATGATCTGTAAAACATTTACTCCTGAAACTTTTCCGGCATCTATTGTAGCTTTTCTCTGCTTATCATTGAAATAAGCAGGAACAGTAATAACAACATCGGTAATAGTTTCATTAAGAAAGCTCTCAGCATCATCAACCAGCTTTCTCAGGATCATTGCAGAAATATCTTCCGGAGTATAGTCTGTTCCTTTGTTGGAAAAATGAAAATCAGAAGAGCCAATATGAGCTTTTATAGACGAAATCGTTTTATCCGGTTCTGCAACTGACGACTGCTTTGCAATACTGCCTACAATAATTTGATCATCATCAAATAAGACGACCGAAGGTGTTATTCTCTCTCCTTCTTTGTTAGGAATAATTTCAGCTTTTCCAAATTCGTTGACCATTGCTATTGCAGAATTTGTTGTTCCCAGATCTATTCCGATCAATTTCATTTAATTCCTCCAAAATAAGTGCTGATGAATATAATTTTACTCAATGAGTGCTTTTGTAATACTGAACTGTGATTAATTATATGCCTGATTTATTTTTTTATCAATTTTCTTCTAGCTTGAGAAATAATAGCCAGCATCTCTTCAGCTTCATATCTCATTTTAATATTTGGAGAATTAATCCTGGTTCTCCATTTTCTAAATTCAGCATTTATACGTTCTTTGATCTCTTCTTCACTTGAATCAGAATCCATCCTTAAAGCTTTAAAATAAAACCTGTCATCCCGCTCTTCGGTGGATCTTATATTCAATAAATTAGTGCTTTCTTTTTCAAGAGTTTTGTTTACTGCCTGGTCTTTTTTCTTCTGTTTTTCGGCAGCTTCCTGCTTAATATGTTCAATCCTTTTATTTACGACTTTTAAATTGTGTTGGGCATCAGTATTTTCAGGATCATAATATAACGCTTTTTCAAAGAATTTTTTACTATTTTCATAATCTTCTCTTTTATAGTAAGCAACAGCTTGGTCATAGTGAACCTTACTTTTCTTTTTTTTAATATCATCTAGATGTGATGTTTTATTTTTCTTCGATGATATTTTATCAGTTATTTTTGAAAACAAAGATGTCATTTGATACCTAATTTGCAGAATGTTTATAGATCTGAACTATCTCAGGCCTGATCACTGATTCTCCCTTCACGAATCCTTCTTTAAGAACTTTCTTAATAGTATTATCCCTCTCGATTTCGTCTGTCCCAATTTTTTCGACAGCATTACTTTTTTCAGCATTAAATTTATCACCTTCCTTACTCTTCTCCACCGGAACTACATCATTTCTGTATAGGATTTCAAGTAGTTCATCTCTAAAAGTCATCATACTTTCAGAATGGGTATGATCTTCACTTGATCCAAAATGATCGATATCAGTACTTATACGGTCATATAGCAATAAAAGGTCGTGAAGAAAAGGTTTCATTGCCGAATCAACAAAATTTCTTTTGTATGAATCCAACTGTGAATATAATTCTTCAAAAGCTTTCTCTTTAACTTCGTCAGCATTGATCTTTTCTTTAAAAAGATCTGACACCCTGTTTATTCCCTCTTCTGTTTCAAATTTGAACAACAAGATATTATTCTGCATTTTCTGAAGTGACTGTAAAATCTCATTCTTATTACTGAATAACATTTCATTGATATTGAGCATTTTATCTTCGATCTTTTTTATTCTTACATCAAGATCTTCCTTGATCTCATCCATCTGCGAATTTAATCTATCACTTTGCTCAATTATATCTTCCTTTACTCCTTCTTCGTCACTGTCTATCAAATTATCATCTGAGTAAAGTCCAGAGTCATTCAACTCTTCAATGATATCATCGAAATAATAATCTGAATTAAAAATTTCAGATTTCATATCTCTAAGCTCATTTTTACTAAATTCTTTTTCACTTTGTATCATTTTAGATCCTTGGTAGACTTAATGTTTATTGTGAATTGGATATCACTCTAAATTCGATCCTTCTATTTTTTGCTCTTCCTTCTTTACTTTTGTTTGAAGCGACCGGTATTTCTTCTCCAAAACCTACTGCTTTGATCTGAGAACTGGAAATGTTCAGTTCTGTTATTAGATAATTGTATACCGATTCAGCTCTTTTTTGAGAAAGGTTCAAGTTATATGCGGCACTTCCCTGACTGTCAGTATGACCTTCTATTTGAATTACGATATTAGGATTGTCTATGAATATCCGTTTTACTTTGTTCAAAGTAGGGAAAGAATTTGTAGTAAGTTCAGCTTTACCTGTTTTGAAGTAAATATTATCCAGAACAATTCTCTCATCTTTCTTTAGAATTATCGCATCAGGACATCCATCATCATCTTCAAATCCATTTAATGTTTCTGCCATGTTCGGACACTTGTCCAAAGTATCTTTTATACCGTCTTGATCATTATCAAATTCTGGACATCCATCCTGATCTTCGAAACCGTCAAGATCTTCAGGTTCGTTTGGACACTTATCAGTTGCATCAGGAATTCCATCATCGTCATTATCCAACTCTGGGCATCCATCAAGGTCCTCATAACCATCCATATCTTCAGGTTCGTTTGGACATTTATCATCCACATCCTTAATACCGTCTTTATCATTATCATCCTCTGGACATCCATCTTCATCCTCATAACCGTCTAAATCTTCAGCTATATTTGGACATTTATCTGCCAGATCTTTAACACCGTCTTTATCATTATCATCCTCTGGACATCCATCTTTATCTTCAAATCCATCAAAATCTTCTGGATCCTTAGGACACTTATCCAGCTTATCAATTATTCCATCCTTATCCGCATCCAATGATACAACAAGTCTGGTCATTGAAAATCCTACGAAGGCCTGCCATTTTGGAGATTCCTCGTTTAGTCCCCCGTAGCCACCGTATGTTAAATAGTAGTATTCTCCAAAATTATGACGCAAACCACCTCCGAGCCTTTGCGGGAAGATATTCCGGTGAGTTAAATTCAGTTCATATTCTGCATCATATTCCATGAACAGCTTTGTGTTCTTTGATGTTCTTGCATCAAAACCGGCACCTAATGTAAATATATCAGGCAACTCGGTAGAATATCTTAGTACGTAGCCTGTGTTAAGCATAAAATTAAATTTGTCGTTTCCAATGGATGTGAGTAGTTTTGCCCCTCCACTGATCTTGTTATTATACAGAAGTTCATCACTGAAATTTCTATGATCATAATAGTAATTGCCGTTATTTTGGTAATCAGAAAAATCAGGATCAAGTTCATCGTATACAGGGAATGTTATGAAAAAATAAGATCCAAAATTGACTAAGCCTTTGTTTTTAAAAGAGTATTTAAATCCAAGTTCAGTGTTGTTAATATCTGATAAAGAAACTTTCGAACTGTCTGGAATCTGCCTTTTATCGTATGCAAAAGATATCTTTGCATTTAAATCTATTCTTTCAGTCAATCCGTAAGAGACGCTAAAATGAGTAGTTGATTGAAAATAATCTGACAAAGATATGGATTCAACAATATTATCTGATATAGTTGAACTGGCACCTAAAACAGAATTCAGACTTAATGACAAGAAACCATAACCATTTGTTGATGCATCAAGAAGTTTTATATAGCCTTTTTGACCATTGATCGAAACTTTTGAGAAAGAAAGCGCTGAGATCAATAGTAGTAGGATTATGGTCATTCTTTTTGCCTTATATATTTTCATGTTCTTTTCCGTTTTGTTATTGATTTATATCTTTCTTGTTCCTATAAACTGTGTAATACATTATGTCATTATATAGTAGTTTAAAATTAACCCTAGCTTAAGCTAAAGTCAAGATTAAAATTTTAAGAGTTATGAAATTTTAAAGAAAATCTGGAAATCCGATTTAATTGAATGATGCACATCGTTTTATTGGAATTATCTTGTGTCGATTAAGTGACTTTAACTTTTTTTGCATTGGTTAAACAATTATCCTTTAAGAAAAATATTTATATCAGATTCATAAATTACTTTTATTCCGAGTTTTTCAGCTTTTGTAACTTTTGACCCCGGTTCTGAGCCGACTAATATGTAGTCTGTATTTTTACTTGGAACTGAAATTACTTTACCACCCAGATCCAATATTATTTTTTTTATTTCTTCTCTGGAATAACTCTCCAAAGTTCCCGTAATAACAAACGATCTATCTGTAATGTATCTGTTTGAAGAGCTCTGTGTGTGAATAAAATCAGTATTTAATCCAAATCCTGATAATTTTTTAAGCAATTCAGAATTCTTATCGTTAGCAAAATAATGTATTATCGAATTAGCGATTTTTGATCCTATACCATCTATACTTTCAAGTTCTTCCTGATCAGCATTCATCAAAGTATCAATAGTTTTAAAATGCTTTGATAATATCAATGAAGCTTCTTTTCCCACATATCTGATCCCTAAGCCAAAAATTAAATTTTCCAAACTTTTCTTCTTACTTTCCTGAATATTGAATAATAAATTTTTTGCTGATTTTTCTCCCAATCCTTCCAGTGAGCTAATATCATTTTCGTTAAGTTTGTAGATATCTGCAATATCAGCTATCCTGTTATTCGAAACTAATAGCTGCACAATTTTTAATCCTAATCCTGAAATGTCCATAGCACCTTTACTTACAAAATGTTCTATTTTTTTCTCTATTTGAGCCGGACATGAAGTGTTTATACATCTGTATATTGCTTCATCTTCAGGTTTGAATATTTTTTCGTTACATACCGGACAAAATTCTATCATCTTAAATTCATTAGTATTTTCAGGTCGCTTTGAATTTATTGAAGATATGATCTTGGGTATTATCTCACCGGCTTTTTCCAGAACAACAGTATCGCCTATCCTTAGATCTCTGTTGAGAATTTCTTCTTCATTATGAAGTGTTGCCCTTTTTACAATTGTGCCTGCAATTTCAACCGGTTCTAAAATTGCTACTGGTGTAACAGCACCAGTTCTGCCAACTTGAAACTCAATATTATTTAAGATCGTTTCCACTTTCTCAGGAATAAATTTGTAGGCCATTATCCATCTTGGGAACTTAGAAGTTTCACCCAGTCTTTCATAGAGTGAAGTGTCATCAACTTTTATGACCATACCATCAATTTCATAATCAAGTTTGTGTCTGTTAATTTCCCAGTGTTCACACTCTTTAACCACTTCTTCTATACCATGACAAACCTTAAAATATTCAGGTGCTGGAAACTTATGTTCTTTAAGGAAATTTATCTTATCCGAATGAAAATTTTCACCGGTTGGACCATCCAGGTAGTATACCATTAATTTTAAAGATCTTTTCTTCACTTCTTCCACATCTAATAACTTGAGTGATCCTGATGCGGTATTTCTTGGGTTCGCCATAAGTTCTAGACCAATTTCAGCACGATATTCATTAAATTCAAAAAAATCTTTTTTTGAAATATAAACTTCACCTCTCAACTCAAAATCAAAATCAATGTCAGTAGTTTGTAATAAATTTGAGATAGTTCTTGCATTATCAGTAACATCGTCACCGATACTTCCATCACCTCTTGTAACAACATTCTTCAATTTATTTTGGGAATAAGTTAGAGATACTGCTACACCATCGATCTTATACTCAACACAGTATCTTACCTCTTCATCAGTTCCAAGAATTTTTTTAACTCGAGCATCAAATTCAATCAGATCATTTTTGTTGTAGCTGTTGGAAATTGAAAGCATCTTTTTAGAATGTTTTACTTTACTAAACCCTTTGCTCAGATCAGAACCTACTTTTTTTGTGGGAGATGTATCATTATCAATATTTTCATCTGGAAATAACGAGTTCGGTGAGTAAGAATTCTCCAGCTCTTCAAGTTCCTTGATCAACTTATCATATTCATAATCCGTTATCAAAGAAATATGATCTCTGTAGTATGCTTCATCATACTTGTTAATAAGTTCTTTCAAAATCTGTATTTTTTTTTGAGTTTCCGGCATATTATTTTTATATGATCTAGCGTAAAATAAATTGGATTATTTGTTAAGATTTGATCTTAACTTTTTAAGGTCTTCCCAGGCTTCATACTTCCATTTAGGATTTCTTAATAAAGCTGAAGGATGATAAGTGACCATTACTGGAATGTTATGATAAAAATGAACTTCTTTTCTAAAATCCTTCATTGGAATATCTTTTTCAAGAATTCTTTTTGCTGCAATTCTTCCTAGAGCCAGGATATATCTTGGTTTTAATATTTCAAGCTGCTTATCGAGGTACATTGAACATTGCTTGATCTCTTCAGATTTTGGATCTCTGTTATTTGGAGGACGGCATTTTAAGACATTACAGATAAATACATCCTCTCTACTTAGATCTATTGCCTCCAGCATTTTAGTCAGTAATTTTCCCGATCTTCCTACAAATGGTAATCCTATCTTATCTTCCTCAGCACCGGGTGCTTCACCAATAATTAATAATTTTGATCTATCACTACCAGCACCGAACACTGTATTCAATCTAGACTTGTGAAGTTCACATAGCTGACATTCTTCTACTACTTTTTTAAGTACCTGAAGTGAATCAACATCAGCAACATGGTTAATATTTTTTTCTTTTTTAACTTCAACATCTGAGAATTCCGGAATACTGGGAGTTTCTATTTTTTTAGAATTAGCTGATGCTATAGAATAATTGAGCTTAAAATTATCTGAATCTAAACGAATTGTATCTGAGTATACATTTTGGTAATATTTAAAATATCTTGACAAATGAGTTCTTAAATATTCCAACAGAAAACCCTTGTATTTTTCCATTGAATCACTTCCCATCTGAATATTGTCCTGATAAATAATATTTTTTATGAAAACACAAAAACTTTAGTAATCCATTACACATCTGAAACCAACGTTATTACCTTTCCATTTCTTGCCTTTTACCTCTCTCTTGGAAACAGTCAGTTCTGATTTCAGATCTTTCCAGCTTCCACCTCTGATTATTCTATAATCTTCACCATATTCTTTATCAAGTTTTCCTCCAGGATATGGTTCAGGAATAGACGATGTCCATTCAGCAACGTTACCTGAAAGATCATATAATTTAAAGTCATTAGGACCATAACTCTTGACATCGAATGGTCCGTCAGTAGTTGGGTTCAGATCATAACAGGCATCTTTTGGTGAGATAGAATTACTGTAAGGATATTTTAAACCGACAAGACCTCCACGTGCAGCTTTTTCCCATTCCTGCTCAGTTGGAAGACGTTTCCCTGCCCATTTAGCATAAGCCTCAGCATCCTCATAGGAAACACCAACAATTGGTTGCTTTGCACTGTTAAATCTATCTGATTTCACTCTATCAGGCAGTGTATATCCAGTTTCTTCTACAAATATCCTAAACTGCTGTAAAGTTACCTCATGTTCATCAATATAAAATTCCTTAATATACACTTTGTGAACAGGTCTTTCATTAACCGTTTCGTCATTACTGCCGATCAGCACTTCATCTGACGGTATTAATACCATGTTCATATTATCTTTTAATGCAGTATAATACTGCATTTCACGTTTGATCCGCTTTATAACAGGAACTGTATCTTTTTTGTTAGCTGAAGATTTTTTTGCTTCAGCAGCAGCTAATTCCTTCTTTAATCTTTCCTCTTCCTCTAAACGCTTTTTTTCAGCTTCTTCCTTAGCCTTTGGATCAATATTTTTCATAAATTCCTGAAATAAACTGTCCGCAGTAATAACGTATTGACCGAATTTTTCATTTTTTTTAAGTCCTTCAACATATTCCTTACCCGGTGCTGTAAATTCCAACAGATAAATTGCACCAACAAAAATGATTACAAGTAACAATAATAATTTCCCAAGATTCCCTGATTTTTTTTCACCAACTGGTTTTTGTTTTTTTGACGAAGAAGTATTTGAAGAATATTTACTTGGTGCTTGTTGAACAGCTACTTTTTTCTCTGGTTTTGATGCTCCGGACGCTAATTTAGTACCACAATTCACACAATTTTTAGCATCATTTGAATTAAGTGTATTACATTTTTTACAAATCATGAATATATCCTCTTATAACTCTTTTTCTAATTTGATTAAATAAAGCGATATTTTTTATTAATTTCAAGTATAATTATATTTATTTTTGTAATAAAAAAGGGTTAAGCTGTGCTTAACCCTTTATCTGTCGGGGCGAGAAGATTCGAACTTCCGACCCCCTGCTCCCAAGGCAGGTGCGCTAACCGGACTGCGCTACGCCCCGAACAAAAGACTGCGAAATATAATCTATAGAATTCGATTATTCAAGCTTTATTTATCTTTTTTTTCAATTTCTTCCGTAATCTCAGGTTTTTCTTCTTTAGGCTCTTCTGATTCTTCAACCACAGCTTCTTCAACCACAGCTTCTTCAACCACAGCCTCTTCAACCACAGCCTCTTCAACCACAGCCTCTTCAACTTTAGGTTTATCAGCCTTTACTTTTTCGGTTTTAGCTTTTTTAGGTTTGATTTCAGTTTCGTTATCAAATTCTACAAGTTGAATAACCGCAACTTCGGCAGCATCACCTTTTCTTGTCCCAAGTTTTAAAACCCTAGTATATCCTCCATTTCTTTCCTTGTAATTTGGAGCGATATCATTAAAAAGCTTGTAAACTACTTCTTTATGCCTAAGAAATTTTAATGCTTGCCTTAAAGAATTCAAATCACCCTTTTTTCCGAGAGTTATCATTTTTTCAGCATATTTTCTTAATTCTTTAGCTTTTGGCAAAGTAGTTTTTATCTGCTTATGTTCATATAATTGTGCAGACATATTCGCAAACATAGCTTTTCTATGACTTGCTGTTTTATTCAGTTTTCTGCCTTTAACATTGTGACGCATTTTATTATTCCTCTATGATTTCTTTTTTTTGCTTTGAGAATCATTAAGATACTTATCTACATCCATACCGAACTCGAGTGATTTTTCTTTAAGCACCTTATTAAGCTCAGCAAGTGATTTTTTACCAAAATTTCTAAATTTCAGCATTTCACTTTCTTTTTTTCGGGCCAATTCACCAATAGTTTTCACTTTTGCATCAGTCAAACAATTATATGATCTTACTGAAAGTTCAAGTTCATCAATAGACATTTTTAGAAGATTTCTCTTCTTAATAATATCTGGATCTTCGTCTTCAAAAGCATCAGTATCTTCTTCAACTTCAAATTTTATAAAGAGATTTATATGATCTCTTAGGATCTGACTTGCATAAGTTATTGCTTCTTCCGGACTGATCGAAGCATCTGTATGAACTTCTAATGTAAGTTTCTCGTAATCTGTCCTATCACCAACTCTTGTACTGTCAATATTGTAACTTACTTTCAGTATGGGTGAAAAAATCGAATCTATTGCAATAGTTCCGATTGGATCACTTTCATCTCTATTCCCGTCTGAAGATACGTAACCACGTCCAAGTTTAATATTTAATTCGATGCTGAACTCTGAATCTTCATTCAAAGTAGCTATCACAAATTCTGGATTAAATACACCTACTTCACCACCGGATGCATCTTCAATATCTTTTGCAGTGAACACTTTAGGGCCCTTCAAATTAACCGTAACTTTGGAAGTTCTTCCCTCATTAAGTTTCAGTTTAACCTGCTTAAGATTCAGTATCATGATCGCTACATCTTCCTTTACACCAGCTATGCTAGAGAACTCATGTAATACATTGTCGATCTTGATACTATATATAGCCGCACCTTGTATCGAAGAAAGAAGAACTCTCTTCATAGCATGACCAATTGTTATTCCGTAACCTCTTTCCAGAGGGGAGACAATAAATTTTCCATAATTGTCTTTTAAAGTCTTAATTTCAAGAGACTCGGGTATTTTAAAAGGTAATACAGCCATTTTTTTCTCGCATTATTTAGAATAAAGTTCCACGATTAACTGTTCGTTAACTTTGACCATTATATCTTCTCTTTTAGGTGTTTCAATAAGAGTTCCTTCTAAAGTAGCTTTATCCACTTTTAAGTATGGCCTTGGATTTTCACTTACTCTTTTTAGAGATTCGTGAATAATTTCCATTTTATGAGATTTTTCTCTAACAGAAATCACATCTCCAACCTTTACTAAATAGGATGGTATATTTGTAGAAATTCCGTTAACCAATAAATGCTTATGAGACACTAGCTGTCTTGCTGCTCTTTGACTTGGTGCAAAACCTAAACGGTAAACAAGAGTATCTAATCTGCATTCTAATCTGACAATCAGATTTTCACCTGTGATACCCTTATCTGTTTTCGCTTTCTCATAAGTATTTCTGAATTGTTTCTCTAATAATCCGTAAATATATTTTGCTTTCTGTTTCTCTCTCAACTGCAAAGCATATTCAGACAATCTTTTTCTTCTTCCTTCAGCACCGTGTTGACCAGGAGCATAAGGTTTTTTCTGAAGAATTTTATCATATTTCGGATTACCAAAGATGTTTTCACCATACTTTCTAGTAATCTTTCCTCTAGGAGTTAAATTTCTCGCCATTGTACAATTCTCCGATACTTATTAAATTCTTCTTTTTTTCTTAGGCCTACAACCATTGTGTGGTACTGGAGTAATATCCTTTATAGAAAGGATCTCTAATCCTGCAGCATTGAGTGATCTTATTGAAGATTCTCTTCCTGCACCCGGACCCTTTACTATAACATGGACCTTTTTCAAACCCAGGTTAATTGCCTCTTTTGCAATTTGTTCACTGGCTATTGTCGCAGCAAAACTGGTATTTTTCTTTGATCCTTTATACCCGACTTTACCGCCACTAGACCAATTTATAATATTTCCGTAGTTATCTGACAGGCATACAACAGTATTGTTGAAGGTTGCTTTGATATGTGCAACACCTATCGGTTCTACTTTTTCTTTCTTTTTTAGCTTTTTTCTTTTTTTTGCTACAGCCAAGATGCCCTCCCTTGAGCAAAATAATTAAAGTCTATGCTTTCTTTTTCTTGATAGCCATTTTCTTTTTACCCTTTCTGGTACGAGCATTAGTTTTAGTTCTCTGACCATTCACAGGTAAACCTTTTCTATGACGTACACCTCTGTAATTACCAATATCCATCAATCTCTTGATAGCTAATTTTGTCTGAGTTCTTAATGTTCCTTCGATCACATACTCATCGGTAATTGTCTTTCTGATAATATCAACTTCTTCCTCTGTTAAATCCTTGATCTTTTTGTCGTAATCGATCTTTAAACTATCAAGAATTTCCTTTGAAGTTGAACGTCCGATACCATAGATATAAGTTAATCCTATCTCTACTCTTTTATTTGTTGGTAGATCTACACCAGCTATACGAGCCAAATTTTCCCCCCTTAGCCTTGTCTTTGCTTATGTCTTTTAGTTTTGCAGATAACACGTACAACACCATTTCTTTTTATGATCTTGCAGTGTTCGCATATTTTCTTTACAGATGCTCTAACTTTCATTTTGATACTCCCGAATCATTTGTTTCTGTAAGTAATTCTTCCTTTAGTGAGATCGTATGGTGACATTTCAACTTTAACTTTGTCGCCAGGAACCATTTTTATGTAGTACATTCTCATCTTGCCGGAAACATGCGCAGTGATAACATGTCCATTTTCTAGTTCTACTTTAAATGTTGCATTCGGTAATGCTTCCTTGATCACACCATCTACTTTTATTGAGGATTCTTTTGCCATAATTTTTTATTGAACCTTCTTTTCTTTAATGTGTCTATTCAGTTCTTCGAAAATGTCTGAGATCTTACCTACACCGTCAATATTGACCAATAGACTCTTTTCGGAATAGTAAGATATCAGAGGTTTAGTATTCTTATCATAAACATCAAGTCTGTTTCTGACGACATCTTCTTTATCATCATCACGAATAATTATTTCTCCATTGCATAGATCACAATTAACACCCTTAGGTGGATTTGAAATCATGTTGTACCCTTTTCCACAGTTCTTACACATTCTTCTAGAATTCAATCTGGAGATTATTATTTCAAATGGAACTTCTATGTTCACTACTAAATCTAATTTTCTTCCTCTTTCAACAAGTAGATCATCTAACAATTTTGTTTGTTCTATATTTCTAGGAAAGCCATCAAAGATCACCCCATTATCACAATCAGATTTTTTAATCCTTTCTGATAAAAGTTTAAGCACACATTCATTCTCTACAAGCTCTCCTTTATCCATCTTTACTTTTGCCTTTATACCGACTTCAGTTTTATTACTAACAGCTTCTCTTAGAAGATCACCAGTTGATACTTGAACAATACCATATACTTTTTCAAGTAATTCAGCCTGACTTCCCTTTCCACTTCCTGGAGCTCCTAATAATAAAATATCCATTATCTTCTTCCTTTCAACTTACCAGTTTTCAAGAAACCATCGTAATGATGCATTAACAGGAATGATTCAATTTGCTGAAGAGTATCAAGACCAACTCCAACTAAAATGATCAGACTTGTTCCACCGAAGAATGCAGCCAGATTATATGACACTGCAGGATATATCTTCATAACTATATTAGGCATGATCGCAATTATTCCTAAAAACAGAGCACCCGGAAAAGATATTTTTGAAACCACGGCATCAATATAATCAGCAGTATTTTTCCCTGGTTTTACTCCCGGGATAAATCCACCACTCTGCTTTAAATTGTTAGCCACGTCATCAGGATTAAATGTAATTGCTGTATAGAAATAAGTGAAGAAGATTATGACGAGCATGTATATTCCCATGTAAGAATATGATCTGTAGTCAAACAGTGCTATGATCCATCTTCTTGCAACTGATTCTTCCGGTAAGAATTGTGCGAAAGTATTAGGAAAGAACATTATTGATTGAGCAAATATAATAGGCATAACACCGGCCATATTTAGCCTTAGTGGAATATGTGATACCTGATTTGCTGATGATCTTCCGGCAACCTGTCTTTTAGCGTAATGAACACTTACTTTTCTTATCGCCTGAGTTAGCAGAACTACAGCTGATATCGCTCCTAACATACCTACCCATAAGATCAATTCAACTACAATTTCTCTGTTTCCATTCTGTAATTGAACGAATTCTTCTATTACTGCCAATGGAAATCTTGCTAAAATACCTAATGTAATTATTAGAGAAATTCCACTACCGATACCTTTATTAGTGATCTGCTCACCTAACCACATTAACAATATTGTTCCTGTAGCTAATGTCAGCATTGTCATCAAATAAAATCCTAATGAAGGATTTGGTACCACAGCCATTCTATCTGAATTCATACTTACGAGAAACTTAGCAACTCCCCATCCCTGGGCTGCAGCTAGGAAAACAGTTCCGTATCTTGTATATTGAGTTATCTTTCTTCTACCGTCCTCATCTCTCTGCATCTTAGATATCGTTGGAAAAACAGATCCTAATAGCTGAATTATGATTGACGATGAAATATATGGCATGATCCCTAAAGCAAAGATTGCAGCTTTTTTAAATGCTCCACCTGTGAACATATCAAACATACCAAATAAAGAGTTTTGAGCTTGTTCGAAAAAATAACTCAATGCACCGAGATTAATACCAGGCAAAGGTATATGAGCTCCAACTCTACAGATGAATAAGATCCCTAAAGTAAAAAGTATCTTTTTTCTTAATTCAGGAATTTTCATTATTTTTTGAAGTTTATCAATCATAATTTAACCACTTTACCTTTGGCTTCAGTTATTTTTTCTTCTGCTGATTTGCTAAATGCATTTGCTTGAACTTCAATACTTTTTGTTAGTGTACCATTACCCAAGATCTTAACAGGCATGTTAGCTTTTACGATACCTTTTTCTAACAATATTCCCGGAGTTATAAGTTCTTCTTTCAGATTCTCCAACGCACTAATATTAACTGTTGTGTACTCAATTCTTGTACGGTTATTAAATCCTCTTTTTGGTAATCTCCTTGTTAAAGGAGTCTGTCCACCCTCGCTGTATAAAGCTCTACTGTATCCGGACCTTGATTTTTGTCCGTTTTCACCTCTACCTGCTGTCTTACCGTTCCCGGACGCCTGTCCTCTTCCAACTCTATTTCTTTTCTTAACTGATCCTTTTGCAGGTCTTAGTTCGTTTATTTTCATCTTAATACTTCCACGTTAAATTTCTTCTACTCGAACCATATGTTTAACTTTAAAAAGCATGCCTCTAACTTCAGGTGTGTCCTTAAATTCCTTTGAATAATTAAGTTTTCTCAAACCTAAAGCATCAATAGTTCTTTTTGTACCTTGTTTTTGACCAATCAAGCTTTTTACTAAAGTTGCTTTAATCATTTTTTCAGACATTTCTTCCTCTTTAATGCAAATTTTAATTATAAAGCTTTTCTTTATTTATCTTTCTTTCTTTCAGCACCATGAACTCACTTTTCATTAACGAAAGACCTTTAATAGTCGCTTTTACAATATTATGCGCATTTGAACTTCCCATAGATTTAGAAAGAATATTATGATAGCCTGCACATTCTAATACTGATCTTACAACTCCACCTGCAATAACTCCAGTTCCCTGTGCAGCAGGTTTTAGTAAAACCTTTCCAGCTCCAAATTTTGCAATTATTTCATGTGGTACTGTTCCGTTAACTATCGGCACATCGATCAAGTTTCTTTTTGCCTCTTCAATTCCCTTTGCAATAGCATCTGTCACCTCAAGAGCTTTTCCAAGTCCCCAGCCGACTTTTCCTTTTCCATCACCAACGACCATAATTGCATTAAAACTGAAGTTTTTACCGCCCTTAACAACTTTTGTTACTCTGTTAATCTTAACCATTTTTTCGATTAGTTGCGGAGCATCATCTTTAGTTTTAAAATTTTTCTTATTATTCTCGCGAGCCAAATTTCACCTCTTTTCTTAAAATTTTATACCGGACTTTCTTACGCCTTCGGCAAATGATTTAACTCTACCATGATAAAGATATCCATTTCTGTCAAATACGATATTCTCGATCTTGGCTTCATTAATCTTTTTACCTAGTATAGTCCCGATAATAAAAGCAATCCCTGTCTTGCCTTTAACATTCTCTGAAGATTTTATCTGCTCTTCAACTTCGGTCGAATTACTGGAAATACTTAGCAAAGTTTTACCATTAACATCATCAATCAGTTGACCATAAAAGTGTAAATTGCTTCTAAATACACTTAGCCTTGGTTTTTCTGGAGTACCAAA
This sequence comes from Candidatus Delongbacteria bacterium, assembly GCA_016937995.1. Classification (GTDB taxonomy): domain Bacteria; phylum UBA4055; class UBA4055; order UBA4055; family UBA4055; genus WTAK01. The sequence continues at coordinate 76,972 of JAFGVM010000016.1, forward strand.
GACACTGTTCCTTATGCTCATTTTTCTTCTTGACCTTGCTGTATTCTTATTATTTTTCATGTTCAATCACCTTATGAATAAATACTACGCTTTAGCAGTCTTACCAGCTTTTCTAATGATCAATTCATCCTTGTATCTGAATCCCTTACCTTTGTAAGGCTCCGGTTTTCTGAATGATCTTACTTTCGCTGCCATTAAACCTACAACTTCTTTGTTAATACCAGAAATTTTTAATTCTGATTTATTACTGATTGGATTTGTTGCTTCCATAGTTATTCCTTCTGGAATGCCTAAATAAATAGGGTGAGAATAACCAAGATACATTACAAGGTAGTTTTGTTTAACTTCCATTTTCCAACCAACTCCTTCCAGGATCAGTTCTTTGGTAAAACCTTCAGATACCCCTACGATCATATTATTTACAAGTGATCTAAAAAGACCATGAAAAGCTCTTGTTCGCTTAACTTCGTCAGTTCTCTTTAATTCTACAACTCCTTCGTTGTTCTCAATTGTAATAACATCAGGTAGTTCAAGGCTTAATTCTCCTTTAGGACCTTTAGCAGTAACGTTTTTTTGGTTTACTTCTAAACTTACACCTTCAGGAAGTTTTATTATTTTTTTTCCAATTCTTGACACTAAATCACCTCTTTTACCAAATATAACAAAGTACTTCTCCGCCAACATTCAATGTTTTGGCTTTTTTGTTTGTAACAACACCTTTTGAGGTTGACAAGATCGCCATACCAAAATTGTTTTTAATCCTTGGTATGTCTTTCATACTTGTATATTTCCTCAAACCTGGTCTACTTACTCTTTCTAAACCACTAATTATGCTCTTACCATACTCATCATATCTTAAATACACTCTTATGATTCCCTGTTTTGTATCTCTGATGTTGATGTACTTCTCTATGTAGGCCTGGTCAAGTAATATTCTTACTATTTGGCGCTTAAGATTAGAAGCGGGTATATCCACATATTTATGTTTAGCTTTAGTTGCATTTCTTATCCTAGTAAGCAAATCAGCAATAGGATCTGTCATTGTCATTTTTTTATCTCCTTGTGAGTATAAACTCTATCTTACCAGCTAGCTTTTCTAACACCAGTTATTTCACCGTAACTTGCCAGCTCTCTAAAACAAATTCTACAAACACCAAACTCACGCATATACCCTCTAGGTCTTCCACATCTTTGACACCTATTGTATTGGCGAACTTTGAATTTTTGTTTTTTATTAGCTTTTGCAATCATTGATTTCTTAGCCATTACTCTTCCTCAGTTTTTGTTTTCTTGAATGGGAAACCCATAACTTTTAATAGCTCAAAAGCTTCTTCATCTGTTTTTGCTGTAGTTACAATAGTAATGTTAAGTCCATTTACTCTGATAACATTATCAAACTTAATTTCAGGGAAAACAGTTTGCTCTTTCACACCAAAATTATAGTTCCCTCTCCCATCAAAAGACTCTCTAGGAAAACCTTGAAAATCTCTTACTCGTGGAATTGAAACAGTTATCAATCTATCTAAGAATTCATACATTATCTTGCTTCTTAGAGTTGTGTGAGCTCCAATGTTCATTCCTTTTCTAAGTTTGAAATTAGAAACAGATTTCTTAGCTTTACTGATAGCAGGTTTTTGACCGGATATCAGTGTAAGTTCCTCTATAGCAGCATCCAATAATTTACTATCTTTTATTGATTCACCCATACCCATATTAAGTTTAACTTTGGATATTTTAGGTAGCTGCATAACACTTTTATACTGAAATTTTTCCATCAAGTGAGGACAAGCTGTTTCTTTATATCTTGTTTTCAGTCTAGGTTGATTATTCATTATTTCCCTCTACTTTAAACAGGTTTGTTACAGATTTTGCAAACTCTTGTAACACTTCCGTCTTCGTTTCTGTTTGATGAACTCCTTACGGCTTTACCACAATTATCGCATACTAGCATAACATTTGAAGCATTTATTGATGCTTCTTTTTCAATTATACCACCTTGCTGATTCGCCTGATTCGGCTTTTGGTGTTTCTTTACGATATTAACACCTTCAACAATTACGCGATTCTTAGAAAGAAGTACTTTGATTACTTTTCCTTCTTTGCCTTTATGGTTACCGGCTATTACTTTTACTTTGTCGTTTCTTTTAATCTTCATTATAATTATAACCTTTTTAGTTACAATACTTCCGGAGCCAGTGAAATAATCTTCATATAGCCTTTTTCTCTTAACTCTCTAGCTACAGGGCCAAAAATCCTTGTTCCTTTCGGTTCATTCTTTTCGTCCAGTATAACTGCTGAATTTTCATCGAATCTAATGTAAGATCCATCGGCTCTTTTAATTTCTTTCTTCGTTCTCACTACTACAGCTCGAACCACTTCTCCTTTTTTTACAGTACCACCCGGTATCGCACTTTTTATCGATCCAACAATAATATCTCCGATACTTGCATACCTTTTTTTAGTACCACCCAATATTCTGAAAGCTAATATTGATTTAGCTCCCGTATTGTCTGCAACATTTAATCTAGTTTCTTCTTGTATCATTTCTGAACCCTAAGTGTTATTTTTTGCGCTCTACAACTTCAACAAGATACCAAGTTTTTCTTTTACTGAACTTTCTTGATTCTCTTATCTTAACTTTATCACCTTCGTTACACTGATTCTCAGGATCGTGAGCCAGATACTTCTTGCTTCTGTTATAGAATTTCTTATATGTCGGGTGCTTAACCTTTCTTGTTACAAGAACACCTATCGTTTTATCCATTTTGTCGCTTACAACGATTCCGGTTCTTTCTTTCTTTAGATTTTCTCTTTCTACCATTTATTTGCTCCAACAAATTTTAAATTCAAGTTCTACTGTTCAGCTTTATCCTGATCTGAAACTTTTTTCTCAGTAAAAATAGTATTCATTCTAGCTATTTCTTTTCTAAGATTTCTGATCATCAATGGATTTTCAAGTTGATTCAAAGAATGCTTGAATTTTAATTCATCTAGATCTTGTTGTGCAGTATGAATTTTTTTTAGGAGTTCGTCCTTTGTCAATTCTTTGATCTCAGCTACTTTCATTTATTACTCCCCAAATTCTTTTCTTGAACAAAATTTAGTTTTAATTGGCAACTTATTTGAAGCTAAAGTCAAAGCCTTCTTTGCCAATCCCTCTTCTACTCCCTGCACTTCAAAAAGGATCTTACCTGGCTTAACAACTGCTACCCAATGTTCCGGTGCACCCTTTCCCTTACCCATTCTAGTCTCTGCTGGTTTACTGGTAATCGGTTTATCCGGAAATACTCTGATCCACATCTTACCACCTCTTTTCATGGTTCTGTTGATGGCGACACGGGCAGCTTCTATCTGTCTGGAAGTCATCCAAAATTGCTCTAGCGCTTTGAGTCCATAGTCCCCAAATGCAATTGTGCTTCCTTTATATGCCAAACCCTTTGATAGATTTTTTTGTACTTTTCTGTGCTTAACTTTTCTTGGCATTAACATACTACTTTTTCTCCGCTAAGAATTATTTTTCAAGTATCCAAATTTTTCACCGTTATAAACCCATACTTTCACTCCTAATCTTCCGTAGGATGTGTGAGCTTCAACTAAAGCATAGTCAATATCTGATCTTAACGTATGAAGTGGTACTCTTCCCTTATGGTAACTTTCAGTTCTTGCCATGTCAGCTCCACCAAGTCTACCACTGCATTGTACCTTAATACCTTGAACATTCGCTTTCATTGCCATGTCCATTGACTTTTTCATCGCCCTTCTGAAATTAACTCTTCTTTCAAGCTGTTTAGCGATAGATTCTCCTATGAGATATGCGTCTGTTTCAGGTCTTTTAATTTCGAAAATGTTTAAATTGATCTTCTTCTTGAAAACAGTTTTCAACTCTTCCTTAAGTAGTTCAATCTCACTACCTTTTCGACCTATAACTATTCCAGGCTTTGCAGTATGGATACTGAGCTTAATCTCTTTAGGCTTTCTTTCGATTATCACCTTGGATACTGACGCATCATTCAATCTTGTTCTCAAATACTTTTTTATTTTGAGATCTTCTAAAAGATTCTCTGAAAAGTTCTTCTGATCGAACCAAATTGAGTTCCACGTTCTGTTGATTCCCAGGCGAAGCGATATCGGATTACATTTTTGACCCAAAAAGTCCCCCTATTCTTTTGTCGACACTTTAATAAAAATGTGACTTGTTCTTTTTCTGATTCTGGTAGCCCTGCCTTGAGCACGCGGCTTGAATCTTTTCATTGTAGGCCCTTCATCAGCATACATTTCAGCAATGAATACATTGCTTGTATCTATAGCTACATCTCTATTTGTGTCAATAAGATTTGCTACAGCTGATTTCAATGTTTTTTCTATTGGTTTAGCTGCAAAGTTAGGTGTGAATTTTAATATATTGATCGCTGATTCAACATCTTTCTCTTTGATCAATTCTAAAACCAATCTAACCTTATTAACAGGATATCCTACCCATTTTGCTTTTGCATATGCTTCCATTACTTCCTCTTATTTTTTCTTTGAGGCTTTTTCTGATTTCTTCTCAGGATGACCTCTGAATGTTCTAGTTAAAGAAAATTCACCTAATTTATGACCAACATGATTTTCCGTAATATATACAGGAATAAATTGTTTTCCGTTATGTACAGCGACTGTATGGCCTATAAACTCTGGAACTATTGTTGATCTCCTTGACCAAGTTTTTAAAACACTTTTCTGCTTGGTTTGGTTCATCTTCATGATCTTATTCATTAAATGATCATCAACGAATGGTCCTTTTTTTACGGATCTTGGCATTTAATAAACTCCGGTGTTTATTTTTTTCTTTTCTTTATTATGTACTTATCAGATGATTTTCTGATCTTTCTGGTCTTATAACCTTTTGCGTAAACTCCCCAAGGTGATACTGGTTGTCTTCCACCAGTTGTTCTACCTTCACCACCACCATGTGGGTGATCTACCGGGTTCATTGCTGCACCCCTGACTGTAGGTCTTTTACCTTTCCATCTGCTTCTTCCAGCTTTTCCGCTAACTTGCTTGAAGTGGTCAATATTACCTACCTGTCCTAATGTTGCATAACAGTTCTGATGTACCAATCTAACCTCACCAGATGGCATTTTGACGTGACAGTAATTACCATCTTTCGCCATCAAAACTGCATAAGATCCAGCGGATCTTATTATTTGAGCTCCTTTACCGATCTTAAGTTCAATATTGTGTATCATTTGACCAACTGGTATTGATTTTAAAGGTAATGCATTTCCGGTTCTGATCTCAACATTTTCACCTGTTTCAACTTTATCACCAACTTGTAACCCTGCAGGTGCAAGAATATACCTTTTTTCACCATCAACATAATTTAACAAAGCAATTCTAGCTGTTCTGTTAGGATCATACTCAATTGCTGCAACTGTTGCTAAAATATTGATCTTGTTTCTTTTAAAATCAATAATCCTGAAAGCTTGCTTATGTCCACCACCAATATGCCTGGTAGTGATCCTTCCCAAGTTGTTTCGACCGCCGGTCTTGGTCTTCTTTTGAATCAATGATCTTTCGGGCTTAGTCTTTGTTACTTCGCTAAAATCCGAAATAGTCATGTATCTTCTACTTGGGGTATATGGTTTGAATTTTTTTACTGGCATCTTAACTCCAAATTCTACTACTTTTCAACTAACAATTTTACGCTTGACCGTATATGTCTAGCGTTTCTCCTTTACTCAATGTAACAACAGCTTTTTTAAAATCGCTTTTTTTGCCGAAAAATTTTCCAACCCTTGCAGCTTTTCCGATATAATTAGTAGTGTTAACATGATCTACTTTTACACCAAATTTCACTTCAACGGCTTTTTTAATTTCAATTTTATTTGAATTTCTATCGACCAAAAAAGTATATTGATTGTTAGCCTCTTGTAACATACTACTTTTTTCAGTAACTACCGGCTTTTTTAATATCAGCTTCATTTACGCGTTCACCCTATCAATTGTTTTTAAAGCGTCCTTTTGGATCGCTAAGTAATCAGCATTAATTATTTCGTAAGTTGTAACTGTATCCGCAACTTGACATCTAATATTCTTAATGTTCCTTGCAGATTTCAAAATATTAACTGTATTATCATACTTCGAGTCATCATCAATGTAACTGTATGAATCTACCAGTACTAATACTTTCTTACCTAACACTTCCATGCCCTTTAAGACATTAAGGAATTTAGTTGTTTTTGGTACATCGAATTTAAAATTATCAAAAACGAAAACACCGTCACTGCTTGCCTTATCAGAAAATGCTGATTTTTTCGCCAATAATTTTTGTTTCTTGTTCATTTTTAGAGTATAATCTCTTGGTGAAGGACCGAATGTTTTACCACCTCCAACCAACAAAGGTGATCTCTTGCCCCCTCTTCTGGCTCCACCACTACCTTTTTGGTTTATTGCCTTTTTCTTACTTCCGGCAACATCAGATCTTCCCTTTGCATTTGCAGTACCCTGTCTTTGGTTTGCCAGATACACTTTAACAGCCTGATGAAGCACATGTGCATTAGGTTCAATACCAAAAATCTGTTCGTTCAATTCTACTTCTTCGGAGGTCTTTTTTCCCTCAATATCATACACAGCAACTTTTTTCATTACGCCTCCTGCTTTCTGATTTTAAGTAAACCATTCTTACCACCAGGTACAGAACCTTTAACAAAGATGATATTTTTATCCGGAATAACCTTTAAAACTTCAAGGTTTTTTACAGTAACTTTATCGTTACCCATTCTTCCAGCCATTCTTTTTCCTTTCCATACTCTTGAAGGCCAAGCACACTGACCTATTGATCCAGGCCCTCTTTTTGACTCATGTGTACCATGAGTTCTACCTTGTCTTTTCATGCCCCATCTTTTGATAGTACCCTGAAATCCTTTACCTTTTGATGTGCCTGTCACTGCAAGTGAGTCTCCTTCTTGAAAGATAGAGACATTAACCTCTGAACCCACTTCAAGCTCTCCAGCACCTTCAAATCTAAATTCTTTTAAGAATCTTTTAGGAGCAATACCAGCTTTTTCGAAATGTCCCTTTTGAGGTTTATTAACTCTTTTTTCTTTCTTATCAATAAAACCTAGTTGAACAGCCTCGTATTTATCGTTCTCGATTGTTTTAACCTGAACTACAACACAAGGACCTGTTTCGACTATTGTTACAGGAAATTCTCTGCCGGTAGGACCGAAGAAACTGGCCATTCCTAGTTTTTTACCCAATATGACGTTCATACAATTCTACCTTACACTTTTACTTCAATGTTTACACCAGCGGGAAGCTCGAGCTTTGTCAAGGCTTCCATGGTTTCCTGTGATGAGTTAAGAATTTCAACCAATCTTCTATATATTCTTTTTTCGAACTGCTCTCTCGATTTTTTATTAACGTGAGGAGAACGAAGCACAGTATATATAGTCTTTTTTGTTGGCAATGGAACAGGTCCGGAAATTACCGCACCTGTTTCTTTTGCCTTTTTAATGATCTTTTCGGTTGAAATATCAATCAAATGATAATCGTATGATTTCAATTTGATTTTTATTTTCTGTGCAGCCATTTTTACCTCTTAACTTTTACGCCTTTAGCAATTATTCTACTATGTCAGAAACTGCACCAGCTCCGATTGTTCTTCCACCTTCTCTAATAGCAAATCTTAGTCCGTGCTCCATTGCAACTGGATAGATAAGCTCTACATTTATCTCTGTATTATCACCAGGCATGATCATCTCAGTACCTTCGTTCAGTGTGATAGATCCAGTTACGTCTGTAGTTCTTATAAAGAATTGTGGTCTATAATTATTGAAGAATGGCTTGTGTCTTCCACCCTCTTTTTCTGTAAGTACATAAACCTCTGCTTTAAATTTAGTATGAGGAGTTACACTTCCAGGTTTAACAATTACCATACCTCTTTCAATAGCATCTTTAGCGATACCACGTAAAAGAAGACCAACATTATCTCCTGCCTGACCTTCGTCAAGAAGTTTTCTGAACATCTCAACACCGGTACAAACTGATTTTTTCTTTTCATGTGACAAACCGATGATCTCAACTTCATCGCCAATGTGTACAGCACCTCTTTCAATTCTACCAGTTGCAACAGTACCTCTACCAGTGATAGAGAAAACATCTTCCACAGGTAACAAGAAAGGTTTAGCATTATCTCTTTCTGGAGTAGGAATATACTCATCAACTGCTTTCATCAGATCAAGTATACACTGTGTCATTACAGGATCTTCCGGATGTTCAAGAGCGTTTAAAGCAGAACCTCTGATAATAGGAATTTCATCTGCCGGGAATTCATACTGCTCAAGAATTTCCTGAATTTCCATTTCTACAAGCTCTAGCAACTCTTCATCATCAACTTGATCAACTTTGTTCAAGAAAATCACTAGATAAGGTACGTTCACCTGTCTAGCAAGAAGAATGTGCTCTTTTGTCTGAGGCATAGGACCATCAGCTGCAGAAACAACAACAATTGCACCGTCCATTTGAGCAGCTCCGGTAACCATGTTCTTCACATAGTCAGCGTGACCTGGACAATCTACGTGTGCATAATGTCTGTTCACTGTCTCGTACTCTACGTGAGCAGTAGCGATAGTAATTCCTCTTTCTTTTTCTTCTGGGGCTTTATCGATCTCATCAAAAGCCATTACCTTAGCTCCGGTAATCTTAGAAAGAACTAAAGTGATCGCAGCCGTTAATGTTGTCTTACCATGATCAACGTGACCAATAGTACCAATATTAACGTGCGGTTTAGTCCTATCAAATTTTTCCTTAGCCATTCAAATACCTCCGTCTTTAAAAAAATTTTACCTTTTTATAATTATCGTTTAATAAACGTAACCGAATTTTTTCATTATATTAACTAATTCTACCTCAGGAACAACAACGAACTCACTGAACTCCATAGATGATGTTGCTCTACCCTGTGATAAATTTCTTAACCTGCTTGTATAACCGAACATTTCAGATAATGGAACAACAGCTCTGATTATCTGAAAGTCATTTTTAATTTCAAGCCCTTCAACCCTTCCTCTTCTGGATGAAAGATTCCCAGTAATTGCACCAACATATGCTATAGGAGTATGTATCTCCACCTTCATTACAGGTTCCATTAACATCGCTCCAGCTTTCTGTGCCGCTTCTTTAAAAGCAATACTGCCACAAGTTTTGAAAGCCATTTCTGAAGAGTCCACCGGATGATATGCTCCATCATATAACTCAACTTCACAATCCATGATCTGATATCCGGCAATAGGTCCCGAGGCCATTGCTTCTTTGATTCCTTTCTCGATCGCAGGTATATATTCCTTAGGTATTTTACCACCAACGATCTTATTGGTAAATACCAGACCTTTATTTGACTCGCCTGGTTTTACTCTGATCTTAATATGAGCAAATTGACCTTTTCCACCAGTTTGCTTTGAGTATTTATAATCAATATCAACTTCTTTTTTTAATTTCTCTCTGTAAGCGACCTGAGGAGCACCTACATTTGCCTCGACCATGAATTCTCTCTTAAGTCTGTCTATAATGATCTCAAGATGTAATTCACCCATACCCGAAATTATCGTCTGACCTGTTTCCTCATTATATCTAGTAGTAAATGTCGGATCTTCTTCTGCCAACTTTATCAGAGAATCCGTCAATTTATCAGAATCAAGTTTTGTTTTGGGTTCAATCGCGATATGAACAACAGGCTCAGGAAAATCCAACACTTCGAATCTTATTATGTTATTGCTGTCACATAATGTATCACCAGTTCTTGTGTTCCTTAATCCTACAACAGCTATGATATCACCTACCTGACAGGAATCTTTTTCCTCTCTTTTATTTGACATCATCTGCAAAATTCTTCCAAGTCTTTCTTTTTTATCTGTATTTGTGTTGTAAACAGAGTCTCCAACTTTTGCTTTTCCTGAGTAAACTCTCATAAAGATCAATTTACCCACATAAGGATCGGTCATTACCTTAAAAGCATATGCTGCGAACGCTTCAGAAGTCGATGGTTTTCTATAAACAAAATTCTCACCTTTTTTATCAAGTCCCTGATATTTTTCAGTATCAACAGGAGAAGGTAAATAATCAATTACACCATCCAGTAAACCCTGAACACCTTTGTTCTTGAAAGCAGAACCACAGAATACAGGAACTATTTTAATGTCCAGTGTCGCTTTTCTTATAGCGGCCTTGATCTTTGAATCGGATATATCCTTACCATCAAGGAACATTTCCATTAGTTCATCATCGTAATCTGAAATAGATTCCAGCATTATTTCTCTATATTCATTTGCCTGTTCTAAAAGATCTTCAGGTATCTCAATTTCCTCGAATATAAGACCGTCATCCTTTTTGTACATTCTTGCTTTCATTCTGATCAGATCAATAACACCGGAGAACATTTCTCCTGATCCTACAGGTATTTGAACCGCTATAGGATTCGCGCCTAATCTTTCACTGATCATTTCCAATACATTATAGAAGTCCGAACCGGTCCTATCCATTTTATTAACAAATGCAATTCTTGGAACTTTATATTTATCAGCCTGTCTCCATACAGTCTCCGACTGAGGTTCAACTCCGCCAACCGCACAGAATAAAGCTATTGCACCATCAAGTACTCTTAATGACCTTTCAACCTCCACGGTAAAATCCACGTGACCCGGAGTGTCTATTATATTAATGGTATGGTCTTTCCATTCGCATTTTGTAGCAGCTGAGGTAATTGTAATTCCTCTTTCCTGCTCCTGCTCCATCCAGTCCATTGTTGCAGTACCTTCGTGCACTTCTCCAATCTTGTGCAATTTTCCGGTATAATACAATATCCTTTCGGTAGTTGTAGTCTTACCTGCATCAATGTGTGCCATAATACCAATATTTCTCAGATCATTTAATTCCATAGCTTACCATCTAAAATGAGCGAAAGCTTTATTAGCTTCTGCCATTTTATGCATATCTTCCTTTTTCTTAACTGATGCACCTTCATTTTTGAAAGCTGCCATTACTTCATCTGCAAGTTTAATAGCCATAGATTTGCCACTTCTTTTTCTTGAGTTGGCAATGACCCATCTTATTGCTAGAGCTTCTTTTCTTTCTGCTCTGATCTCAATTGGCACCTGAACGTTTGAACCACCGATCCTTCTGGACTTTACTTCCAATACCGGCTTAACATTTTCAATTGCCTGTCTGAAAACTTCGTTACCTTTCTTACCTTTCTCTTTTTCCTCGATTATTGCCATTGCAGTATAAAAGTTATTCTCTGAAATAGACTTTTTCCCGCATTTCATCATATTATTGATGAATTTTGCAATTACGAGATCTTTGTAAACAGGATCAGGTAAAATCGTTCTTTTAATTGCTTTGGATCTTCTTGACATTTATATCCTCTTTTGCTACAAATTTTTTATTTCTTCGGTCTTTTAGCACCATACTTTGAACGGGACTGTACTCTTCCTTCAACACCTGCTGTATCCTGAGTACCTCTGATAATGTGATATCTCACACCTGGAAGGTCTTTTACCCTTCCACCTCTGATAAGAACTACAGCATGCTCTTGTAAATTATGACCTTCTCCGGGTATGTAAGCCCAAACCTCTTGAGAATTTGATAATCTTACTCTGGCAACTTTTCTTAAAGCAGAGTTAGGTTTCTTAGGTGTTAAGGTTGTGATCTTAGTGCATACTCCTCGTTTTTGTGGACATGCATCTAAAGCAGGACATTTTGTTTTCTTTTTTATCGTTTTACGTCCGAACCTTATGAGTTGATTGATTGTTGGCATTAACTTTCTCCAAATAATCTATGTTATTTTACTATTCTATTTTTTCTAGCGTTTTCAGGCATGAATTTCTGATCGTTTATGTAGCACAGAAAACCTGCTTTTACGCAGAGCAACGAATATACTAATATTAAATTTGAATGTCAATCTTTTTTTTGGTAAATAATTAAATTTTTGGAACTTTTTTGTCAAAAAATGAAAAAAAATGAAAAAATAATAAAATTCGTTTTATTTATCGATATTACTTAATTTCGTGTTTGGAAAATAGAAATAAAGAATTTCTCTGAAATCTTTTCCTTTTGAAGCCATTCCACATGCACCTATCTGGCACATTCCTGTTCCGTGTCCGAACCCTGCACCCTTAAAAATAAAATCTCCTCCACTTTTGACAACATAAAAATTTGCACTGTATAAAGGTGGATCCGACAGTTGTTTCCTAATATTTAATTCCTTATTTATAGTAAGTGTAGAATTTGATCCGACAACTGACACGGAAATTGCCTTACCGGATTTACCTCTTTTCAATATTTTTATATCCTTAAGTTTACCAATGTTCTTTCCGGTTTTATTCTTTATAATCTGTTCGAGTTTCTTACTTGAATATTTCTTTGTCCACCGATAATATTTTTTTGCATAATCCAGCGCTTTATCAACATTTTTATCAGCAAGATTACAGTATGCATCTGGCCGGGAATCTATCCATTTTTTAAATAAGCTTTCATTGCTTAGATCATTATATTTTTCCAACCCATTTATCTTGTCTGGTTTTGACGGGAGATATTCAAGCTTATTACCACTCCAGATAATATCATTTGATTCAAGGTGTCCGCCACATACCGAATGAAATAAAGCCTGTATAGGTTTACCGTTGTTCTCCAATATGATTCCTCTGGTCTCATCTACTGCTTTATTGGCTCTTTCATGAGTTTTACTTATTCCAGTGTATACCTGACTGTATACATCGCTGTAAAGGGAATAAGGTTTGTTCTTATATTTTTTACCAAGATCAGAGAATACATTTGTTCTTGCAAGAACTGCCTGTGCCTTAAGTGCTTCAAATGGAGATAATGCAGACATTTCTGACGGTACTACACCGTACAGATATTGCTCAATACCGACATCATTGACCACTGTGATCTTATTGTTGAATTTAATGAATTCTATGTTACCTTTATAACTTCTTGATCTGGTATTTTCCCAATGCCATCCTTTTCCGGATTTGATCTTTCCCAGTGTTACATATGATGCTATCTGCTCAGGTTTAAATACAACTTTTTGATCTACTGCTATTTTTTCCCCTGTACTTATATTTTCCAGGCAAATGTATTTTTCAGTTGTAAAATATACCTTCCATGAATCAGTGGACATTTTTTTACTGAAAATTAATTTTTCATCGTTATAGATAGAATAGGACCCACTGAATGAAAATATTATTTTATCTTCATTCTCCATCAAACCAACTCTCACGTTCTTGTTACTTTCTACTATTTCTTTTTTTATTTCAGGAGGTAGTATTTGTACAGGTTCTATAGCGATCTTGGATTTGATCTGTTCCTTGATAGAAATATTTTTGTTTTGATTTATCGGGGTGCAGCTTAAAAAAAATAAAAATAATGTAAAGACTATTCTGCAATACCAACCCATTCGAATTCCTTGGTAGATAAATGGAACAACTTATGTTTACTCGAATTCGTTGAGTTCTTGAATTCTATCGAGTATTAATAGTAACTCTTTGTTTCTAAATGGCTTTGCTATGTATCCCTCAGCACCAAGATTCAACGCTTCCGTCTGGGTATACTCTTCTGCAAATCCGGTCATTATCACTGCAGAAATACTTTTATGATCCTCCCTGATGGCTTTCAGAAGTTCTATTCCGTCCATTTCAGGCATTTTCATATCGGTAATAACAATGTCAATATGGTCATTATTAATAACCTTTAAAGCTTCAATTCCGTTAGTGGCAGTTTGACATGCATAATCATTGATCAGGAAAAAATTCTTTAACATGTTGAGCATATTTTCTTCATCATCAACCACAAGTATCTTGAGATTGCTCATAAATTCCCTCTATTTTAATATACCTATCACTCTACTTAGAAGTTTATTTTTTTGTTAATATACCATTGACTATGGTTAAAATCAACATTAAAAAACTTTTGCAAATATATCCTGTAAAACTATTCTTTGGCAATCTTTTTTATCACTAATTCAACTACGTATTTACACAACGACCCTATGAAAATGCCAAGTATAAATCCGCTAATAACATCTGTTGGATAGTGTACTCCCAGGTACATTCTTGATATACCAACTAATAATGCAATTGAAAGAAATAGCCAACTCCATTTTTTGTAGAAGAAACTCCATAGAACAGCTACACCCATTGCGTTTGAAGCATGAGATGAAACAAATGAATATGAACTTTTATAGCTGCTTACCCCATCAGTTAACACCCAGATCGATCTACCTTTTTTCCAGAACCAGAGATCTGAAATTGTCTGACATGGTCTTGCTCTATGGAACAAAGGTTTGAATATTCTGCTTGAGATCAGATCTGTTAAAGCTATTGATAAACCTGTCGCTATTAGCATAATATAAACAGTTTTGACCAAGGTCATATTTTTTTCTTTATATCCTTTGATCAAAAGAACTACAGGAAAGATCAAAAATAGCAAAGCTGCTGATTTGCTTGAAAAAAACACGAATACCGGATTCAGAATATCTGAATGGATAGTCCTGTTGAAAAAAAATAATATCTGCTCATCAAAGTTATTCATCTACAATCCCAGAAAATTTTGAATTCTTTTAATGGTTAAACTGGTGTCTTTGTGGAGGTAGGAAGTAATTCTATTTTTTAAAGCACCTTTAATATTCTGCTCAAGATCATCAAAGAAAATTGCATTTTTCAGATCTATGGAATACTTTGATATAAGTTTGATATAAAAACCATCCTCCGGCTTTATAAAACCTTCATCATATGAGAAAAATTCAGAATATTCGAACGGTAATGGAAAATTTTCTTTTATATGACCAATATGGATCGGGTCAGTATTACTAGCGATTACGATCCTTATATCATCCACCGGTAATTTTGAGATATATTCTATCATCTCTTTGTTATATGAAAATATATTTGACCAGAGTGTTGCAAAATCATCGTAAGTTACATCGGTTTGGGATGTAGATTTGAACTTTTGATAAAATTCCATCCCGCTTATCCTTCCTGTATAGAATGAATGATGATGAGCTTTTTCGAAGTTCTCCATTTCTTCGATAGAAAGAACAAAAGTATCTTTTAGTTTGTTGATCAGTTTATCTGTATCAACATTAATAAGAACATTCCCCAGATCAAAGATCAAAGTTTTCAAATTCTATTTCCTGATATAATTTTTTACTAAACGACTCTTTCTGAGACCGGATCGTTCCAGTAAGCTGACGAAACCTGTATCAGATGTATTCACATTCAAAACTAACTGGCTGATTTTGTGCTGTTCTGATAATTGTATCACTCGATTTAGGACCGCATTATAAAATATCTCATTTTGTTGAGTTTCATAGCAACCGTAATTGATCAGTTCCAGCTTGTTTTTTAACCCGTTTGTAAATACCGGCATCATATAACCTATTGCTTTACCTTCAAAAATTACTGAATCCCAGATATCTTCACTTTGATATCCTTCCTCAAGCATATCAAGATATACTTTTTCATTAGACAAGTTAGCGTATATATCCTTGTAAGTACTTTTTGAAATAATATTGAATCTCTCTTCAACGGGGATATTGATCAACTGATCGTAAGTACATTCAGAATTGTTTTGAACTCTTATTTCATTTAATTTCGCTTCAAAATTTATTTTTGTAAGTATATTTATGAATTTGTAATCCGTTATCAGTTTTTTATAATCAGTAAAATACTTATTATTCTCTGATATAGTGATATGCAAGGCTTTTTCTATAGCACCTGAAATTATTTCATCGTTCAAATATTCAAATATCAGTGTCATTGCTTTTGTAAATTCTTCAGGAGCTAATTCTATATTCATAGCTAACAATGGAGGTTTTTCCAGTATTCTCCTGGTATGGTTTCTGAAAATTTCCAGAGATAGCAATGGTATATCCCCATTTGATACTACGAAATAATCACCTTCAACAGCTGAACCCTGCTCGAACATTCTTTCAAGCTGATAAGCATATGATTCGACCAGATCTTCAGGGTAAAATCCTATGAAGAATTCTTTTGAAGTTTTATGTCGTATTACATTTAGTTCCATTATTTGCCAAATCTAAAGATTATAACATCTCCGTCCTGAACAATATATGATTTTCCTTCCAATCTTGCTTTTCCATTCTGTCTTGCTACAGCTCTGTCAAATCCGCTAGCTACAAAGTCATCGTATGATATAACATCTGCTTTTATAAATCTGTTTTCAAAGTCGGTATGAATTACTCCGGCTGCCTGAGGTGCTGTCATCCCTTTCTTTATATTCCAAGCTTTGACTTCAATTTCACCTTCGGTAAGGAATGTGCTTAAGCCCAATAGAGAGTATGTTTCTTTTAATAATAAGTTCAATCCCGGTTCTTCAAGTCCGTAATCAATTAAGAACTCTCTCTTTTCTTCTTCATCGAGCATTGCGATCTCAGCTTCAACTTTACCACAGATAGAAACAACTCCGTAATTTCTTTCAGCTGCATATTTCTTTACTGCTGATGTATATTCTGAATCCTTTCCTGCCATAAGTTCATCTTCAGAAATATTACATACGAATATCATTGGTTTAAAAGTCAGAAGGTTCATGTCTTTAATTAATTTTAATTCATCATCATTCAATCCTATGGATCTGGGATGCTCAAGCTCGGACATTACTGAATGAAGTTTTTCATATATCGGTTGCAGAAGGATCGCTTCCTTATTTTTTGCTTTGACCAGTTTATCATTTTTAGCTAATCTGTTCTCAACTGTTTCAAGATCTTTCATTATCAACTCTGCATCAATAGTTTCCATATCCCTTGCCGGATTTACCGATCCGTCAACATGAACAATATTATCATCAT
This sequence comes from Candidatus Delongbacteria bacterium, assembly GCA_016937995.1. Classification (GTDB taxonomy): domain Bacteria; phylum UBA4055; class UBA4055; order UBA4055; family UBA4055; genus WTAK01. The sequence goes on from JAFGVM010000016.1 coordinate 93,815, forward strand.
CAAAACAACGGACCACGTGAAGTATGGCATCCACCTGTTTTATATCTCCGAGGAATTTATTACCAAGACCTTCTCCTGATGCAGATCCTTTTACAAGTCCTGCAATGTCCATTACTTCCATATGATTATATACTTTTTTATTCGAAGTGATATTATTAAATATCTCATCAACTCTCTTATCCGGAACATCAACTATCGCTATATTAGGCTTCACAGTTGAAAATGAATAGCTTGTAGATTCTGCTTCAGATGAAGTCAATGCATTAAATATCGTTGTTTTTCCGGTATTGGTTATACCAACGATACCTGCTATAATACCCATAATTTCTCCTTAACTGTAATTCAGCTGTAAATATAGAAATCATATTTATTTATATCAACTTAAATAATTTTGTATAATAAAAAAGGTGGATTCAATCCACCTTTGGATTTTTGTCATCCTTGTGCTTGACACGGGGATCCACAATCATTCTGAATTTATTTCTGAATCTTGAGACTTGGTAAATCACGTTTCTACGGGATCCTTATTTTATTAATATCATTTTTTTAGATTCTGACCTTTCATTTACTTCCAATGTGTAAAAATAAATTCCCGAATTCAAATGTGTAGCATCAAAATTAACTCTGTGCAGTCCTTTTATCATTTTGCTATCGACTAGAGATGCAACTTTTTCACCATTAGAATTGAAAACAGTAAGTTTAACTTTGGAATCATTCTGGATCTTGAAACTTATCTCTGTACTCGGATTAAACGGATTTGGGTAATTCTGCATTAATTCAAAGTCATTCATTAACGAAACCTGCTCTGCTGAAATACCTGTTCCGTCAGATATCGACCCTGTGATCTTCCATACATGAAGGAACTGCTGAAAATTAATTTGACCAAAGATCGGTGGTATTACAGCAACATAATCATAATATTGACAAGCTGTGTAAACTTCTATTTCTCCGGATTCTATTTTTCCGTTAGATGAACAAACCCATCCACTTTCATGTAATGTAGACGTTTTTGTAACATTCATCGGATAATAAAGATTATATACATTTAAAGAGTCTTCGTCAAAATAAACTTCATGATGACCGTAATCCGATGCTTCATCTGATGAAGGTATCTCCCATGTATCTCCATCATCACAGGAAAAAGAAAGGAATCCGTCATCGATATAAACAGTATCCGGTTCAGGATCTTCATTGATCTCAGGTCTGGTATTAGGTCTGTCAAGCCATGTTCCATAGATCTGGCCGAATCCGGCATATCCAATTGATAGAATATTGAAATTTGACCAAACATATTCTATTTCACCAGTGTCAAGCCCAATTAAAGATGCTACAAAATGAGCAGGGCTCCAGACAACACCGGTATCTGTTATCAAACCTCTTACATGGTAATAACCTGCAATAAAATCTTCGTCGTTCATATAATAAAGATCATCAGCCTTCCCGGGTTCTGTGGTGCCTCCGAATACTTTGATCAGTAGATGTACAGCATTATATTCTGTTGCTACAGCTGAAATATTCCAGGTTATAAATGGATCGTTCAATACAGTTTTTATAGTATCTCCCGAAACCGAATCTATTTCAGTAAATGTAGTTCCGTACCAGTCAAATAGATCTTCAGGTTCTATCCGGAAGAGTTTATTACCGTCTGTTATCCAGTTGGAAGACCAATTGATAGTATTATCATCTCCACCCCAGTCTGTAGTATACATGTAACTTATTCTTGGATTATATTCAATATCCATACTGTCAAGAAATATCCTGTCTCCGACATCATTAGCCATGCATACAGCGATACCGTACCCGGTACCATTCCCGTAAACATCTTTACAGTAAGCAAACTGAAGTTGGTTCATTTGGATAAGTCCATTCGTATCGTCAGAGCAATCGAATGTCAGTTCCTGATGATTTGTCCAATCCCAACTGGAAGAATCTGAAGGTGTCATTGATCTGCCTACAACAGAACTTATGATAAAATCTTCCATCGCCAACAGATCTTGATTCCAAGCTTGTGACCAGTAATAAAATCCTGTTCCCGGATCATAGACCACATCTCCGGTACCGCACCATGCACCCGGGATTCTTCCCCCGAATGAATCCTCGACAACACCGACTGTGCTGATTGTACTGTCATATCCCCATGTCGCATTTACTACTGAAAACATCGGATATGAATTAGTTGCAGTTACTCCATCGAAGTCATTAAATGTACTGAAATAAAAACCATTGATAAATCCACATGAATATGGATATCTACCTCCCGGTGCATACCAGTAATTCGATTCATCATAGATCTTAAGTGTATCACTCAAAAGCTCTTCGCCAGTCCAGTCACCTACCATGACTCCCATTGTACCAGAGCCTGTCGATGGATTCAATTTTCTATAGATCGATCCGATCAAAGGAGCTCCCGATGAACCCGCATCCCAGCTGAGTTTTTTATTTTCTTGATACCAGCCGTAACCATTTGCTGATTTGTCAAAATAATCACTGATAGTACCTTCATAGGGAGTTTTTGTAGATACGACAGATGATAAATCATTTTTTATCTGCTTGATCTTCTTTTGACCATCTTTCATTTTCATTTCAGACTTTGAAATTGAGAATAAAGGTACAGTAAAAAATGCAGCTAAACATAATACTGATAATCTGTAAAACATCTTACACCTCTCGGATATTTAATCTAACTTAGAATGACATCAATATTATATATACTACTTATTTCTCAATTAATCAAGAAAATAAAAAAGGTGATCCTGCTACTTCAAAAATTTTATTCACTTTTTATATTTTCGATAGGATTACACTTATTTGTTTTTTATGCGTTTTGATTTTTTTTAGCACTTAACGGAATTTTGGTTATCTGACGATAGTGATTATTCACTGTTGTGTAAAAACTACTTCCAGTATAGTGCGTTTCAGATTTTAAAGTGAATAATACCGGAAGTCCCAAAATTAACGTTCGTGCTGCCCTTTTCTTTCCAACTTTCTTTTGGGCAAGCAAAAGAAAGCTGAAATAATTCTTTTAAAAAAAAGGGACGGGCAAGAAACCCGCCCCTACAGACTGACCACTGGGCACTGTACATTATTCAATTTTAACTTCCCAGCGTAGCAACCATTACGGCTTTAATAGTGTGCATTCTGTTCTCTGCCTCCTCAAATACCAATGAATTCTCTGATTCAAAAACATCATCAGTAACTTCCATTGCCTCAATACCGAATTTCTTATATATCTCTTCACCTTTGATAGTATCTCTATTGTGGAATGAAGGTAAACAGTGAAGGAATTTTACATTCGGATTTCCAGTTGCTTTTACGACATTCTTGTTCACCTGGTAAGGTATCATCTGCTTAATTCTTTTTTCCCATGCGGAATCAGGTTCACCCATTGAAACCCATACATCCGTATAAAGGAAATCAACACCTTTTACAGCTTTTTTCACATCTTCTGAGATAAGTATCTTAGCACCAGTTTGTTTAGCTATTTTTTTACACTCGTCTACAAGCTTTTTAGCAGGTTGGCATGATTTTGGAGAAGCCATTCTAAAGTCCATACCAAGTTTTGCAGCACCTACCATCAATGAATTACCCATGTTGTTCTTACCGTCACCTAGGTAACAGAATGAAACCTGAGAAAGTGGTTTGTCTGTATTTTCCATCATTGTCAAAAAATCCGCAAGTATTTGAGTAGGATGGAATTCTGTAGTAAGTCCGTTCCACACAGGAACTCCGGCATAAGCACCAAGTTCTTCTACGATCTCCTGACCGAAACCACGGTATTCAATACCGTCATACATTCCACCTAGAACTCTTGCAGTATCTTTCATTGATTCTTTATACCCTATCTGTGATCCGGAAGGACCAAGATATGTTACGTGTGCGCCCTGATCAAATGCTGCCACCTCGAAAGCACATCTTGTTCTTGTTGAAGCTTTTTCAAATATCAATGCGATATTTTTTCCAACCAGTTTTTTCTGCTCAGTACCTGCATATTTTGCTTCTTTCAGGTCCTGTGATAATTTTAGAAGAAATTTTATCTCTTTTGGAGTAAAATCCAGAAGTTTTAAAAAATTTCTGTTCTTCAGATTAAAGGCCATTTTCGTTCTCCTTTTCAACTTTATATTTATAAATTTTTTCTCCTTCTTTTACCATGCCCTGCTCTCTTGCTTTTTTCTCCATTTCAAAAGGGTCTTTATTCTTCAGGAGTTCATTACTTTCTTTCTGCTCCTGTATCTTTTTTTCCAGCTCTTCTACTTCAATTTTCTTCTGTTCATACAATTTTTTATCTTCGATCAGTCTGAAGACAGAATATTGCCCCTGAAAAAAAAGATAATAACTTGCCAGAATGATCAATATACTGGATATAATGATCAGAATTCTTTTTCTTTTTCTTTTTTTACTCAGTGCCATAATCCGGTGAAAATATATCAGTTAGATATATATTTCTCAACTTATTTTTTTATATTCTTTATTTTGCTTATAAGAAGGTCAGCAATACTCATATTATAGCCTTTAGATGAGAATAGTATTTTATTATTACTATCCGCCAGGATAACTATAGGATAAGATTCATCAGCAGTTTCCGGAATAAGTATCTCACCCTGTTTCTGTATAATATTAACTGCCTCAATATTTTTCAGGTCATCATTATTTCTCAATTCAGTGTAAATAACGATAGAAGTTTCAAGTTCTTCAAATTTAGCAGCTTTTTCCAGTAACAGGTTCAACATTCTTTGAGTAGGCTCAGTAGATATTACCCCTCTTACCAGTACGATCTTATTTTTACTGTTGGATATTGATGAAGTAAGTGAATTTATTTTTTTGACAGCCTCATCCGATAATTCTGATGATATATCTATATATTCCTTTGGAGTGGTCAATTTTATAGTTATATCAGTATCCGTATTTCCAATATTCTTTATAACAACATTTGCATCTCCGTTTGAATTCCTCACACCTGCTTCAAGATATAAAAATTTATCATCCTGTTTCGGGAATGTGAGTATGTAATCCAATGAATCATTCTCACCGTCAAAGTATGAATATTGCAATACTCCTTTATCCAATTCCCCCATAAGAAAATTGTTCCATGGATCAGCTTTCACCTTCTCATCATCTATGTATAATGACAGTTTCACTTTTCTATCTTCCGGTTTCTTTTTTTCTGAGACACTCTCCACTGTAATGAATTCTTTTCCGTTAAAATATTCCAGTCTTCCTTTCCACTGGACCGGAACACCTAAAAGTTTTAGAGAACAATTGAGCAGTTTGATCCTGTAAAATTCCGGGATGGATCTCATGTTAAGAATCTCTACGGGATTCAGTGATCCGGCATAATACTCATACACAAAATTACTGTCAACTTTGACCTTGGTATCCACCCATTTAACTACATCTTTCACTGTAGTATTAATATTATATGAACGGAGATCTTTAATTTGATCATAAAGTTCAGTTTGCCAACCGTTCTGAGGCGGAGTTCCAGATTTCCATGTTACTCCGACAACATTACTGGTGAATACAGAATCAGGGATTATCTTTATGTATTTATTTTTCCCTTCGTAGTAAATATTCACTAGATCACTTATAGCTGTACTGTCAGGTATCTCATTCAATTCTTTTTCATCCCATTCTTCGATCATTGAAGTCAATATTTTCAATTTTGTTTTATTTGTTTTTAAACCTTTATATACTTTTAAGAATTCTGATGTGTTCTGTCCCAGAAGATCGCATTTTTCAAGAAAATGTTTTTGTCTTTTACTGAAAATGATCTGATCGTAATTTTTTATACTGTTATCAAAATAGTAAACAAAGTCGATCGTACGTTTAAAATTTTCAAATTTCATCTTTCTCTTGAGATCTGAAAGTTGATTTTTCAGGTCGAAAGTATCTTTAAAATATTCTTTTTGAGTTTTATCATTTTCAAATTCAGAGTTGTATATCTGAAATTTAAAATTTAATTCCTCATCTATTCTTTCATTTCCATCTTTCAGAACTATCCTTATCTCAGCATCATTTTCAAGACTATTGAAAAGTGCGTAACCAAATTTAGACCTATCATCATAGGCCGTTATAAATACCGAACCCTTACCCAGCGGGATCGAGACTTCTCCGAATTTATCCGTTCTGGCATCTATCAGAGGCATCAATCCTCCATATGAAACTGCGTAAAGCGTAACTAAAGCACCTTCTACCGGCTGACCAAGCTCATCATCTATCATTATCTTTGCATCATCGTACTTATCTGTATAATATTCAATAGAACTTAGAATCGTGGAGTTATCTTCGTATTTAATTGTATTTTTCTCCTGATAATCTCCAAAAACTCTTGAAGTTATCAGTGATGCACGTAAAGTCGTATGGGAAAACCATGTTTTGTTTAAACTGTTGGCCAATTCACCCAGATATTTCCATCCGTCAGGTGTCCAAACTTCGACCCATGCATGATTATTGTCCGTAAAGTTCCAGAATGGTGCACCTGCGGATCTTACCGGAATACCTACACTTCTCGCAGCTGCCATATAGAATATCATCATCTCTTCACACCTGCCCCAGCCTCTTTTGATCGTAGTTAAAGGTCCTTGGTCCCTCCCGTGAGTAGATTTATAGGTCATATGTTCATAAGCCCAGAAGTTTATAGCTATTGCAGCCTCTTCGATATTTGAAATATTTTCCACTACCGGCTTTAATTCATCATAAAATTGTTTTCTCCAATTTTCAAAAGGTTCCTGTGAAGATCTTAATGGTAATACAAAATGCTTGAATATATTTTCATCATACTGTTTTGAATACAAAAATTCTTTTGATCTTATTGCATATTCCACACTTTCCAGAATGTAAGCAGGTGTTAGTACAGCAAGGTCATTCGGAGATGAATTATTTAAAATGAACTCAACATATTCCAGGGTTTTACCTTTTTGTTTATCGACCATTTCCAGCAATGATCTTTTATTTTTACCTGAATATTTGTTGATCTTTTCCACTGTGCTTTTTTCTAAAGCTGATATCGTTCCGAATATAACAATTAATGCGATTATTAAAATATTTTTCATTCTTTTATCTCTTCGATTATAGTTTGTAACTTCTGAATTTTTTATCACTTGATCTTGAGTACTAATATTATTCATTTTAATATTATTTTGCAATAAAAAAAGGGAGTAAAAAACTCCCTTTTATTTCATTGATGAAAATTTTTATTTCAGCTTATATCCGAATGTTATCATGTGAGTCATACCAAGATCACCCATATGTTTCCAACCATAATCAAGTTTCATTCCCATTGATTCCATGTTGAAACCTATACCAAGTGTTGTACCCATCCAGTTAATTCCACTGTCTGAATAATCCAATTCAGGATCTGCCGGATCAGCGTTTTCAGGGAACTCAGCATCGTCGCTTTTTACGATCCAGTACTCATCGTTATCAAATTTTCTGCCGAATCTTACAAAGAACATATTGTTGTAAGAGTATTCTAGACCAAGTGTCATATACTCACTGTTATCAGATGGGTGAGCAGCTTCTAATAGAACATCAAGCTTATTTACACCGTCTTCCAGAGGAGCATATCTAAGACCGAACACAAATAACATAGGTAATGGTGTATCCTCATCAAAATAAGTGTAATTACCGCCAAAATTTCTGATGGACATACCAAATATTAAGGACTGCCATCCTGTATTATAGTAAGTACCAACATCACCGGCAACAGTCATAGCCTGCTGATCAGCTAATCCTTCGCTCAAGAACTTCAGAGTTCCACCAACATAGAATTTTGGAGTTAACATTTGTGCATAGGAAGCTCCTATCATCATATCATATGCTCCAAATGTTCTACCTGTACCATCAGGGAATTCAACAGTTGTCTCATCCATATCCCCTGTTGTCAGATAAGCCATTTGCATACCCATACTTCCGTTTAATTGTGGTAATGGATAAACTACACCTGCATAACTGTACTGAATATCAGCCAGATACATGTTATGAGATGCAACAAATTCCATTGATTTCAAATTCAACAGTCCTGCTGGATTGTAATACAAGGTCGATGCATCATCTGACAGACCAATAAATGCTCCACCCATTGCGAACACTCTTGCGGTTACATCCATTTTTAAAAACGGCATACCTGATGTTCCGGCTTTATCCTGAGCCATAGTAACAGGTACAAAAACCATGATAAGCATCACGAGAATTAGCAGTTTTTTGTTCATTTTGTTTCCCCTTTGCTTTATTTTAATTTTTCATTTTCCATATTCTCTTACAGGAACTGTTTTTACAATCCCTGAAAGAAAACATAGATTTAGACAGGCAGCTCCCTGCCTGTCTAAACAAACAACATGATTATTTAGCTAAAACCATCTTCTTAGTTGATAAAATTCCGTTAACATCTAACTGATAGAAATAAACTCCTGAGTTTAATTTTGTTGCATCAAAATTAACTTTATGAAGTCCTTTAGCCATTTTGCCGTCAATTAATGAAGCAACTGTCTCACCGTTTGAGTTGAATACAGTAAGTTTAATATTTGCGTCATTCATTATATTGAAGCTGATCTCTGTACTTGGGTTGAAAGGATTTGGATAATTTTGCATCAATTCAAAGTCCATATCAAGTGCAGTATGCTCTGATTGAATACCATCAGTCAAAGTTCCAGTGATCTTCCAAGCGTGTAAGAACTGCTGGTGGTCGAAGAAACTGTTTACAGGTGGTTCTAACGGGTTAGCTGCATCATAATATTGATTAGCTGCGTAAACCTCGATAGCACCTTCAGTAATTTTTCCGTTTGTAGTGACTGTCCAACCTTCTTCATGAAGAGTATTTGTATTTGTCACGTTAGTTGCGTAGTAAAGATTGAAAGTTTTACCAGGTATGTAGTCAGTAACTTCTACATGATCTTGATATTCCCAAGTGTCACCATCGTTTCCTGAAAAAGACATGAAACCGTCATCATAATATACTGTATCAGGTTCCGGCCACTCATTTAAAGTTGTTCTTCCAACAGGTCTGTCCAGCCAGGTTGCATAGATCTGACCGAATCCTGCATAACCTATCGCTAATACGTTGAAATTTGACCATACCCATTCAATATCACCAGTGTCAAGACCAACTGAAGAAGCTACAAAATGAGCAGGGCTCCATTGTACACCTGTATCAGTTATTAGACCTCTGATATGATAATAACCAGCAACAAAATCGTCATCGTTATCATATAACAGGTAACCAGCGTAATCACCCTGATAAGTTCCACCGAATACACGAACTAACAAGTGAACATAGTCATACTCTGTTGCAACTGCTGAAATATTCCAGGTTATGAAAGGATCGTTCATTATAGTGACCATTGTGTCCGGAGGTGTAACTGAAGAATCGATCTCAGTATAAGTACTTCCGTACCAGTCAAATAATTGCTTTGGATCCAATTGGAATAATCTTACATCACCGTGTGAAGTATCGTAATTCCAGTTTGGTGACCAGTCACCTGAAGAATCATCTCCACCCCAGTTAGTTGTATACATGTAACTGATCTTTGGGTTAAGATCAACTCTTGTTTCTACTGGTACCCATGCAGAATCAGGTGGTACAGTAGTTGAGTCAACTTCAGTCCAGATTGAATCAGCGATCATTACAAAGTCATCAACATCATTAGCCATTGTTACAGCAATACCTTTACCTGTACCGTTTCCGTAAATATCCTTACAGTAAGCCCATGAAATGTCGTTCATTATTGTAAGACCGTTAGCATCGTTAGCACAGTCAAGATTTAATTCTGAGTAATCAGTCCATTCCCAGCTTGATGTAACTGCAGGGGTCATCGATCTACCAACTACACAGCCAAGTGTGAAATCTTCCATTCCAAGAAGGTCTTGGTTCCATGCCTGTGACCAGTAGTAATATCCTGTTGCAGGATCATAAACTGTATCACCGGATCCTGTCCAAGCACCCGGAACAGTAGCTCCACCATCAGTAGCTGCAACTACACCAACGTTCCATGTAGAGAAGTTATATCCCCATGTTGCATCAGCAACAGCGAACATCGGATAAGCATCACTTGCTACACCGGTAGTAGTGTTATAATCATTGAATACTCCAAAGAAATATCCGTTTATGAAACCACAAGCATAAGGGTATCTTCCACCAGGATCTTGTGCAGGTGTCCAGTTGTTTGAAACGTCATAGATAACCTGAGCAGAGCTAAGTAAACTTGCTCCCTGCCAGTCACCGATAGTTCCACCGATTGTTCCTGAACCTGTTGCAGGATTTAATCTTCTGTAAATAGATCCTACCATTGGAAGTCCGGTTGTATTTCCCATGTCCCAAGATATCTTTCTGTTGTAACCCTGATACCAGCCATAACCGTTAGCTGATTTATCAAAGTAAGTACTCACTTGACCTGAGTAAGGTGTTTTTGCCATCATGGCTTTGTCATTCATAGATGGCTTGATCTGCCACTTACCGCCTTTAATTCCATTAACAGCGAACAATGGAACAGCGATAAACAAAGCCAAACTAAGAATAGTCAGTTTTTTTACCATTTTTTACTCCTCCTTTAAATTACACATTTTATTGTTAAGTCTATTTTTGCAAAGGATCATCTTCAAGATTGAACCAGTTTATCATAGAAGTGAACAGATCACTTACTTTTCCTTCCGAATTATCCATGAAAACAAGCGGGAATCCGATATATGCCGTACGGAATACATCTCCTTCTGAAACATATCTTGTTGCAATAGCACCTGATTTTCTGTAAACATCTCCACTCAGATTTGTTGTTGCTGTTGCAGCAGGGTTACGCCATTTCAGATCATGGAACAGTGTATCAGTTCCATCAACTTCGAAAGTAAGATCTGAATTGTAATCAGTCGTTGGAAGATCATAAATTGACTTATACTTCAGTACGATCTCTCCTTTATAAGCTTCAAATACTGGAATACCTGTTAAGACTGTACCGTTTTCTTTAAGTGAGAACTCAAAGATACTTCCTGCAGGACCGGGATAATTCTTCCAGTACTTATTTACCTGTGCACTGTCTACTTTCAGTTCAACGATACCTGCATCAGTGATATGATCATATTTTGTAACACCGATAAAATCGTAATTGTCCTTTTTGTAATAAGTCGCAGGAAGCAATGGATGACTCGCATCGTACAGGAACTGAGAGAAGAAACTCTTTGATTCTCCTGTTGAATAAGAATAGATCCCGAAATAGTTGTAGAAGAACGTACACATATCTCTGTTCAGCAGAGCAGCGTTATCGAATACATCCCTTACAGGATCTTCATATTTATTTACATACAGATCGTTAAGCAGGATCGCTGAATGACCTATGATCATTACTTTACCACCGATGTTCATGTAATCTATAAGCTGTTTCTTATAACTTGCATAAGAGATACCTGAAGATTGCGATCTGTCCTCTGTTCCGATTATTACAAGTCTGTACTTACTCAATATTTTCAAACTTGGTTGATATAACTGATCAACAGGTACCGGTGCAAAATCTACAACATCGTAATCCTGTAATAACATCTCTGAACTGTCCGGGTATAGAACATCATAATCTGCATGATAACCTGCATCCTGAAGATATTCTTCATACATTGCTTTAACTTCAACACCATCAGGGTTACCTGTGAACTGAAGATAATCAACAGAATTGAACTTAGCATCATCAGTATCATCAACATAAAGGATACCGTGATTCAATTGAGGAGCAAATACCGGGAAGTTCACTGTTGCATGATTTTCAGACTCTTCTAAAGCATCATCTCTTACCCAAACTCTGAATGAGAAGTTAGCTTCTGATTTACCCTCCGGCATATTATCAAAAAGCAAACTTGAGAACTGAACAGAAAGGTTACTTATTGACCATCCCGATTCAGCCAAAGTGTCGATATCATAGAAATCACCGCTTAAATTAGTATCGATAGAACACAATTGATATTTGAACTCAAGATCTACTTCAGGTCCGTCCGGATCCTCTCCCATCCATCTAAAATCTATCGGTTTCCAGAAAGATGTCTCTCTCTTTAGAACCATTTGAGCTGAGTCAGTACCGATCGTGAACCAGTACTGGTCAAATCCGTTCACACCAAATTTTTGAGAATTGACCATAGGATGTTTAGGAACTTTATTCGTTCTTCCGAATATTTTTGATACAATACCTGTTTCACCGTCCTTATCATCAACACCGTATAAGAAAAACTTTGAATAAACAATTTCTCTTTTCACTTCTATAGCCTCAAGAATATCAATGTAAGTGGTGCTGTCAACGAACATTATATCCGCATTAAGTTTTGCGAACGGCATTGAAATATCAACATAAGAATTTGCTGTTCTTGTCCACAGTGTATCAGCAAGTTCTGTAGCTGCTTCAGCATTGGTCATTGTTGTATCAGTTGTCATACAATAATAGTATGTCATACTGGTACCATCCTGATCATTGCCATACCACTGAACTCTAGTTTCTTTGTTACTGATGATATCTGAGGTATCATAGATCATCAGCCTTGGATTTGTATTGGCCGGCATTTCGCCCGTAATGTCCTGGGTGCAGGAGAAAAAGAGCATTGATGCGAGTAATACAATAAATAATAACATTATTTTTTTCATTTCAAAGCTCCGTTATTTAATAATTACAAATTTCCCAATGAACTCGTAGCTGTCATCATCCACATCTTTCACACTGTAAAGATATATTCCGGATACTACAGCCTGATCGTTATCGTTGATAAGGTCCCAGGCAGCACCGTATTCACCATATTGATATCTTGCATCAACTCTTGCATTACCGTTATGACCGATAGTCTTAACAAGGTCACCTGCCAAAGTGTATATCTTAATAACTGATCTTAAAGGTATGTTCATGAAAACTATCTTTCTATCCTGCTCTTTCCAGTCATCAGCACCATCAACATTTTCCCAGCCTAAAGATTCATAGTCTGTATCTCCTCTGTAAGGATTTGGTACTACAACAACATCCTCTGTTCCCAATAGTTTTGTAGGGATTACAGAAGATCCATTAATTGCAGGGTTTGACTTAAGTGCCGGAGTTCCGGACTTAGGATCACCGAAGTCTGAAGAAGTTACAGCTATATAGCTTTCTTTTGCATATAATTTGTTTTGAAGGACGAATTTATACTTGTAATAATCCACATCAACACTGTCTATCGTTCTTGTTGCCGGTGTAGCTGTATATTCATACATTCCTTCCTTAATGTGACTTGCAAGAATATCTCTGTTATCTGCAAAAGGTACCAGTTCATAAAAATTACCACCTGAAGTAATTTGAACAGGGAATGGATTTCCCGCTGCAAGACTATCCGCAATTTCCTGTGCGGAATAAGGAGATTCAAGATAATCACCTTCTTCATCAACTCTTTCGTAGATGTAGTTATCTTTGTCAACACTGAAGATCTCTACATAGTTAAGAGAATTTGAATTAGGAGAAACCTGGATCTGATATCCTTCAAAATCCTTTACTCTGGTGAATGGATCTAAAAATTCCTCCGGACCTGAATAAGACTCAGTACCGTCCTCTTTCAGGAAGAATTCCTTAGAAGCCCACTCAACTACAACATCATTATTTTCATAACTTATCTTTATCTTTGGTGAAGGCGGTGGCGGCGGTCCTGTAAAATCAGGAACTCCGTCTCCTTTATCTATTCTGCCATTATCAAAACCGTATCTTACCCACTCACCCGGTGTAATTCCTGGGTATGGATTCAATAGATTATCATATACCACCATATATCCATAACCTTTATCACCGCCACCTTCCTGATTTCCGGTAATTCCGTATACTCCCTCAGGATCTACAGCTGGAAGTAATGTTTTCATTCCGTAAGGAAGGAAATGATCTTCATCCACTCCGGTGAATCCCCAAGGATCTACAAAAGAAGTAGTGAAAGCATCGATCTCAGAGTTTCCTTCAGTATCATCATCATCAGGTCCACCGTATTCACTTACTGGTGTTGTCCACCAGCATTCTGTTGTAACTTTAGTGTTCGCATATATACCGTCAGATCCGACATCCTCTCCATACCATCCGTCACCTTTTTCTTCATCAAATTTGTCCACTATGGTATCATGCATTGGAATATCGTAAACTCTTTCAGCCCATACAACGTTATAGAAAGCATCATACCATCCTTTGTCATAATACGCAGGATCTATTCCAGAATCAGGATATCTTGCAGTATCATCACCGGTTGCATAATTCGGGTCCTGATCTAGTGAAGTATGGAAATTATCATTAACAATGAATGCTAAAGTAAGTTTCAGAGAATCACCATGGGCGAATTCCCAGACAGTTTTACTTTGAAGAACATCATCCAGGATACCGTCAAGATTTCTATCAATAGCAACATTTACCATTTTCTCGGTTCCCAAAGGTCCGAATGAAAGTATATATTTTGTATCAGCACCGTTCGCAATATCATTTCTTGTTTTAAGATCACCGTCATGAACATCATCAGCTGAAGGTAAAGGTTCAGAAGGATCAAGCCATTCCTGCCATTTTTCCGCCTGGGCATAAGGTGTTCCTATCATGTATTCAGGATCTGAGAACTCATGATTGTCAACATCAATTATATCATACTGATTATAATCGAATTCATCATTTGACATTATCATAAATTTACCTTTATCACCTGCAGGTCTTCCCTCAACTCTACCGCCTGCCAATGGAACAGTTCCGTTATATTCATCATCCTGGTTGTAATCATCATAACCTTTCTGGAATGGAGTAAGATCATACTTCCATGGCAACGCCAAAAGACTTGGTGAAGGGTCTGAAGGATGGTCTTCCAAAGGTCTTGGGTGAAGACCTGTTTTCCAGTGTGGTCCCCAGTCTAAAGCTTCATCACCCTGCTCTGCAATATACATGTTGAACGCGTATCTCAGGTTCGGATTAGGATTTCTAAGTACCCTAACAGTTACAATACCTGTCGCACCATCAAGAGGAGCACCTGCACCCGGTTCACCGGTCGCTGTTGTTCCCTGAGGTCCTGTATAGTTCCTTCCATCATTATCAGCCGCCCATGCCAGGTTAAGCTCAACGGTCTTTTGAGTATTTGTTGCAGGATCGATATATCCGTCCCACTTCTGTATAAATCCGCCAAGATCATCAGCTGAATTAGCTTCCCATTCTCCTCCGATCATTCCGATATCACAATCCAGATAAACACCCATGAAGAAATCATAAAGGTCTTTTCCTTCTTCACCTCTATTATATAATGTATAGTCGATTATGATGAATTTTTGTGCATAATCATAAGACCAGGCATAGCTTTTCTGTCTTACCTCGATACCCAATGGAATATGCTCTCTGTTGTCATATTCATCCATACCGGTATAAGGTGTTCTCTGAACAAGTTTGTCAGTAAACATCGTATTGAACTGCTCTTCAGCTGTTGCAGCAGGATCATATACCTCTTCGAAAAGGCAGCTTATTCTTCCTTCAACATTTGAAGTTTCATACATTCTTCCAAGGATAGAACCTCCTTCATCCTCATCGAATTTTACCGGCCAACACTCAGTAGGCATCGGATTTCCTGACCATCCTTCGTACGCTGTGGTCGCTAACGGACCCTGGAACACTTTAGCGGCGATATCTGTTCCATCCACACTAACATTTACATCAGCGGAATCCTTATATCCACCGAACAGCAGTGCTCCCGCGAATAAAAAATCAGTTCCTGAACCACCTGGCATCTCGCCGGAAACAGCATTCTTACCTGTACAGGGGTCATCATAAGCACTCGGATTACCGAAATAACCCATATTGTTCATATTCAGCCATAAAAGACCAGCTCTGTGCACCCTGTTGTTAGGTGTAGGTATGATGGCCTTGGAGTCCTGTCCTGTTTGCAAACCGTCAACACTGCTCGGAGCGGTCTGAGCGGATCTCGAGAACGCCATCGTAATAAATGCGATCAGTAGTATTGAGGTTATTTGCTTGTAGACTTTCATTAATCAGTCTCCTAATTATTTTAAATTTTATTATTCGTATCTACCAAGTGTAGCTGACGCCAAATCTGTAATGTCTTCTTTCTCCGATATGTGAAGGATCAGCAAATCTTTCAGCATAATTAACGTTTTGAGGATTATTATCGTAATACTCCTCACTTCTTGCCCACCAGCTTCCGGTATCTGCCCATACTTCCTCAACATTGATCTTGTTGAAGATGTTATAAACATTAAATTCAAGCTTAAGGTTTCCGTAAGAAACATTGTTCTCACCGGTAAACGCGAAAGTTTTACTGAATTTAATATCAGTACTTGAAGTCCAAGGCAATCTTTCAGAGTTCGTTTCGATATCCTCTTCAGCTACTTCATAGTGGTAATATTCCACACTTGGAGTAAAAGGAGTACCGCTTCCGAAACTTGTGTTCATACCAAGGGTCCAGTTATCAGTGTATGGAAGATTGAAAAGGGTCTCTCCCTTTCCGTAAACAAGAGTGAAGTAAGTTGACAATGAATGTCTTTCATCCCAGATCAACGGGAATTCTTTTACTTCAAGCTCTTCATCGTCCATATTTGACTCTTCGTCAGATGATTTACCATAAGCATAAGATAATGTATAAGAAAGACCCCATAGGTAATGATCTCTCAAACTTCTGTCTACCGAGATCTCAACACCTCTTGACTTACCGTAATCGGAGTTGTAGTAAACTGTTGCATCTGTTACACCGTATTCGTAAGTTTTTGTATTGATCATGTCGTAAATGTCTTTAAAATAACCGGTTACATCTATAAGGTAAGAACCCAACTCGTTCACAACACCCAGTTCATACTGAACATTTCTTTGGTAACCAAGGTTCATATTACCGAATAATGGATCAGCACCAACAGAGGTATTAGGTGCAAATACCTGGGTATAAGTTGGTTTTTGGTATAAATGCCCGTAAGAGAAAAATAGTTTTGATGTTTCTGAAATAGAGTGTGAAATTCCAAATCTAGGACTTATTGCAAATATCGTAGGTTCTAATTCTTCCTCATAACCGAATGCCTGTGCATCATACTGCTCTTCATAGTAATCTATCGCATCCTGATCAAGAGTTCTCATATCAAGTCTGATACCCGCATTAACAACAAGGTCTTCAAACTCCATTTTATCCTGAACGTACATCGAGAATTCAGTTGGAGAATATGCATAAGAAGTTTTCTCTTCACCGTTATACGGATAAGGATCCCCCTCTAAGAACTGACTTGTAGCTTCGAAGTAATTGATGTAAGGGTTGACGATACTGTAATAATCAAGGTTGTTCAACGAAAGCTCAAAACCTGTCTTGATCATGTGGAACTTATTGATCTGGTTCGTATAGTTACCTTTGAACTTCAATACTGTATTGTCGAACTTTTGGTAAGTTATCCCGTCAAGATAGTAATCCGGCAACAGGAATCCTGCATTTGTATTCCAAGCACCATCATAGTTATAGTCAGAAAAAGATTCTCCATCGTCGTATAGACCATTCGGTGTATCATATGTATCGTTATCATTAAAATCTTCCCAGGTCGAATAAGAATCCATAACAAGATCTTTATAGTTTGGAATACCCTGATACATATCTTCAGGAGCTCTGTATACCGAGTATGAACCCACATATTCCACATAGCCACAACCAGGAATGTTGGAAGGAGCATGACCGGGAGTCCAGCCAAGGTTACTGTAATCGGTATCTGAACCTGATTGTCTCCAGCTTGAATAAGCCTCGAACTCATCAAATCTGTTGTTCCAAGGTCCGTCATAAACATCATTGAACCTTGGGATTGTCTGCTCAACTGATCCCAGAGAAGACCTTAGATCAGCATATTTTTCTGCAGGATAAGTGATCCTGATCTTCCAGTCCTCGACTTCGAAAGAAACCGGGTTATCGTTAATATCAAAACCATTATAAGTTCTTGTTACTTTCCAAGTTAGTGTATCTGCCTCGTAGAACTGGCTATTAGCATGATAATCGACCTCACCCCAGAAGTCAGGGACAGTTGTAGTGTTGTCGGTCATAAGACTGTCGTCACTTACTCTTTTTGTCTGAATTACAAATTCTGATATTTGACCTTCATCCCATACATCATTCGCAAGTAGCTGTATTTTATATTGTGTTCCGGTGTAGATCAATCTTTTATGATCCACGAAAGGTTCACCTGTATCAAGGAATCTGTCTCCGTCAACAAAGTGCTCATAAGAACCGATCTGTTCATCATCACTGTAAATAAACTGATCATAGTGACCGCTTAAGTTCTCATCAATATAACCCTCGACAACCGAGCTATTATATATCTGGTCAGTCACAGGATTTCCTAAAGCATCAATTGCAAATCCGGTATAAGTTTTTCCGGTATCCCAGTAATCCCATGCATTGTTATCGTTGGAATCATACAGATAGTCACCATCGTATTGTCCATTACCGTTGGCATCCACGTAAGTCTCAAGTGCTCCACCATCCTGCTCCTGACCGTTATCCCAGTTTCCATCTTGGTCGAGATCTGTGAAATACTCCCTGTCAAAGAAACCGTTTTGGTTATTATCAACATAACCCTCTGCATCACCACCATCACGCTTAAAATTTCTAATAAGATCGTCTCTCATAAATGAGAAATTATCAAGATCAACTGTGAAAACAAACTCGTCAGGTAATTTACCGCCTGGAAGTCTTTCAAAATCCCTGTTATAGTAAGAGAAAATGAAATCGTAATAACTCTGTTGGCTAAGTGTATGCTTAAAGTTCACGTTGAACACAGTTACGTCAGTTATAAGCTCATCAGCTGTTTGAGGAGTATATCTGTACAACCAGCTGAAATTATAATCATGTGTTCTGGATTTTGTGTACGATGCACTTAGGTTCATCATTGGAGTTATCTGATATGCGGATTTAAGTATGATATTAAAATTGTTCTGTCTTTTCTGAGCTATCTCAAATCCGAAATTTGTTAGATCATAATCACCATATTCGTAATAATCACCTTCTGGATCACCAAGTTCTCTGTAAGTGTTTCCAAAACCGTTCTGAGTAGTAAAATCTGAAGCTATATAATAAGTCGGCTTTTCACTCATACCAGGAATAGGTATCGGACCGCTTAGACTGAACTCACCTCTTGTATAATCAAGTCTGCTGTCACCAAGGAAAGTATCCGTAGTATATTTTGCATGTCCTGAAGTTTTTTCCTGATCACCGATCTTCATTACAATGTTAACACTTCCTGAAAGTGCATCACCGTATTCCGCATCAGGAATACCTTTTTGTATATTGAATGATTCAACGTTTGCAAAGTTAATAGAAACCGGAGCATCTTTGGCACCGGTAGGGTCACCAACAGAAATACCATCGATAACGTAGTTAACCTCACCTGATCTACCACCCCTGAAGTGAAGTTCACCGTCAGCGTCTTTTTTGATACCGGCCTGGCTGCTTAAAACATCTCCAACCTCTGTAACGGCCTGAGTTTCCATTGTTCCCATATCAACGCTTCTGACGGAGGTCGTAACGTCCATTTCCACTTTTTCTTCCTGAAATACTTCGATCTCAAGCTCTTTAATTTCAATTGCTTCTGAAATTAATTTAAAATTTTGTGAAGTTGTTAAACCTACTCTTACCTTCACATTTGAATAAGTTTTCGGGGAGTAACCGATGTACTCACATTTCAATTCGTAAGTTCCGGCTCTGACACCGATGATGTAGTAATAACCATCCTCATCCGTTTCAGCACCCCACGTTTTACCTACTACCATGATATTAGCACCTTCTAACGGCTCACCATTCTCATCAGTTACAATACCTTTGATCTTTCCGGTAGTTCCAGAGAACAGAATCGAGGAGAAGAGTGCGATCATCAAAATGACGATACTTCTTTTCATAGTTGGCTCCATTGTTTATTAATTAAGTCTTTATTTTTTTAATAATAACCCTGCCTTCGTGTCAAGGTCTGTGATAATATAGTGTTATGAAAATAAAATTGCAAACTAAAAACAAATTTATTTCAATGAATTTACACGCTTTTTAATCCCTGTACAGACGATTTTTATGAACATTCTACAGTGAACCTATCGTGTTATTATATCACAATATACGGCATGAGCTAATTATTTCAAATGTTCTTTATCATATCCATACCTGTTTTTCCCGGTAAATTTTTTTTTAATTTTTTTTTTCAGGTGAATGAACTTTTTTTTGATACCGAGTAGTTAAGTTCGTTGACATTAGTTCATAAAAGAAGTAAATTTTTCTTTTAATTTCACAAAATTTCTCAGGAGCTTTAGATGCTGTCATCAAAAAATTTATCATCGGTAAGATTTTACCTGTTCATCCTTTTAATGATCACAAATATTTTTTCTCAGGAGACCGGAATCGTTAAATCCCTCGTTGACAGCAAGACCGGCATCACATTCAACACCTTCCGGAGTGATTCTACTGAAACTGTATTTTATGAAGTTAAAATAGACGGAGGACTTGTTTATGATTCTCCGAAAAATAATGCAGAGCTTGTATATTCAATGGACAAAAACTCTATCGTCGAATTTCTAGAGGTAGGACCAAAGAAAAATTTTGTTAAGATAAGGCTTGTGGACACTCCCGGAAATTTTGTAGAAGGCTGGGTAAGGAATAATACTTTATCAAAAACAAAGCTCTACGGCAGGTCATTTATAGCATTTTCTAAAGAAAGTGGTGAAAAAAAAATGATCGAAAAATTATTCAATCCCAACTGGATCAACATGACCGGGCAGAAACTATACTTTGGAGAAAATTTACAGGAAAATGCCTGCATCATAATGAACAAAGGAGATGTTGTTTATATAGATTCACTGGCAAATGGAATTGCAAAAGTAAAATATTTAAAGAGTGGCGGAGTTTACTCGACCGGCTATATAAAAACAGAAGCTTTATCTTCACTTGCTGTCATCGACAGTTCAAGAACAGATTTTGATGATCTGTATAATATGATAGATCCACTGGTGTTAGCTCATGACCTGAATAAAAGCGGCTTTATCTCTTTCACCGGAATGATTATCTCTGATGAGATCCAAAAAAGCATAAATGAAGATAAGATATGCAGAGAGGTCGGCCAGGACTCGCTTATGTATAAATTCACCTACAGTGAGAATGTAAACGACATAAAAAAAATATTCATCCGAAAATCAGATAAACCTGAACTACGTTACGCAATGTACAGGATCCTGCCTGATGAAAATATTATAACCAGAGCTGACACGATAAAATGTAAAGTTATTGAAATAGTACATACTCCGAAAAGCGCATCAATATCATTGAAGAACATTGAAGAGACAGAGATCACAAATGAGATCTCGAAGTTCTATGTTCATCATTTGGATAATTTTGATATGGATATTGTTTTTCAGAAAGAAACAAATGAATATTTCTGGGCATATAAAAAGGATCTAGCCACAGGGGAATATCTGGAGAAAAATTATAAGCCTACCAAGGTTGTCAAAAGAGTAACCGCTTTTAAAAAATACGATCTTGAAAAATAGGATCATTCCTTTTTAAAGATATTTCCGTTAATGATCAATACGGTCAATACCAGAATGACAACTGATGATCCATACATCATCCAGTCAGTCTCCAGAAAACTTACTGTGCTCTCATCTATCGTCTTGTCATCTATCATTTTCATGACCGATATTGAATAAGCATTATTTACAAAATGGAAAACAATTGCCGGAATTATAGATCCTGACCTTAGAGTGATCATTGTCAATAAAACACCAAGTAATGCCGTTTCTAAAAGTGTAAATACGTTCAAATGCATAATGCCGAACATCAATCCTACGATCACAGATACTTTTAACAATGAGTATTTTTTCTCCAGCATATACAGAAATATACCTCTGAAAGTAAATTCCTCAAACAGAGCGGGTAAAACTGATATTACAGCTAATAATTGCCAGTAATTAAGATCTCCCAATCCGGTTTGGAGCAGATCTGAACTCTCAATTATCCTCGGTATCGGGAAAAAGTAAAAGAATCCGTCTTTAACTATTGAAATAGGGTATCTTGCAAATAAGCCAAAGAACAATGCTATCAGAAGATAAACAGGATTGAATTTCCTGATCTTCAGTATTTTAAAATAATCTCCGCCGTTCTTTCTGACCATCAAAACTATGAAAACTCCAAGAATACCTGCCTGGGAATAGATTAAACCTGATACAATATCTTTTCCCTGAAGATATCCTCCAAGAAGCATATATCCCACCACCAGGATAGCGAATAAAGTAAACACCATTGCAGGTGAATATGTATTTTCCGAGTCTTTCAGGTTTGAATCCGTTTTTAAAATAGCTTCGCTGTTGAGGTAAGATGAACTCAGGTTTATGAAAAAGACTGAATAGGCAAGATTGGCTGCGATCACGATCATGCTGTCAAGCATTACAAATTTATCTACAAGAACTGATTTAATAATACCTGCGGAATTAATTATTGGAATAAAAAGCAAACCTCTTTTTATTTCTACACCTTCGAAAGTACCCAACAATGTTAGCAGTAAATATACGATCATGATCGGCATGAAAAGTAATTGGCCGGCAGTTGATGATTTTATTTTGCATGAGATAAATACTGATATTGAAGCTATCAGAGTAGTGACAGAAATTACCAGCAGTAACAATAGAACAATATTGCCTGAATTAAAAGATATTCCAAAGTTGAATACACCGGTGAAATGCCCGTACACCATGAAAGAGATCATTTCAAGAAATGACATCAGTATCCCTGCTAAGAATATAATACCGAGTTTTCCGTAGATTATATCGCGTCTGTCGACTCCGCTTGCCAGAAGCGATTCAAGAGTATTATTATCTTTTTCTCCAAGGATAACATAGTTGGATATCATAAATGTTCCGACCATAAGTATCAGTATCAGTGACACCGGTAACATTACAGAATGCTTTGAATTTTGCATCTCCTCTATGGTGGAAGTATTGAATTCATCAAACTTTTTTGACACCTCATATTCACTGACCCCGATACTCTGATATCTTTCTGATCTGATGCTGTCCCTGAGAGCGTATATCTTTCCTGATATTTGCTTTGCTTTTATGCTGTTCTTATCATTTTTTGCTGAATAATGGATCTTGAAAGTTGCGAAACCGGTCGAATCTCTTTCAATATTTATCGCTGCAGTATATTCTTTCAGTAATGAATCCAGATCTCCGAGCTTTTCAACATACTCAACTACTAAAGTTGTGTCCTGGGCATCATTAAATTGTGAAAGAACTTCTTCTGCAAGAGAATCCCTTTCCACCAGAACTGTTGCTTTCCTTTCATATATTTTCTCAAGTTGTGAACTTACGACTTTTGATAGAACTCCGTTAAGCAGCGGAAATGCTATCAATGGTAAAATAAAAACGAAGAATATCGTTTTTTTATCTCTTAGGAGTTGTTTAGCTTCGAATTTAAAGATCTTTTTCATAGAAAAGAATGATAAGCATAAATGAAAAATGTTTCAAGGACATTATTTTGTTTATTTGCAAATTGCTGGACATTGGATTTTCGTAGAGTAACAGATTCCTGCGTTCACTACGGATCACTGACCGTTTTATTTTGCTTTAATAAGAAATAAATATAGATATTCACTTCTTTGTTTTTTATATTTTCATGACACTAATGCTTAGTATAAATTCGGGAAAACAGATGGAAAACTACATATTCATATCAAGTATACTCACACTTATCATAGCTGTAATAATTCTGATGAAAACTTCAATTGCATCGAAAGATACTGCAATAGATAAACTGATCGAAAAAAACGATTCACTTATAAAAGATGAATTTTCAAGGAACAGAACTGAGAACGCAACTATTTTTAAACAGAACAGAGAAGAGCAGAATAATTCATTTTCAACTTTTGAAGAAAAACTTGATAAAAACACCAGAGAGCAGAATGAGCAGCTTAAGATAAAATTTGAAGATCTGATAAATATCCAGAAAGAACTTAACAAAACAGTAGAAGAAAAAACCGAAAAGATCAGAGAGTCGGTTGAGAACAAGCTTAAAGATATTCAGGAAAACAATACAAAAAAACTCGAAGAAATGAGAGTCACAGTCGATGAAAAACTTCACAAAACTTTGGAAACAAGGCTCGGTGAATCTTTCAAACTTGTAAGTGACAGACTTGAAAAAGTACAGAAAGGACTTGGAGAAATGCAGTCTCTTGCAAATAACGTTGGTGATCTTCAGAAAGTACTTACAAATGTAAAGACCCGTGGTATGATGGGTGAATATCAGCTTGAGAATATACTAGAGCAAATACTGACCATTGAGCAGTATGAAAAAAATGCAGTTACCAAGATCGGCTCTACTCAGAGAGTCGAATTTGCTGTAATACTTCCCGGTAGAAAAGATGATAAGAAAGTTTATCTTCCAATTGATGCCAAATTCCCTGTGGAAAGTTATATGACATTAAATCAGGCTATTGATGATAATAACTTAGCCGAGATATCTACCGAAAGAAAGAAATTCCAGGATGCTGTGAAAAAAAGTGCTAAAGATATTTATGAAAAATATATCGACCCTCCAAATACGACTGATTTTGCATTGATGTTTCTTCCAATTGAAGGACTTTTCGCTGAAGTGATGCGAGTTCCGGGACTTTTTGAGGAGATAAAGAATAAATATAAAGTCATTATGACAGGCCCTACAACCCTATCTGCCCTTTTGAACAGTCTACAGATGGGATTTAGAACACTTGCCATTGAAAAACGAACAAGTGAAGTCTGGGAAGTTCTTGGTGCAGTGAAAACTGAATTTGGAAAGTTTGGAGATATCCTGTCAAAAACTAAGAAAAAACTTCAGGAAGCAAGTAACGTAATTGAGACTGCTGATGTAAGAACGAGAGCAATGGAAAGAAAACTTAGAGATGTAGAAGAACTTTCTCAGGAAAAAACCGATTCATTGCTGGGTGAACAGGAATTGATAGAACATATTGAAATTTAACGGATAAAGGGAAAAAATGTCCAAACCGGGAGATGGTGGTTTATTTATATTTCTACCTGATGAACTGAGTGAAAAAATCGTTTCATGGCAAAAGAAACTTAATGAGACCGACAAACCGATGCCTAAGCCTCATGTCACTCTGATATATCCTTCTTTCTTTGACCGGTCTGAATGGCCGGAGAACAGAAGGTCTGTGGTCGAATGTATAAAGCAGTTCAAACCCTTTTCATTGGAATTAAACAAGATAGATATTTTCAAAGATCCTTACTTTCTATGGGTCGGACCCGGTTACAATGAGCAGAATAGAAAGCTATTTGAAATGAACGAGATGCTCGTTAAAAAATTCGAAGATAGAATGACAGGATTAAATCTCGTTCCTTTCACTCCTCATGTATCAGTGGGAACTTATATCTCTGAGAATAAACTGGATAAATCAAAGGCAGAACTCACAGAGCTGCTGAAGACCAATACTCTAAGGTTCGATGTGAAAGAAGTATATTACACGGTTCTGGACACAGATTTCAGATGGAAGATCCATGATCTTATATCTTTGGGAGTGAAATGATAATTTTAGGAATAGAAAGTTCATGTGACGATACTTCTGCTGCTGTTTTGGAAGACGGTAGAATTTTATCTGTTGTTACACATACTCAGAACGAACATGTTGAATTTGGCGGAATTATACCCGAGATAGCTTCAAGAGCCCACTTAAAATATATTTCCGAGATAATAAAAAAAGCGTTGAAAGATAGCAATAAAACTCTACAGGACATCGATGCTGTCGGGGTTACTCACGGTCCCGGGCTTGTGGGTCCTCTTTTAGTGGGAGTAAATACAGCCAAAGGCATTAGTTATTCCCTTGGTGTACCGATCATTCCTGTTAACCATATAGAGGCACATATCTTAGCAAATTACATTGAGCATGATAATGAATTGAAGACGCCTTTCGTTGTTTTAGTAGTTTCAGGCGGACACACCGAACTTATCTACGTTAAAGAAATCGGCCATTATGAACTTATAGGAAAGACAAGGGATGATGCTGCCGGAGAGTGTATTGACAAGGTTTCAAAAATGATGGGACTCGGTTTCCCCGGTGGAAGGATCATAGATGAACTTGCAGCAAAAGGCGATAATGATTTTCACAGATTTCCAAGAGCTATGAGCGATACTTTAGACTTCAGTTTCAGCGGTTTAAAAACTTCCGTTAAAGTTTTTCTGGAGAAACATGATCAGGAATTTTTAAAAAAGAATATAAACAATATTGCTGCTTCTTTCCTTGATGCAGTCACTGATTCGTTATCAAAGAAACTTCTTAAAGCTGCAAAGGTCTATAAGTGTGATACTATACTTCTTGCAGGAGGTGTCTCAGCGAATACTATGCTCAGAAAAAAATTGGATCGTGCCGTCAAACCAAAAAAAATGAAACTATTTTATCCTTCTCCAAAATATTGCACTGACAATGCTGCAATGGTAGCGATAACAGCATACAAGAAGACTCAGATGTCCTCAATAAACAGCCTCAATGTTATGGATATGGAAGCTGTTCCTTTCCTTAGGCTTTCAGAATAAGAATTTGACTTTATAAGAACCCTATTTTATATTGAACGCATAAATAATAACAACCATAAATAAATTTCATAAGTGATAAGAAATGGATAAAAACGAATTGATCGAAAAAATAAATGAGCTAAAAAAGAAAAAAAATGCAGTTATTTTAGTTCATTCTTACCAAAGACAGGAAGTTCATGCTGTTGCTGATTTTATCGGCGATTCTTTGGCCTTAGCAAGAGAGGCAGCTAAAACTGATGCTGACATGATCGTTTTCTGCGGGGTCGATTTTATGGCTGAAAGCGCTAAGATCCTTTTACCGGAGAAAAAAGTTCTGCTTCCTTCAGAAGATGCAAAATGCCCTATGGCCATGATGGCAAATGCTGAAAGTCTTAGAGAAATGAAGAAGAAGTATCCTGAAGCTGTTGTGATCACCTATATTAACTCTTCTGCGGAAGTCAAAGCGGAAAGCGATATTGTCTGTACTTCAGCAAACGCTTTGGAGATAGTGGAGTTCTATAAAGATAAAAAAATCATTTTTACACCTGATAAACATCTTGGTAATTATTGTAAGGAAGTCACCGGAGCTGATATTGTACTCTGGGATGGATATTGTTATGTTCATGATGAATTCAGTATCGGTGATATTTATATAGCTAAACACGAACATCCAAACTGTGTGCTTCTGGTGCACCCGGAATCTCCAAAGGATGTTTTAGATATTGCTGATTTTATCGGCTCAACTTCCCAGATAATGAGGTTTGTAGATGAAAATGCTGGTAAACTGGACGAAGATGAGGGTTTCATAATCGGAACTGAAGTTGAGATCGGAAAAGCTTTACAGAAAAAATATCCGGAAGAGAGGATATACAATCTGGCAGAACATGCTGTTTGTACCCAGATGAAAAGAACAACACTGGAAAAAGTTTATGAATCTCTGATGGAAGAAGAAACTGAGATATTTGTGGAAGAGAGTATTCGTATTAAAGCTTTGAAAGCTCTGGACGCGATGCTGGAACTCAGTGAAAAATTAGGGAGTAAATGATGATAATTTCTTTGCATGAAGAAAATCCGAAGAAAAGAGATATTGATTCCATCGTTGAAACTTTGAAAGATGGAGGAGTTATTATTTACCCAACAGATACCGGATATTCTTTCGGGTGTGACTTGTTCAGCAAAAAGGGTGTAGAAAAAATAATTCGGTTGAAGAATATTGACAAAAGAAAAACTTTAAGCTTTGTATGCAACAGCTTTTCTCAGATTAGTGAATATGCAGATATTTCCAATGAAGCACATAAGATCCTTAAACAGCATTTGCCAGGTCCTTATACTTTTATTTTTAAGGCTTTGAATTCAGTCTCAAAAATAGTATGCGGTGAAAAGAAAAAGGTCGGAATCAGGATCCCGAAGAACAATATCGACTTTGCATTAGTAGAATCATTAGGGAATCCGATCATCAGCTCCAGTGTTAACAAATATACTGATCTGCTTGAGGATAATATTGTAGCATTGATCGATCCTGTAGAAATAGACAAAATTCTTGGTAAGCAGGTTGATGTTGTAATAGATTGCGGCATCATAAAACCGGAATTTTCCACAGTGATCGACCTTTCAACTGATCTCGTTGAAATTATTAGAGAAGGTAAAGGACCGATCGACTGGTTCACCGATTAAACAAAATGGGACCGATATGAAAAAACTGTCATCTTTCTTACTGATAATAACATCTTTCTTACTTGCGGACGGAAAATATGCAGGTGAATTCATCAGTTCAGGAACTGAAGCCCGTAGCCTTGCTCTGGGTAACATCGTTCTTACATCCTTCAATTCATCTTCAGCATCTTATTTTAACCCTGCATATCTGCCGATGATAACTGACAAAAATGTCCAGTTATCCCACAGTGAGAGATTTGAAGGACTGGTCCGTCAGGAATTTGCTTCTTTCAAAACAAAAATGAACGGACATGATCTTGGGTTTTCAATGATCTGGATGGGTATTGATGATATTATATTGACAAAACTTCAGAATGAAGACAGTCTTATCAGCGAAACAAACAGGATTTTACCTGATAAATATGTAAATGATAATGAGTTTGCTTTTTTTGCTTCGCTCGGTAAAAAATATAATGATAAGATTTTCTGGGGTGTGAACGTAAAATTATTATATAAAACTTTTGAAGAAGAGTCAGCATTCGGGTTTGGTACTGATATTTCAGGACTTTATTATATATATCCAAATATAATACTTGGTATGAAAGTGCAGGATGTTACTACCTCCACACTGTTCTGGACTACAGGACTGACAGAGATAGTCAGGCCCTCAATATTATTCAATGCTGAATACAATAACAGAGTTGAATATTTTTTACTGGATTATAAGGTCATAACCGGAACTAAGATCAGGACCGAGAATTATTCTGAAAATTCTTTTGCTTCTCTCGGTGTAATGGATTTTGTTCTGAGCGGTGGTATTGAGCTGAAATTCAAGAAAGTATTTATCAGGGGGGGATATAATACCGACAATACCTGGTCGGCAGGAAGTGGTCTTGAGTATAAAAATATAACATTGGATTACGCTTTTAAACCTGATTTTGAAGATCTTGGTGACACACACAAAGTCAGCCTTGCATACTCTTGGGAATAGTTAATGGATAAAGGTTTAGTAAAAAAAACAGATGAAAAATATGCCTATATTGAAATGATGTTGAATTCATCCTGTACTTCCTGTGCAAATAAAGGTGTCTGTATGGCCGGTGATAAACCTGCTCTTTTAAAAATACCCAATAAATACGGTCTTACTGAAGGTGATAAAGTAGATATTGAATTGACTTCAAACACAAAACTTACATCAGGATTTTTATTGTTCATTTTTCCCATAGTAATGATGATAATCGGTTACTACTCGGCCTTTGTAATTGTACCTTCTGACGGAGCTGGAATGATCGGCTCGCTATTCGGATTGACCTTTGGAGTGATAACCCTGATGATCATCAACAAGATTATAACAAAAAAAGGTATTTTTTTACCTAAACATATAAGAAAGATCTCTTAAAGATTTAATACACCTATATCACTTATAACCTATGAAATATCACCTGCAAATAATACGCCCTTTAAACCTCCTTATCACTGCGTTTGCCTCTGTGATCGCATATTTTATCGTTGCTGAAAATGTTATATACTTAAATCTTTTGCTCATAATTCTTTCTACCGTTCTGACTGCTGGCGCAGGAAATATTATAAACGATATAATTGATATTGACATAGATCTGATAAATAAACCTGATAGACCACTTCCCTCCAAGAACATGAAGATCCACTCAGCATATACTTCTTATTCAATACTTGTCATTGGTTCTCTTACATCAGGATATTTCTTAGGATACCACTCATTCGCAGCCGTACTTCTCGTTAACTTTGTGCTGTTGTTCTATACTATTTTTCTGAAAAGAAGACCTTTCTGGGGTAATTTCGTCGTTGCTTTCATCAGTGGATATCTTTTTTATTTTTGCAGCATAACCACTGGAAATTTTACAAGTATAATTCCGTTGGCGATCTCAGCATTCCTTTTTCATTTCATAAGAGAGATCATAAAGGATATTGCTGATATTGAGGGGGATAAGAACCAAAGAGCAAATACAATGGCTATAAAACTTGGAGTAAACAGAACTGTACTCATTGTCAAATTTTTGATATTAACTTTAATTGCATATTTAACCTACTTAATGATCTTCGGAGAATATAGATACTATTTCTCCGCCACTATTCTAGTAGCTGTCTTTCCTGTTCTGATTTTTGTCTTCAGCTTTCTTTTCAGGGACATTAAAGATATTAATTACGAAAAACTCAGTCTGATCATGAAGATCGATATGTTTTTCGGCATACTTGCATTCTATTTTGGAATGTTGTAGGTTTAATTGTAACCGATTTTAATAGTCAACTGTAAATTGTCCATTGTAAATTTTAGTAAAATTACTTATCTTATGTCCATTAATAAAATCAACGGTGATCCGCTAAAGTTATGAATAAATTACTGATCATAGTTATATTCATTATTCTGATTATAAGTTGTACAACTCAAAAACAGCTTGTAACTTTTGAACTTGATTTCAAAGATCTTGAAGTTAACTGGCAGGAGTCACTTGATAAAGCAAAAGATAATCCAGGCAGAATAAAGACTATTAAAAATAATATCCGGTCAAGATGTAGTAAACTTATCGAGTATTACAATGATCCGGAGAAACTATATACTGCATATCAGGGATACCTTTTAATAGAAGATAATAATAATGCTGATTCTGTTAAAAAAAATATCATTAAAAAATTCCCCAAGTCAAAATTCACATTTGAACTGGCAAGCTCAGAATTTTATGACAGACTAAGATCTATCTGGACAAATGATTCTGCGAAAGTAGTCGTAGTTACAGAACTGATCGATAAATATCCAGAGACAAACTGGCGAAAAACAATGTATCAGTACCTTGTTGCATCATTGAGCAAACTTAATAAAAAAGCACAATTGACCACAGCATTAATAAATTTCAGGGACGCATTTCCCGAAGACTATCTCCCTTATACCACTTTTGCGAACTATATGTACAAAGATAAAATTGATACTGTTTCAGCTTTGGAACATGCTCAGAAAGGATTTGAGCTGTCAAAGAATTACCCTAAACTTGACCACTATCCTGAAATGGAGTGGAATCTTGAAAAAAGAGCTGCCTGTATAAAAGCAGCTTCAACTCTGGCTGAAATATTGATCGGTAAAAATAATTTCGAAGCTGCAAACAGCATATTAAATGAAGTTCTGACAGGATGTCCTCTTACTGTGGATGATGAGATCACGTTAGGACAGGTTCATTATCTAATGGCAAAATCTTATACTAAATCCGGCGATAAAGATATGGCTGTTATTAATTCGATCCTTTCTCTGATCAGAGGTGATTCGAGAAACATTTATTCTGCAAAATCAGACTCACTTCTAAGAAAAATGTCCGGTATGGAAAACTCTACCAACAATGAAGTTCTTAATTTTGCACGTGAAAGACTTGGATACATGGGCATAACGTTCACAGATGTATCAGCTGAATACGGATTAAGTGATATTTCTGCGGGAAGAATCGCATGGGGTGATTACGACAATGATGGATTTCAGGATATGATGCTGGACGGCAGCAGGATATTCAGAAATATAGATGGAAATAAATTCATTGAAGAATCCATTAATATCCTTCCAAAAAACATGAAAGGAAATGGAGGTCTCTGGGCTGATTTTAACAATGACGGAAAACTTGACATTGTAACAAAAGACCCAGAATGTATCAGAATAAATGTTGATGGCCTTTTCCATAAGATCATGGGAAATGGTTCTATAAAAGACAACAAAATGTCTACAGAAGGTATTGGAGTAGGAGATGTTAATAATGATGGGGTTCTTGACATTTATTTTGCGAATTATGAGAAGAATTATGTCTTCGAACATGATGAATTTTATCTTGGAATGGGAGACGGAAAATTTAAAGATGCAACAAAATCATCCGGAATTTTACCTAAAGATGGAATTACGAGAGCTGGTAGAGGAGTAAATTTTGGTGATTTCGATAATGATAAGGACCTTGATATATTTGTTTCAAACTACCGGCTTACTGAAAATTTTCTGTTAGTAAATGACGGAAAAGGAAATTTTACAAATAAAGGTGCTGAACTTGGACCTTCAGGAAATGAAAAGGACGGCTGGTGGGGACATACTATCGGATCAGAGTGGGCAGATTATGATAATGACGGGGATCTTGACCTGTTTTCTGCAAATCTGGCTCATCCAAGATACATTGATCTGTCTGACATGAGCATGCTTTATGAAAATCAGGGGGCACCGAACTGGAATTTCATTGATCAGAGAAGAAAAGCAGGTATTTTTTATGAGGAAACACATTCTGAACCTGCCTGGGGTGATCTGGACAATGATGGACATCTTGATCTCTACATAAATAACGTTTACGAAGGCAGGAGATCATTCCTCTATATGAGTAATGGTGATAAAACATTCAGAGACGCCACATATTTTTCGGGAACAAGACATTTCAATGGCTGGGGAGTTGCTTTCGCAGATATTGACAATGATGGAGACCTTGATATTCTTGCTGCTGGCGGGAAAATACAATTATTCAGAAATGATACAGAAATGCTTGGAAACTGGCTGGAAGTTAAATTGATCACAAAAAATCACTCTGAAGGTATCGGCACCAGGCTGAGGTTACACAATGATGAGATCAGCTTAACCAGAGAAGTTCAGGGAGGAAAAGGTACAACTAACCAGCACTCGCTTATACAGCACTTTGGATTAGGTGACAAAAAAGGACCTTTTACTTTATCAGTTATTTTTCCTGACGGTCTGGAAAAGGATTTCACTATAACCGCGATCAACAAAATAATCACTGTTAAAGAAATATAATTAAAGATAATTGAGAAAGTTCTATGAAAAAAAGGTGCTATTGGGTCGGATCAGACCCGATTTATTTACAGTATCACGATAATGAATGGGGTGTTCCGCTGTATGATGATAGAACTATTTTTGAATTTTTGATACTTGAAACTTTTCAAGCCGGTTTAAGCTGGATGACCATTTTGAAAAAACGCGAAAATTTCAGAAAAGCTCTGGATGACTTTGATTATAAAATAATAGCTGAATACAGTGATGATAAATTTGAAGAATTAATGAACAATGGCGGTATTATAAGGAATCGTTTGAAGATAAAAGCCACTATTTCTAATGCTCAGGCTTTTATAAAGATCCAGAAAGAATTTGGATCGTTCAGCAAATACATTTGGAAATTTGTTGATAATAATCCAATAGTGAATAACTATACTTCCGTAAAAGATATCCCTGCAAAAACTGAATTATCTGACAGGATCAGTCTTGATCTGAAAAAGAGGGGGTTCAAGTTCGTAGGATCAACTATCATTTACTCACATATGCAGGCAACAGGTATGGTGAATGACCATACTCCTGACTGTTTCAGGTATAAAGAGGTTCAACTGTTAACTGAGAAGAAATAAAATGAAAATTATCTATTACATAGCCGTTTGTGTTGTTTTTATTACGGTTGTCTCCTGTGATCAAAATAATTCAAATAATACCATAATTCCTGCAGAACCTGATTTTACACTTGAAAATATTTACTCTCACAATACCAGCTATTTTACCCAGGGTTTTGAATTTGTCGGTGACACTTTGATCGAAGGAACAGGACAGGACGGCTTTTCTAAGCTAGTTAAATACAACTATGAAACAGAAAATATTTATGATCAGATATCTCTTAATGCTTTATATTTTGGAGAAGGGATAACAATATTTGACAATGTAATTTATCAATTAACATACACATCGGGTAAGTGTTTCAAATACTCTCTCGACAGTCTTAAATATCTTGGTGAATTTGAATATGACGGAGAAGGATGGGGATTGACTCACGACGACAGTCTGTTGATAATGAGTAATGGATCTTCAACTATATTCTTCAGGGATCCATTGACCTTTGAGATCATCAAGCAAATATCTGTAAAAGATTCCAACGATTATTCGATTGATGAGCTGAATGAGCTTGAATATATCAATGATCGAATATTTGCCAATATATGGCATAGTGATGATATTGTCATTATTGATCCAATTACAGGTTATGTTGAAAAAAGAATAAATTTATCTGATCTCAGAACAGCTGGTGAAGGTACGATCTCCACTTTTAATGTTCTAAACGGGATCGCTCTGCATCCTAACGGCAATATCTTTGTTACGGGCAAGAACTGGCCGAATATTTTTGAGATAAAACTGAAGTAGAGATATAAATCGTTTTGTCCCTGTTTTTTTATTTACTTGCAGAAGTCAGTAATTTTCACTACAATGTAGTGATATAAAATGAACAATCGTTGCTGACACAGGAGAAAAAACGCCATATGGCGTTTTGCCGCACGTTGTGCAAACTTCCACAACATTGGCAAAATGGCGCAACGTGATCATCTATGGGTCCGAATGCTTTAGCAGTCATCTAAACTTAAGCATTTTTGATTAGAAAAATCCTCAGATGTTTTACAAATATAAACTTCCGAAAAAAATAAAACAAATTAAATTCAGCATTGTATTTAAATCTTCGCATGGTTTATAATATCTTTTTTCGTTGCAATTATTTCTCTCAAACTATATATTTTGTTTCCCTAAAATAAAGACGAACAGGACTATTGATGAGCTATCTTGTTATAGCGAGAAAATACAGACCACTCAACTTTGAAGATGTTATAGGTCAGGAACATGTAACAACTACGTTGATAAATGCCATCAACAACAACAAAGTTCATCATGCTTATATTTTCACAGGACCGAGAGGTGTTGGTAAAACAACAGTATCAAGAATTCTTTCAAAAGCACTGAACTGCGAGACAGGAATTACACCAAAACCATGTGGTGTATGTAAGAATTGTAAAGAAATTGACCTTGGTAACAGTCTTGATGTAAAAGAGATAGACGGTGCTTCTAACAGAGGTATCGATGAGATCAGGGACCTTAGAGATGATATAAAATTCGCACCTGCTTCATGCAGAAAAAAAATATATATCATTGATGAAGTCCACATGCTTACTAACCAGGCTTTCAATGCTTTGTTAAAAACATTGGAAGAACCACCTGCACATGCAATATTCATATTTGCCACTACCGAGATAAATGAAGTTCCTGCAACTATACTCTCAAGATGTCAGAGACATGATTTCAAAAGAGTTTCATCTGAAATTACTTCAAGATCTCTCAAAGAAATCTGTAAGGCTGAAAATGTAAAAATAGATGATGAATCATTACTATTAATAGCAAGATCAGGTGACGGTTCAGTAAGAGATTCTCAGTCAGTACTTGACCAGGTGATCGCTTATTGCGGAAATGACATAACTATTGATAAGTTCTCTGAAGCTCTAGGAGTACCTAAAATAGACATTTATTTTGACCTTCTGGATATAGTTCACGAAAAGAACACAGGAAAACTTCTTGAATATATTGACCGGATAAATTCTGATGGAATTAATCTTGTCTCATATATCAAAGGAATACTTGAATTTTTCAGAAATATGCTGGTTCTCCAGTCCACAGGAAATCACAGTCTGCTTGACCTTACCTCAGACAGCATTAATAAACTTAAAGCTTATCTGAATAGGTACAGTGATAAAGACATTTTATTCTTCCTGGACCTTTTAAGCAGAAGTAACTCCAAGCTTAAATCATCACCTTTCATACGAATAGAATTTGAAATTATCCTACTAAAAATTTTACATTACGATCCTGTTTCAAAAATAGATGATATATTAGAAAAACTTTCTGCAGTTACCGGAGAATATCCTGTTGATATTAATGAAATAATGTCAAAATTTTCACATCAGATGACCGTTGCTCCTGCTACGGCTGAAATTGAAATATCACAGGCCGCCCCGGAAAAAAAAACTCCTGAAATAATGCCTGAAGAGGAAATAGAAGCCGAAATTGATGAAGATGTTATTCAGGAAACAGATGATCCTATCGAACCTGACTTAGACACTCCATCGGTATCTGTTGAAGAAACTCATGAAGCAGATCTAAATATCTCTACAGTTATTGAAAAGTGGGAGAATTTTGTAAAGAACGTTTCTTTAAACATTCCTAATATCGGAAATATGCTTTTTTATGCTGTTCCCGTAGATCTTAGAGAGAACACACTTGAGATAAAATTTGATCCTAAACACAAGGTTCAGAGAAATTTATGTGAGACTAAAATAAATGATCTGAAAAATGAATTTAATACATTCTTTTCAACAACGAATATCGGTATGAAAATTGATGAGGATGATGTAAACCCCAATGAAAGAATCTTAAAAATAAAAAAGGAAAAGAAAAAAACTCAGGAAGAAAAGAAAAAAGAATTACTTGAAATTTCACCTGAATTAAAATTTCTTTTCGATGACCCTTTTAATTGTAAATTTATCGATTAACACAACATTAACGGAGTTATTGATGGCAAATATGAACAACATGGACATGAGCACACTTTTAAAACAAGCTCAAAAAATGCAGGAAGACATGCAAAGGTCCCAGGAACAGTTAGA
The DNA here is from genome assembly GCA_016937995.1 of Candidatus Delongbacteria bacterium. Taxonomy (GTDB): domain Bacteria; phylum UBA4055; class UBA4055; order UBA4055; family UBA4055; genus WTAK01. The sequence goes on from JAFGVM010000016.1 coordinate 130,424, forward strand.
GAAAGAAGTCATAGAGGGATCTGCCGGTGGTGGAATGGTAAAAGTCAAAGTCAGTGGAAAAAAGAAACTTTTATCTATTAAAATAGACCCCAGTATATTAGACCCTGATGATGTTGAGGAGCTTGAAGATCTTGTTATGGCGGCAGTAAATCAGGCTATAGATGAAGCCGATAAATTATCAGGTGAGGAAATGTCTAAGGTTGTTCCTAAATTACCTAACGGATTTAAAATTCCCGGATTCTAACAAAGGTTAAATCATATAATAATTCCTGGATCAAGGCGAATGAATTCCCAGTCAGAAATATTGGAAAATTTGATAAACAATATCTCCAAATTACCCGGTATCGGCAAAAAATCTGCACGGAGGATCGCCTATCATCTTATCAACACATCAAAGGATAATGCTTTAAATACTGCAAATTCAATAATTGAGGCACGTGAAAGACTTGGATTATGCATTGAATGTTTTAATCTTTCTGAAGATAAACTGTGCAATATCTGTTCAGATCCTTTGAGGAACAGGGATATTATACTCGTAATTGAAAATTTCCATGATCTTTATCTGTTCGAAAAATTAAAGATACATAAAGGTCTATACCATGTTTTAGGGGGCCTCCTGAGTCCCCTTGACGGTATCGGACCCGGAACTTTAAGACTAAATGAACTGCTTAACCGCATAAGAATGAATAATACTTCCGAGCTCATAATTGGATTAAATCATTCTGTTGAGGGAGATTCCACTGCCCTGTACATATCAAACATGCTTAAAGATATCAGCATTAAAATTACACGGCTGGCCAGTGGTATTCCGGTGGGTGGAGAGATCGAATATACTGATGAGATCACTTTAAAACAGGCTTTTGAGAACAGAAAATAATATTTTTATTTATCCTGAACAGTATCTTTTATTACTTTTGTATTTTTTTGCAGACTTCTAATCTCTTCCAGTATTTCATTTTGATCAACGATCTTATTTTTGATAAGAACTTGTATGAGAGCTTCTATAGTTATTGTGTTAGTTAAAGCTAATTTTTCAACAGAAAGATCTAATTTTGCTTCAGGTTTATCTTTTTTTCTAAATGACAACATTATGAACTCCGGGTTTTAAATTTAAAATATATTGATTTTTGCAAAATCTTTTATATCTTTTGAACGGTCAATATAAAAGAAAGAACAATCTATGGCAAGAAAATACTTAATAACACTACTCTCTCTGTTTATCTTTGTTTCATGCTCAGATATTTTTTCCACAAGAGACCCTGAAGAACCTTATACTGACGGTGACAGTTATATTTCTGAGTCTGTTTCAGGACTACTCACCAATATGAAAACATCACTTCTTTCACTTGATAAAAATTTTTATGAATCTTTGCTTATTGACTCATTAACAACTGAATACACTTACACTTTCATATCAAATTCTCAGGACATATCAGAGCAGGATATTTTTAACGACTGGGGTATCGATAATGAAAAAATTTTCATTAATAACCTGAAAACGTCCGGATCGAATTTTACAGATATCGATCTATCATTGAATGACTCTTACAATGAAGCTGAAGATTCATTGAATATCGAACTTGATTACTCAATGAATTTTACTGACTCTTCATCAGTTACAACTCAGGTAATAGGTTCGTTTACCTTAAAGATCATCAAAGTTGACGGTCATTTCTGGTATATTAAAAACTGGATCGATGAGAATTTTGACCTTTCAACAGGTCAAAAGAGCTTTAGTAAACTGAAAGAGCCGTTCGTATACTAAATTAACCTTTGATTTTTCATTGACTTTACAAATCCCTTTTTATATATTCACAAAGTTCAAAAGGTCATTATGAACCTAATGCTCCCGTAGCTCAGTGGATAGAGCAGTAGTTTCCTAAACTATTGGTCGGAGGTTCAACTCCTCTCGGGAGTACAGAGAAGGACCGAGAGAGTTAAACTGAACAGGAAACAACTCCTCTCGGGAGTACAGAGAACGGCCGAGAGAGTTAAACTGAACAGGAAACAACTCCTCTCGGGAGTACAGAGAAGGACCGAGAGAGTTAAACTGAACAGGAAACAACTCCTCTCGGGAGTACAGAGAACGACCGTGAGAGTTCGTGATGATCCGGGTTCGAATTAAGCAATCTAAAAAATGAGGTTTACGATGAGTATTGATTTCAAAAGAAAAGCACAGAACGAAGAAATGGGTAAAACATACGAATTCATGCTAAAGAACAAAAATCTATTATTGGTATTAGTAGCTTCTGTCGCTGTATTAATCATCATAATGAATCTGTATAAATCCAACGTGGCAAAGACTACAGCAATAGCTGCAGATAAACTTTATGAGGTAAGCAAAGCTTTTCAGGATAAGGACTATGCTAAAGTAATCGAATTGGGACCCGGCTATGTTGAAAAATATTCAGGATACGGATCTGCAGGAGATATTCTGATAATTACTTCACAAGCTCTTTTAAAAGAAGGTAAAGTGGATGAAGCAAAAGAAATATTAGAGAAAAATTTGGGATCTTATAAAGATTTTGGTCCAATAGAATTTGCAGCTAATAATATTCTGGGCGGTATTTATTTAGATAAATGGTCTGAATCAAAAGATCCAAAAATGGCTGAAAAATCTGCAAAATACTACTATAAAGCTGCTATCGCAGATAACGGTTTTCATAAAGATAAAAGTTTGTACCTTTCAGCTGATTCGTATGTAAAAGCAGGTAACATAACAAAAGCAAAAGAATTATTAAAACCATTATATGAAGATAAAGAAGTTGAATATCAACTAAAACAGCAGATCAAATTTTTATATGAAGGTTTAAATTAAATTATCTAGGTTCCATCATTAAAGGCAAACTGTGTTTGCCTTTTTTTATACATTGCAAATGAAGTTTTTGTATATTTAACTTTATCAACAAATTATTTAACCGGGAATTTGAATAATTTCATGAAGAAGAATGATACATCAGTAATAAACTCAAAACGGGCAAACAACAATACCGGTATTAACCCTGTAACTCTTATGATCATAGTTTTTTCACTGATGTTAACAATAGTATTTTCTGCATCAATATACTATTGTCTTACGATTCTTGTATTATTCTGGATATTCAGTATAATGAACGACCTGTTTAATAAATTATTTTTATCACCTTTAAATCAGTTCAAGATATTTATAATTTTTTCTACCGTCTTTATGCTTATCTCAAATTATTCTGTGGTAGAATCTGCAAATTACACTCTTAAGATCATAATTTTACTGTTACTCAGCTCAATGCTCAATCAAATATTAGATTACTCATACATTCTAAGTTACTTTGATTTCTATTTGAGTAGATCCAAACCTTTATTTTTCAGAATTTATTCCAGAAAAGTATTATATTCATTTATTTTAGGATTAAGATCGGTCTCCGAACTGTTCAAGACAGGATCAAATCTTCAAAGACAACAAAAACTGAGAAGATCAAATACCAGTTCTGACCTGAGATCAAAATTAGCTTTCAATATTTCGCTGCTTCGAAATCTGTTTATTCAGAGTTTTTACATAGCAAAGTATACTGATAATTACTTCACTGTTCATGGTTTTTCATTTTCTAAAAAGAGAAGCTTTTATCTGAAAAGGAGATTTTATCTGAAAGATCTTCTATTGATCATTATTTCAATAACATTAGTTATAATATAGGATATGAAATGAATATAAAGATGACAATTCAATATGACGGAACTGAATTTCATGGTTCACAGATCCAGCCTGAAGTCAGAACGGTTCAGGAGGAGATAGAAAAATGTTTAAATACCATTTTTGAAACAAATATTATGACGATATTTTCAGGTAGAACTGATGCAGGTGTTCATGCTAAATGCCAAACTATCAATTTTAAGTTGGATAACTCAACTATCCCCCCTGACAAGATAATTCATCCTCTGAACAATATTCTTCCGAAGGATATTTTAGCACTTAGGTCTGAAGAGATCGATTCAGGTTTCAATTCCAGGTTTGATGCAAAAAAAAGGATCTACAGATATTTTATAAGAAGAAATAATGATATTTTCAGAAATAGATTTTCACTTATACACCCTCATGATATTGATATTAAAAAATTTAATGAATGGGCGGGAATTTTTGTCGGTGAAAAGGATTTTCAATCTTTCTGCAGTGCAAGATCAGAAGTAAAACATTATGTATGCAATATCTCTGAATTAAAATTTTTTCAGCAGGAGGATGAAGTGGTAATGGAGATCCATGGGAACAGATTTCTTCACAATATGGTCAGAATTATCCTATCAGCGTTTATGGAGTTAAACAGAAATACGCTGAACATTGATGATATTCAGCGTATTTTAGATAAAAAGGATAGAACATTTGCCCCTAAAACAATATCTCCGAAAGGACTGTTTCTCTGGGATGTTCAATATTAAGTTATTCTACACTGTAAGGCATTAATAATACAGGTCTTTTTGAAAATTTCAACGAATTTTCAAGTAATCTTAAACTGCTCTTCAATTCCTTAGACTCTATCCTGTCAAATATTTTTACAGATGTTTCCATTTCAGTTTCAAATAATTTCTCAGTAAAAGATTTTGACTTTGGGAACATTTCAACGCTATAATTTTTTATTCTGGCTATTACAGCAGCTTCTTCTATAGCTTTCTGCAAACCGCCTATCTCATCAGTTAATCCATTCGCAACTGCCTGTTCCCCTGTCCATATTTTACCCTGTGCGATTTTTTCCAGATCATCAAGATCCATATTTCTACCTTTAGATACCCTGTCTTTGAATTCTACATAGGTCTCAGTCATAACTTTTTTGAACAGGGCCAATTCTTCCTGGGAGGTTGAATCAGTTAAATTGAACAGATCTGCATATTTACCTTTCTCGATCTTTTCATAGTTAATACCGATCTTATCAACCATTTCTTTAAAATTAGGTATGATAGCAACAACCCCTATTGATCCTGTAACAGAATATTTATCCAGAAATATTTTATCCGCAAAGCTTGAAATATAATAACCTCCTGATGCGGCTACCGGTCCCATGGAAACGATAACAGGGATTCTCTTTTTGAGATCACCGATTTTCTGCAATATTAATTCAGATGCAAGAGCTGATCCTCCCGGAGAATTGACCCTTAACACCAAAGCCTTTATATCTTTATCTTTTTCGATCTTATCGAATATTTTACTAAATTTTTCAGGATAGATGGTATCGTCCATATACTCAACATTCCCGTTCCCCATATCTATAGTACCCTCGGCAAAAACAACCGCGATCTTTGAATCAGAGAATGTGTAATTTTCTTTAGGAGGATAGTCATTGATCTGGACCAGTTGCTTTTTCCTGATCGATTTATCTCCTAGAAAATCATCATAAGACTGAGTTTTATCGATCAGTTTAAACTGTATTGCCTCATTCGGGTTGATGAAAGCCAGGTCACCGTTCAATAGCTGAGTTGTAAAAGTATTTTTATCAATATTCCGTTTTGAGGTTACATCATCGATGAAAAGCTCTAGCCTTGCATCCAGCAGGTCAGTTATACTTTCTCTGAAATTATCAGACATTGAATTTCTTGCGAAATTCTCTCCTGATCCTTTAAAATCCCCGATATGTATCACGTTCACGTTTATACCTAGTTTTGTACCGAGATCTTTATAGTATGGAACTGAAATACTGTATCCGGAAAGCATAAGATTTGAAGAATTTGAAGGAGGCATTACTATTTCGTCAGCATAGATAGCTGCCAAGTAACTGTTTTTATTCATTCCGTTTGAGTAAGCGAATATCTTTTTACCGGATTCTTTGAACTTCTCCATAGCAACTGAAAGCTCTTTTGTATGTACACTCGAGATATTCCAGGAATCAAGATCAAGAATAATACCTGATATTTTACTGTCATCTGCAGCCTGATCAATTGATCTTAAAACTTCATAAAAGGTTAATTCTCTTTTGTTCAGATCCTTAAATCTCATCGAATACAAATTAAATTCATTACTTGGACTTTCTTTCAATCCGTTAGGAAATGCTAAAACAACATAGCTGTCTTTTTTTATATTAATGTTATCATTCATCTGATCATATGTTATCTTGGAAATGAACAATAAAATGAAAACGAACATCACACTGAAAACAATTACTACAGTGAACGTTGTTTTTAAAAACCATTTCAATAATCTTTTCAGTGACTCCATAATGCTCTCCTAGTCTGAAACATTTAAATATTGGATCTTTCCGTCTTTAACACTTACAAAATCGGGAATTATCTTGAATTTCATTTTGTTCGATCTAAGTATTTCCTTATAACTCATGATCTCCGGTAAAGAAATACTTTTTAAAGAAAATAAAACATTGTTTGCCTCTTCGACCTTCATTATGTCAATCAGGTATTTAATGTTACCCAAAACTGCATAATTGCCGATATTTTTTCCTAAATATTCATGATTGGTATCAATAAAACCGGTGATCATCATTCCCTCATTTGCCAATTCTGTATCCAAGTTGACCAAAGATTTAGAAATATCATCAATACCAACAATTACTGTGTTATTAAGAAAAAATTTCATTTTCCTCAACAGCAATATCCTCCAGGCGAACATTAATGAACCGCTGAATACCAACATAAGAAAGAGAATAGCTCTGGAAAAAGCAACATTTCTCATAAAAAAAGTTATACTTATCACGGTCAGTGAAATAAAGAACATTGACTTTAAAAATTGCCGGTAAGAGTGTTTCATCGAGGTATAAACACTATTCAGCAGAAACACTGTTATGATTATAAATGTATATATGACCGAAACACTGAGATACATTTCAATTTTTATCGATGAATAGCCGATCTCTCTGTTTATACCCAGAATGTACATTAGAGGTGTATAGGCAGCAATAGCAAGTACTAATCCACCAAAATATGATGCAATATCGATAATCGGAAGAATAAATTTATTCAGGAATATCCGGCCAACTGACATTGAATATGCTGTAAAGATCGCCAATTCAAGTATTATCTGAAAAAATATCGAATATCTGGAAGAATAATTCTTATTAACAAATATTTTCATTGAACTGTAAAAATATTTTCTAAGCTTAATCCTGTCTTTTTTTGAGCTTTGTCCCCTAAAATGGATTATTTCTCCAATAGGCACATATTCGATCTTGTAACCCATTTTTTTGATCTGATAACAAAAATCTATATCCTCCCCATACATAAAATAATCTTCCGGCATGTAAGTACCTTCATTCAAAATCTCGCGCCGGAATAGCATAAATGAACCCGAAACCGCATCGACCTCTGACACAAGATCATCGTCTATGTAAAGCAGATTATAGGCTGAAAATAATCTGGAGTTATGAAATACCCTGGCAAGGCCGGAAATATGACAAAAGGAATTCCAGGCGGTCGGAAATGATCTATGGGATGAAGGATCAATATTACCTTCAGGTCCAATTATTTTGCATGTAACAAGACCTGTTTTAGGGTTGGTCTTAAGATGATCTATCAATAACTTTATTGTTCTTTCTTTTACGATCGTATCAGGATTCAGGATAAGTACAAAATCCCCTTTGGCGATCTTTAGACCCTGATTATTGGCTTTTGCAAATCCCACATTAGCTTCATTGAATATATATGTAATATCACTGAAGCGTGATGTGATATATTCCTTACTATCATCTTTGGAAGCGTTATCGATCACAATTATCTCGTAAGAAAGATCTGAAACGGTTCTCTTTACAGAATGAATTGTATTCTCAAGAAAGTACTTAACGTTATAATTTACTATTATGACCGAAAGATCCATTGTACATTAACTCTTTTTTCCGAATAATTTTGGAAATCTTAATTTCCATACCATAAAAATAGCTTCTTTTACAATATGCTTTCCCATCTTTGAAACACCATCTATCCTGTCAGTGAACACTATCGGTATTTCCTTGATCTTAAATCCCTTTTTCCATGATCTGTAGTGCATTTCTATCTGAAAAGAATAACCGTTAGAATGTATATCATCCAGTTTTATCGACTCAATGACTTTTCTCTTAAAACATTTAAATCCTGAAGTTGCATCTTTTATCGGCATTCCGGTTATCATACGAGTGTATAATGAAGCTCCCATGCTCAGTATCAACCTTCTTAGCGGCCAGTTCACCACATTTACTCCCTGAATATATCTTGATCCTATGACCAGATCATAATCTGCTACTGATTCAATTAATCTTAGAACATCTTTGGGATCATGTGAAAAATCACAATCCATTTCTATTATCAGATCGTAATCCTTATTTAAAGCAAACCTAAAACCCTCGATATAAGCAGTTCCCAGGCCAAGTTTTCCCTCCCTTTCGATCAGGTTAACTCTTTTCTCCGATCCGTAATTCGTTTTTACGAATTCTCCTGTTTTATCCGGAGAATTATCATCGACTATTAAAATATCAATGTTGTCATCAAGATCTAAAACCGTATTAATCATCTTACCAACATTTTCGATCTCATTATACGTCGGAATTATCACTATGGCTTTATCGGTCATTTATAATTTACTTCCCATTTTTTTGAATTCAATTAACTTTTGCTTCAGATCATCATTGTTCAATGCCAATATCTGAACTGCAGTTATTGCAGCGTTTCTTGCACCTGCGTTTCCTATTGCTAAAGTCGGAACAGGAACACCTGCAGGCATTTGTACCATAGATAGTAACGCATCCAGACCATCCATTGCACCACCCTTCATAGGAACACCAAGTACAGGTAAGACAGTATGGGCAGCAATAACTCCACCCAGATGAGCTGCCATTCCAGCTGCTGCAATTATTATTTTAACACCGTTCTTATCCGCGTTTTTTGAAAATTCACTCACTTCTTCAGGGTTTCTATGTGCTGACATTATTTTAACATCATAACTGATACCGAAGTAATTCAAATATGTTTCACAGTTTTTCATAGTTTCAGCATCACTTTTGCTACCCATTACAATTACAACTTCAGACATTTTTTCTCCTTAAATTAAAAAAAGATGTTTATTTCCCATATATTTCCGTTAATGGATCGGTCTATTTGTAATATGAAAAAGGAAAATAGCAAATAACGAACAAAATCGCAATCTAATAACTTAATTAAATATTTAAAACCCAATAAAATATTTCTTGATTTCCTATAAAATAAATCATTAGTTTAGTACCTGTCGTATAAATACGAATTTAAAGTGATCACATCAAGGAATAGCTATGAGTAATACTTTTACAAAAAAAGATCAGGAAATTTTACTTAAACAGGATTTCATTGAAGAGCCTTTTAGTAAGCTAATGAAAAAAAGAATACACGAAATTCTGTTGATCTGCAGTAAATATGATAAATTCATGCTCGAAGAAGACGGAAGGATCGATGAACAAATATTCCAGGAGTATGTATCAATAAATCTGAGATATCCTCCTGTATTCACTCAGGTATCAAATCAAACTGAAGCATTTGAAAAACTGAAAGAAAAAGATTTTGATCTCATTATAACAATGGTTAATCTGGGTGATATTTTACCATTCGAACTCTCTGAAAAGATAAAAAAAGCTTACCCTGCAATTCCTATTGTCGTCCTTACACATTTTTCACGAGAAGTCTCCAACTTTCTATACAACAAAGATCTATCTCACATTGATTATGTTTTTTCATGGCTGGGAGATTCAAGTATAATGCTTGCAATAATAAAGTTAATAGAAGATTCAATGAATGTCGAGCATGACGTCAGGGAGGTTGGGGCGTATGCTATTATCCTTGTTGAAAATTCTATTCGATACTATTCAAGTTACTTACCCAGCATGTATAAAATCCTTTTCAATCAAACTCAAGCCTTGATGAAAGAGGGGTTAAATGAGCATCAGAAAACGATGAGAATGAGAGCACGCCCTAAAATAGTTCTTGCGAACAATTATGAAAAAGCAATCGAGCTTTATGAAAAATATAAAGAAAATATACTTGGTGTTATATCTGACATTTCTTACGATATAAATGGTAAAAATGACGATGAAGCTGGCTTGAAATTATGTAGATTTATCAGAAATGAAAATAAATATTTACCGATATTATTACAATCATCTCAATCAAGGCATAAAGATGAAACTGAATCAATGAATGCGGCCTTCATTAATAAAAATTCAAAAAATCTTTTGAATAAATTAAGAAAATATATCAGGACTAACTTTGGATTTGGTGATTTTGTTTTTGTTGATCCCCAGACGAATGAAGAAATCGGTAAAGCATCAGACCTTCAAAGCTTACAGCATAAACTCGAAATAGTACCATTAAGCTCTTTTGAATACCATGCTGATAACAACCATTTCTCAAAGTGGTTCAAAGCAAGAGCGCTTTTTACTTTGGCAGACCTGATAAAGCATAAGAAGCAAAATGATTTTAAAAGTGTTGAAGATACAAGAGATTTCGTAATCAATATTATTAAAAGTTACCGAATCAGCACAGGTAGAGGAACAATTGCAACTTTTGAAAAAGATAATTTTGACAACTATACCAGATTTGCCCGTATAGGTAAGGGTTCGTTGGGAGGTAAAGGCAGAGGTTTAGCCTTCATAGATTCATTTTTGAAAAGAAATAAAATGACATTTAAGTATGACAACCTTACGATCAGTGTACCTAAAACAATTATTATCTCCACTGATGTATTCGAAGAATTCATGGAACTGAACGACCTATATCCCATTGCATTATCCAATTCTTCTGATGAATGGATCCTGAAATTTTTTCTTTTGGGAGATATGCCGCCACACCTAAAAGAAAAATTACATTGCATTTTATCTTACTTTAAAGATCCCCTGGCTATAAGATCATCCAGTTTGCTAGAGGATTCATATCATCAGCCTTTTGCAGGAGTATATTCAACTTACATGATCTCGAACAATAATGTAAATATTAATACTCGGGTCACTGAATTATGTCAGGCAATTAAATCTGTTTATGCCTCAACGTTTTTCAAGATCAGTAGAAATTATATGGCTGCAACAAATAATTTGATCGATGAAGAAAAAATGTCCGTTATTATTCAAGAAATGAGTGGACAAAAATATGTTACAGATGAAAATTCTGAAAGATTCTATCCTTCATTATCGGGTGTTGCCAGATCTTTGAATTTTTATCCTATAGGTAAAGAAAAACCGAAAGAAGGTATAGTTAACATAGCTGTAGGATTAGGTAAAACTATTGTTGATGGAAATACTTCATTAAGATTCTCTCCTAAGTATCCAAAAAAAATACTACAATTATCAAATTCTGAAATGGCTTTAAGGAATACTCAGAAAAAATTTTATGCCCTGAATATGTCAAAACCTTTCATTCCTACTGTTAACGAAAGTGATAATCTTTCTTTATTGAAGATCAACGAGGCAGAAAAAGATAAATCTTTAAAAATGATGGTTTCTACTTATGATGCCCAGAATGAAGTTCTCAGAGATGGGGATCAGGATACCGGAAAAAAAATTGTGACATTCGCACCTATCCTGAAATATGGTATGATACCTTTGCCTGAAGTAATAAGAGATATTTTAGATCTGGGAGCAAAAGAAATGAATACTCCGGTAGAAATTGAATTTTCAATGCAAATAAGTACTGACAAAGAAATTCCTCATAAATTTCATTTTTTACAGATCAGACCGATCGTTCAAGGACTTGAATTCAGTGACATCACTATATCTGAGGAAGAAATACAAAACTCGATCATATCTTCGAATTCTACTCTCGGGAACGGAACAATTGATGATATTACTGACATAGTTTACATAAAACCTGAAAAATTCGATCCTTCTAAAACAGAAGAGATTGCAAATACATTAGAAAAATTAAATGAAAAATTCATCAAAAAAGACAGGCATTTTATTTTAATTGGTCCCGGCAGATGGGGTTCTTCTGACCCTTGGCTTGGTGTTCCAGTTAAATGGGCACAGATATCTAAGGCAAAGGTCATTGTGGAGCATGGATTAAAAAAGTTTCATATCGATCCTAGTCAGGGATCTCATTTTTTCCAGAATATCACACATTTGAAAGTCATTTATATGACAATCAATCCTTATCTGAATGATGGGAGGATAGATATTGAGAAACTTAATTCTATAAAGAGTATTTATGAGAACGATCTTTTAAGACATATACGATTCGATAAAAAATTGTTTCTCAAAGCGAATGGTGCTACCGGAGAAGCGGTTGTTATCATTAAATAATTGTCAGGAGTTTTAAATGACATTATGTTTTTTTGTTACTGATCTTCATGGTAGGAAAGAGCGTTATGAAAAATTTTTCTCTAAAATTTATTCAGAGAAACCTGATGTGGTTTTTTTAGGAGGAGATCTCTTTCCAAATTCATTCTCAAATGAATTTAAGAATAAAGATTTCCTTGGAGATTTCTTAGTTGAAGAGCTAAAAAAAATAAAAAAGAATTTAGGTAAAAAATATCCCAGAATTTTTGTTATACTTGGGAATGACGATGGGCGATCTCAAGAATCCGATATGATCAAATACGAAAATCAAGGAATATGGCAATATATTCATAATAAAAAGATCAGACTTAATGAATATTCCATTTACGGTTACTCATACATTCCACCAACTCCTTTCAGTTTGAAAGACTGGGAAAAATATGATGTCTCAAGATTTGTTGATATTGGCTGTGTCAGCCCTGAAGAGGGTTCAAGAACAATTGAAGTAAGTGATCATGAGAAAAAATATTCTACTATCAAAGATGACCTTAATGAATTATTTCAAGATGATGATCTAAGTAAAGCTGTTATTTTATTCCATTCACCGCCTTATAAAACAAAACTCGACAGAGCTGATCTTGATGGAAAAATGGTCGATTTTGTTCCTTTGGATGTTCATGTCGGCAGTATTGCAATACAACGATTTATAACAGACAGATCACCTTATTTAACACTTCATGGCCATATACATGAATCATCAAGATTGACCAATAGCTACCTTGATAATATTAACAATACTACAATGCTAAATGCCGCACATGACGGCAATGAATTGTCTCTAATCAAATTTCAATTGGAAGACCTTACAACTATACAAAGAGAGATATTGTAAAAGTATAACTACTTTTTATTAACAAATAGAGGTCTTGCTGCATCAGATACTGCTGATATCTTCATAGCATAGCTGCTCTTGGTCTTTATATCATCATTGTTAATTATGTGAATATCCAGAATATTTTCCAGCTTATAACCTGTGTTTAAAAAATTGTAATAACCTAAACTCGTATTCCATGCATCAAGCCAGATCAATAAACCTTCTTTTTGAACCTTATTTCCAATAAAATGTATTAAAATATCAATATCGCTGTCAGGCCTTGAAGTAGCATTCTTAGCGCTACCGAAAATATACAGCTCTTTCACTCCAAACCTTTTTGCATCCAATGATTCGGCTATTTTTTCAACTGCTCTAAGTCTCCATTTCCAATGATAGTCATCTTTTTTATCTATGTTAATTTTGTTAACATCCTTTGTTCGGAAATGATAATGCTCCCTTGAATTATATTCTTCATTAATATCTCGAATTAATGCTGTTGCTTTATCTGATTCAGCATTCATATATATCTGGATCTCTCTACCTTTAGTTACATTTTTGACATCAATTACTTTGATCACATTTGATAGATCTGAATATTTTGGTAATAGATCTTTAAAAATATTTGTACTCTCAGTGAAGAATTCCTCATTAAAAATAATATCACGATTGTCTGAATACAATGGTAAATACCTTATTCCCGACTCAACAAGATCAAGAAAAAAATGTGTTCCGAAGGAAAGGTCCGGAACGTAATCTTTATTCTTCTTAGCTATTTCTATTAACATGCTGGTGTTACTAATATCAGAGTATGAAACAGACACTCCTAATTTGATATCACCCCGACTTCCCCATCTTCCAGGACCCATTAGTATAAATTGTTTTTTTGGCAATATTTTATTTAACAACCCAATTGCCTTTCCAACATTTTTCATCTCCTCCAATGAAGACAGATTGCTATATCCCACAGGATCTACATACACAACATGAGATATTCCTTGAACTAAACCATTCGAAATGAATTTATTCGCGGTAAATAATATCTCATTTTGTTTAATGTCTTCAGGACAGGTAATTGGTTTGGAATCATAACCCAGATTCTGAGGACGGCATTGTAATAAGTAAAGATCATCTCCATCATGTGCAAACTCAATATCAACCGGGTGTTCATATTTTTGTTTAAGTGTGTATAAAATATCGTTCATCTCTTTCATGAAAACCTGGTCTGATAATAAACCATCAAATGTAACTGTAAAATTTTCTTTTTTGTAATCAGTTCCAAATTTTTTTGGAGGTAGCAGGTATTTCTCAGAAATTACAGAAACCAGCTTGTTGATTATAGGATAGTTCTTCCCACATTTTTTTATAAGTTCATCGATCTTTTTAGTCTCGAATTTTTTAGTTTTAAGATTTATAACGTCGATCTGTTTAGGAGAATAACGAATTTTTTCATCGATCGATACATTAACTCTGAGATCAGAATTCTTTGGTGATATAAGTATCGGGTAATCATCACTGGTCCTGTCAACAGCTCTTGTTCCCAATCCCGGAACTAATCTTATTAAACCATCTTCTCTTTTGATCCTGCTTGACCATCGATATTCATTATTGCTGAAAGCAACTCCTGCGAAAGCCGGGAAAAAATAATCCCCAACTTTTTTACCTACAACCTGCTGGATCATTATACCCATTTGTTCGTTGTAATCAAGCAGTTCGTGCTCAGCTCTGTATTGTATAGGGTCAGGTCCAAAAGTTGAAGCATATACTTCTGAGATTGCATCCATCAGATCGGTCATTCTTTTTTCTTTTGGTCCCTGATTGGCAACGAAAAGACTTTTATATTTTCCGGCAAATGCAGTACCCATCCTATCCTCTAGTAAACTAGAGCTTCTTATTATAAGTGGAGTGTCCCCAAGATCATCAAGACACTTTGAGAGTTCTTTTATCATTTCTGAAGAGAAGGGAGAATTTTTAAAGACATGAATAACATATGGATACTCCTGTCGAACGAGACCTATATCCTTATATTTCTGCTCCATTATGTCTTCAAGGTTATTATATTTCATAAAATCAAGTATTCCATCAGCTGTTATATACCACGTTTTAGGGATTTTAAGGTTTTTAACCTTTTTAGCATTGTTCGAATCTTCTAACAGAATATGTGACGCCACGATAAGACCTGCACTTTTTCCACCAAGTTTTCCGAGACTGTGTTCAGGATGAATAAGATTATTTGTTAATTTGTAAAATGAGTCCACATTCAGATGCTTTTTTGCAACATCAATAAAGGTTCTCTGATCAGACATGAATTTCCTTATCAAAGCTACAGTAAAACTTTTCTGTCTTAATCCGGACAACTCCAAACCCTGCTCTGCAAGGAAATGATACTTCTCCAATGCACTAATGATCTCACTTACTGTAGTTGCATTATTATTCAGTATATTCGCCATAAAAGCAGAACTTTCCTGCTTTATCCACTTATGCACATTTGTTAAGATTTCTTCCTCGGTCAAGTGTCTTTCGGCAACAGAAAATACATCTGTCAAAGTCATCATAGAGTCAATGTCTTCTAAAGCTTTAAATGGGAAATTTTTTTCTTTAACACATTCATCAGGAATACTGAATTTTTCTAAAAGCGATTCGGCTTCTTTTACTCCGTATATACAAAGAAAATTTATCATTTTTCTTGTTATTTTGACAGCAAAACCTTTGTCAGTCCTTGTAAGAAGATCCAAAATGGATCTCCATTCACTTTGAGTTGAATTCTCTATATTCCCATGATTCCCAAAAACAGTTCTTAACTGCTGGTGAAGAACATATAGCTCAAACTGCTTTCCAATCGTCTCAATAAGTGTAAGTTCTTCATTGAGAAATGGTCCAATATCTGCTTGAGGTCTTTCTTCGATATAATAGATATTGATCTGCCCAGTCACTTTTCCCTGAACAGTTATTTGTACCTCCTGCATCCAGGGAGTCTCTTCAAATTCTTCAATTTGGAAGATCTTATTTTTATATAGTAATTGTGCTTTACATATTTCCGGGAACTGCCACCCCATGGGAAGTATCGTTACAATGTTATAACATACTTCATCAAAGGAAAGTTCTCTATCATTTAATAAATTCTGGATCTCATACAAACATTTGGATTCTTTCGCACGTTCATTAAGATCATTTATTAGTCTGGAAAGCAATTTATCATTCTTCATATTACACCTATTTTTTTATAACACCTGATCTGCTTTTACCGTCAACAATCGTTTTTAATGCTTTATCATATCTTACATGTGAAACAAATTCCAAATCTGTTACATGGTCCAGCGAATTGATCCAATTCCAATCTGTCGGAAAATCATTCCTCAGAGGAAGATAAAAATATTGAATTTTAAAACTTGTCAGATTATGGAAAAAATGAGAACCCTGACTGAATTCAATATTCATATTTTCTAGACTTGCTTCAACAATGATCGAAGCTCCTGATATCTGACTCCAGGTTACAGGTATACCCAACCAATGATCTGAACTTCCCCATCTACCGTAACCAATTAAAAGATACGGCCTCTTTTCGCTTAGCAATTTCGAATTGATCTCTGCAATTTCTTTTGCGATCAATTCTGTCTTTGCAGGATCAAAAGTTTCATGTTTAACAAAAACAATATCCTTAATATTGTTGCTTATTCCATTCCCAAGAACATGCTCCGATGCAATTATAGTATCATTTGATGACAACTCTGACCTTTCTAACCTTACATCAGTATCATTTACCACCATCTGCCTTACTTGTAGTAAACCGAATCTGTAGGGTTTCTCTGATGAACTGTCTTTGGAAAAAGTCATAGCAAATTCTATCTCAACTGGAGAATCCATTTTTTCTTCACATACCTTCATCAGTTTTATTAATAGATCGTTAATGGGTATCAGTTCCAATGACAAAATTGGGGCAAAATTGAGAACTCTGGCCCCGTCCCTTCCTGAGCCGATTGTCAATCTGTCTGTTGTATGATCATATGTGGAAACTAGATTTGAAAGTGTCTCATCTTCTTCAGCAGAATGTATATTTTCGATCAGCATATATTCTGTTTCATTGATGGGATCATAAGCTGGAGGATCGCCCATATTCACAGACCAGAACTCAGTTTGAGTTAACTTCAACATTTCATTAACTGATCCGAAAGGGGGTTTTTTATGTGGATACTTAGGACAGTATATCCATGATAATCCTCCGTCTACAATAGTTTTTCCAAGTCCGAATGCCAAATTTACTACACCTTCTTCAGGTAAAGTTTCATTTATGGGATAATAGTTGTATGATTTACCTACACCCGACAAATTAGGATAGAACTTATCTCCATATCTGTTTCCAATGATCTCCTGGATTATTACAGCCATCTTCTCTTTTCTAATCTCCAGACCTGATGCGGTAAAATATTCCTTTGCATCTTTGAAGAAAGTAGAGGCATATACATACTTGATCCCTTCGACCATCTTTGTGAATCTTGTATCTGAGTCGAACTGATTATTCGGTATCATTTTTGTCCCGTAGATCCCGGCAAAAGGTTTGTACTTTGCATCTTCCAGCATACTTGAAGATCTTATTGCAAGCGGAACATTCACTTTTGAAATTAATTCTCTCAGATCACCCAGAACTGAAAAAGGAAGCGAAGCATTCTGGAATGCAATTGCAATTTCATCATCACTTTTATCAGAATATGCAATATCGTAGAGGTCGTTCTGTGTCATAAAGTCATCAAAAACACCTGTTCTCAACACAGTAAAATTAGGTATGTTGACCATAATTTCATCAAATTCAGAAAAATCACTTTCCTTCAATATATTATCAAAATAAATTAAACTGCTTGCCTTTCCTCCAACTTCCCCTTCTCCAATGAATGAAATATTTTGTTCATCATCGAAAAATATTCTATTAAATTCATTTATCTTCATTATTATCCCATGTTGTTGTTAGACCCATCCACGAGCTTTACATGCATCCACTACTTTCTCTATAGCCATTATATTTGCAGATACTCTCATTGTCATACTGTTCTTAGTCGAAAACTGGTAAACTGAATTGAATGCATATGTCATTTTCTGATCCAATTTCCCCAAGACTTCATCTTTCGTCCAGAAGTAGTTCATATTACATTGTACCTGCTCAAAATAACTGCAGATAACACCGCCTGCATTAGCCAGAAAATCAGGAATTAAAAAGATATCCTTACTCTCAATTATTTTATCCGCTTCCGGAGTGGTCGGTCCGTTTGCTCCTTCAGCTATTATTTTAACTTTTGATGATATATTTTCCACATTCTCTTCAGTGATCTGATTTTCTATTGCTGCCGGTATTAAGATATCGACTTCCTGGAAGAGCCATTGATCACCATCCAGGATATCATACCCCAACTCTTTTGCTCTGGCTTTATCTATACCGCCAAATTGATCTGTAATGTTTTTCAGCTCTGTTAAATTAACACCACTTTCTTTTTTAAATGAGAAACTTTTTTCATCTTTCTGATCCCAACATGATACACAGATAACTTTACCACCCATTTGAGTATAAAGCTCGATCGCATACTGACTTACATTTCCAAATCCCTGAATACTCATTGTTGTGTCTTTTGCTTTTAAACTTAACTTTTTCAAAGCTTCTCTTATGGTAATGATCACACCATAACCTGTTGCCTCAGTTCTGCCTAATGACCCACCCATTCCTACAGGTTTTCCGGTTATGAATCCCGGCTGTTTCTTTCCTGTTATTATTTCATACTCATCCAGCATCCACAACATATGCTGGGGATTTGTCATTACATCAGGTGCTGGAATATCAGTGAAAGGTCCTACATTTTTATAAATTTGTCGAACCCAACCTCTACAAATTTGTTCCTGCTCCCTTTTGGTTAAGTTATGTGGATCACAGATCACACCACCTTTACCTCCTCCCAGAGGAATATCAGCAACTGATGTTTTCCAAGTCATCCACATTGATAAAGCTCTTACAGTATCAATTGTTTCCTGAGGATGAAACCTTATTCCTCCTTTTGCAGGACCTCTTGCATCGTTGTGAATACATCTGAAACCCCGGAAAACTTTTTTACTTCCATCATCCATAGTAATAGGAATGCTGAAATGGAATTCTTTCATCGGGGTTCTCAATAAATCACGGGTTGCTTCATCTAATTCCAGCATTTCAGCTGCAGAATCAAATTGTTTTTTTGCCATTTCAAATGCATTGAATGATTTTTTTTCCATAGCAGTTCTCCTTCAAGAGTGTACGTTCAATGTATATAACTTAAGGTAGTTTTTAAAGTTTCAGGTAGAAATATTTTATCTAAAATAATTGTCATTTTTATTTAATTAGACAGAAAAGGCTCCACTAGGGAGCCTTTTGATGATTGATCAGATTATCTCTAGTATCCCTGATCGATCATAGCATCGGCTACTTTTTTGAATCCTGCAATATTTGAACCTTTAACATAGTTAACAAATCCATCAGCTTGTGTACCATATTTAACACCCGCAGCATGAATTGAGCTCATGATCCATTTAAGTTTCTCATCAACCTCTTCCTTGATCCACGATAGTTTCATTGAATTTTGTGACATTTCAAGACCAGATACTGCAACTCCACCTGCGTTTGCAGCTTTGCCTGGACCGAAAGCAATTTTGTTTGCAATAAAATAGTTTACCGCATCTGCTGTACAACCCATATTTGATGTTTCTATCACATACTTACAGCCATTATCTACAAGATTTTTTGCATCTTCATCATTAAGTTCATTCTGAATAGCACACGGGTATGCCATATCAACCTTGACCTTCCACGGTTTTTCACCAGGAAAGAATTTTGCATTCGGGAATTTTTCCGCATAAGGAGCAACTACATCATTATTAGAAGCTCTCAATTCAAGCAGATAATTAAATTTTTCTTCAGTGTTCACACCATCTTCATCGAGTATGTATCCATCAGGTCCTGAAATTGTAAGAACTTTTGCTCCAAGTTCTGTAGCTTTTATTGCACATCCCCATGTTACGTTACCGAATCCTGAAAGAGAAACTGTTTTACCTTCCATTGTCTCATTTTTATGTTTAAGCATTTGATCTGCATAATAAACTGCTCCGAATCCAGTAGCCTCAGGTCTTATCAATGATCCACCCCAGTTCAATCCTTTGCCTGTTAGAACACCGGTATTTTCCGAACGAAGTCTTTTGTATTGTCCGTACATAAAACCTATCTCTCTTCCACCAACACCGATATCACCGGCAGGTACATCAGTTTGAGGACCAATATATTTTTGAAGTTCAGTCATAAAAGAACGGCAAAATCTCATTATCTCATTGTCAGATTTACCTTTTGGATTAAAATCTGAACCACCTTTACCACCACCCATAGGTAAAGTTGTAAGACTGTTCTTGAATATTTGTTCGAATCCCAAGAATTTTAATCCACCTAAAGTAACACTCGGATGAAATCTCAGTCCACCCTTATAAGGTCCGATAGCATTATTAAATTGTACTCTGTAACCTTTGTTGACCTGAATGTCACCGTTATCATCTTCCCATTCCACTTTGAACAGAAAAGCTCTGTCAGGTTCAGTTATTCTGTCAAGTATCTTGGCCTGAAGATAAGAGGGGTTTTCGTTGACCATGTCAATGACTGATTCGATCACTTCTCTTGCTGCCTGGATGAATTCTGGTTGAGCGGGGTTTCTCCTCTCAAGCTCAGCCATGAACTTGTCGATGTTATACATTTTGATGCCTCACAATTAATTTTTTTTTGTTGTTGCATTTTTTTTGCAACGTTATTATAACATCGCTGAATTTATTTAGCGTATTAAATGTTGTCAAGATATATTTTATGAATTGTTTACATGTAAAATCTGTAAAAGATTTTATCCGGATCGATCTAACACGGATGAGTTATGTTTTAAATTGTATCTTTTGTTAGAATATTTATTAGTTTTTCAGCTGCGGCTATTGGTGATATCTTACTTTCTATCACATCCTTTTTAACTGAACTTAAAACCTGTTGCACTTCAGTAGAATTATAAAATATATTTTCAAGTGTTTGTGTGATCGTGGTTTTCAACCATTGTTCAAGCTGATATTTCCGTTTATTTTGAAATTTTCCATTTGAATTCATTATACTATGATGCTTTATGATGATCTTCCATAATTCATCAATTCCTTTATTTTCGTAGGAAGAGATCGCTATAACAGGAACCTGCCAGTCAGGATCAAAGTTAAGAGAATAGTGAGTTGCGTTCTCAAGTTCTTGTTTACAGAGATCAGCTTTGATCACATTGTCACCGTCAGACTTTGAAACAGCTATCGCATCTGCCATTTCCATAATACCTTTCTTTATCCCCTGAAGTTCATCTCCAGCTCCGGCAATTTGCAGTAAAAGAAAAAAATCCACCATCGAATGAACCAGGACTTCAGACTGTCCCACACCTACAGTTTCAACAAGTATGATATCATAACCGGCTGCTTCACATAGTATTATAGCCTCTCTTGTGGCTCTGTTCACACCCCCTAAAAAACCTGAGGTTGCTGAAGGACGGATGAAAACATCATTCTTACTGGAAAGTTTATCCATTCTTGTTTTATCACCCATCAGACTACCTCCTGAAAGGTTACTGCTTGGATCAACTGCCATTACAGCTACTTTTTTCTTCTGTTCAAGAAGATAAAGTCCGAAAGTTTCGATAAAAGTACTTTTACCTACACCTGGAATACCGGTAATACCAATCCTGATAGATTTGCCTGAATATGGTAAACATCTGTTTATAATTTTTTTTGAAAGGTCGTTATCTTCTTTCTTCTTACTCTCGATAAGGGTTAGAGCTCTTCCCAAAATTACTCTATCACCATTCAATATACCTGTCAGGAAGTCTTCGAGATCTATCTTGCGTTTTTTTTTACTTATAAAGATATCCAGTTTATCATCGGAAATACCTTCAGGTTTAACTATACCTGCATTAATATTTAATGATGTAAGTTTATCATTTGCCAGTTGATCTATTGATCTGCCGGTCTTATTTTTGTTGCTCATCACTGTCTTCTTTTAAAGTATCCTTTATATTTTTGGCTATGTCCCGGATATTATAAGGCTTTTTCAGGTACTTTTTTACTCCCAGCTTCATTGCCTTTTTTACTCTGTCACTCTCCGAATAACCACTTACTATTATTACTTTCTGCTTAGGTCTGACCTTGATCATTTCCTTATAAACATCATAACCATCCTTATCTTCTCCAAGGATCATATCAAGAAGCACGATATCAGGATCAAAAGATTCTAGGATCGAATTTATATTCTCAACATCACTTGTACCTTCAACATCATAATTTATTTCAGAAAGAAGTGATTTAGCAATGTCTAACTGAACTTCCTCGTCATCGATCACAAGTATTTTTTCTCCATTTCCTTCAATTGATGTGTTATCTGTTAAGATATCCTCAATATATGTGGTCCCTGCGAGAGCTGGAAAGTAAAGATCGAAGGTCGTTCCAGTTCCGACTTTACTTGTAAGTTCAATAAATCCGTCATGATCTTTTACAGTACCCCATACTACCGCCATCCCAAGTCCAGTTCCGCTCCTTCCCATTGACTTACTTGTAAAGAACGGTTCAAATATTCTTTTCTGATCCTCTTTGGAAATACCTACACCTTCATCAGTTACAGAAAGAACTGCATAATCCCCTTCAGGTATATTAGAAAATCTTAATGATTTATTTTTTGAACTTTCAAATTTTGTTGAAATGAAAATTTCCCCACCGCTCATCATAGATTCAGCTGCATTTGTTATAAGGTTAACTAAAACTTTTGAAATTTGGAATTCCGCACCGGATATACTTGGGGTCGTATCATCCTCTGAAAATCTTAATCTTATGTTTGAATGATATATCTGCAGTTTTTCTATTTCCGGTGATTCAAGTACGTCTTTTACAACTTTGTTAACATTCACCGGTGCGAACTTGTTTACACCACGTCTTGATAAGGATAGAAGGTCCTCAACTATTGAAGCTGCTTTCTCCCCACTTTTCTTTATCGCCTGAACTTTCTTTCTCAAAGGATCTTCGCTGTCCATTTTCAACATCAGCAGGTCAGGATAAGCAACTATCCCTGTTAAAACATTATTCAGATCATGTGCAACTCCACCTGCAAGCCTTCCCAATGCTTCCATTTTTTCACCCTGCGACAATCTGTCTTCCAATGTCCTGTTACGTTCAGTTGTTAGTATAAAGCTTGTAATATCTCTCCAAACACCTACAAATCCTATAACTTCACCATCCTCTTCAAGTAAAGGATTAATCTTTGCTTCAGCCCATTTTCTTGTATTATCCTTACATATCAATTGAGCATTGAATATTATCGGGAAATTCACAGAGTTGAAATTATAATTGATCCTTCTTTTAAGTTTTGATATTTTATCCATGGCATCAGGACTCAAATATTCATTCTGTTTCAACTTTAAGAATTCATCAGGATCGTATCCCATGAACTGTCCTATAGACCTGGTTATAAAATTGATATTAAATTCCTTATCAGAGGTCCAGATAGCATCGGAAACATTTGTTATCAGCAACCTGTATTTCTTCTCACTTTCCTTTAGTTCGTTCTCTATCGATATTTTATCTGTAATATCGGTACTTATTGCTACAATTCCTGCAGGTTTTTTGTGATCATTATATATTAACTTACATCTGGATGATGCTACCCTTTTCTTCCCGTTAGGTAAAACACCTGTAACTATCCCTTCCCATTTTCCTTCCCTGTTAACAGCTTCTATCAATTCTTTTTTTGATATGCTGTCTTCAGATGACTGCTTAATTGATTCAGTTCTGCCAACGAGATCTTTTCTATCTAATCCAGTATGTTCAAGAACTGCTTTGTTAACATAAAGTATCTTTCCATTTATATCAGTTATCAGGACTTCATCTGAAATATTATACATCACATCACTTTGGAATTTAAGATATCTTTCATTTCTTCTTCTTTTGGTAATATCTCTGAAAACCCCAAGGAAACTGATCTTTTTTTCACCCTCAGTAATTCCAACTGTCTTCAACTCGACCCAGATTTTATGCTTGTCCTTTCTTTTAAGCTCCATTTCGTATGTATTTACGTCTTTGAACTTTTCAGGTTCCTGCTTCCTGAAGATGATATCCTTGGCAACAGTTCTCATAGATCTCTTTGAAAGAAATTTTTCTATCTTGGTATTTATGAATTCTTCAGGTGTATATCCAAGATAATCTTCAATTGAAGGCGTTATATACGTAATTTTACCATTCATATCCAGAGTTACAATTACATCGCTAACATTATCAGTTATCAGTTGATACTTTTTATTTACATCTACACATTCATCATTTTTCTCTTGAAGCTCTCCATTTATCTTCTTTAGATCAGCTTGAAATTTTCTGATCTTATAAATAGTATAAAAAATTATTCCACCTGATATCATCAGCAGGTTTACAAAAGCCAATAATATAAGTATCGGGTAGGTTTCTGGTGTATTCTTAATTTGCGGTGAATCCTGAGCAAGTTCGAGTAAAATATTCCTGTATTGTAAATAATTCACGTACATGACGATGCTTATCATGGATGAGAGCAATATACTAAGAATTATATAATATTTAGGTTCCCAGGAAAATTTCTTTTTCTTGAATCTGTTGTCCAAACTTCACCCCGTACGTATTTAACTTTCGCTTACGTTATTTACGGGCGGATAATGATCCGCCCTTACATTTATTTTCGTTAATTGTAGATTCAATTTTACCTAGAATAACTGATAATTCGTTCTGAAGAAGAATACCATATTTCTATTGCCTTCATTGTAACTATCATCAGGAGTATCAGTGTATAAAGGTATTTTTGCCCCAGCTACAAATTCAAAAAGATTGATAGGATATTTAACTACTGGTTTTAAATCCATAAAGATTGTTTTATCCATTCCTTCTACACCGTCATTTTCACTATTTGCATGCATTCCATAGTTCGCATTAAGCCCAAATGTAAGATTGTACTGCCATCTGTAGTCTGCACCTACAACAAACAAGAAATTGTCACCTCTATCATGTTCAATATCCCAATCATCAGTATATTTACCGTTCATAGTATAAATAATGTTTCCTTTGTAAGTGAAATCATCCATAAAATAATATGCTGATATGGCTCCAGTTATATCAAGAGTTTCTGTAGTGAGAGAAACAGTAACTCCATCACCAGCATCAGCTTTATCATCTCCAGTAGGTAATTTTGCTGTTACATTAAAATCAAGATAAGTATTTTGTTCCGCGAGAAATTTACCATACGAAAAACCTATTGAAATATCACCAATACCACTAGCGCTAAGATCCGACATTGGAACATCACGAGACATAAAGTAAGGTATGGTTGCACTCACACCAAATTCTCTCCATCTGTACCATATAGGTATGTTAAGTTTCTTATAGAATTCTGAGATCGATGCTTCGGCTGATGCTGTCATATCCTGTTCGGGAGTATTGTCCGGAGTATCATTTGTTGCTGTACCGATTATATCAGCCACTGCCATTGGTTCTGTTGTAATTATTTCATCCGCAGTTGTATCACTTGAGTGAGTATTATTGTAATCATCGTAATACTCTTCCTGAGCATAGATAAAGCCGATCGAGGCTAAGATCAACATTAGTACCATTCTTTTCATTTTCCTTCTCCTTTTTATTATTTTAAGTTTTTATTTTAATGAAGCCTTTTCCAAATCTCATCATTAACTTCAAATATCTGATCGATCGTAGGATCTTTTATCTTCTTGTGCTTAGATATTTCTTCCTCTACATTCTTAACAATGTCAGTGAATTTGATCTTCCCTTTCAAAAATTTGTAAACCATAATTTCATTGACCGCATTAAGAACTACAGGAACAGTTCCTCCTTCTTTTATCGCTTCTATAGCCACATTAATAGCAGGAAACATTTTCGTATTCGGGTCAAAAAAGTTCAATGTACCAAGCTTGTGCAGATCCAGCTTCGGAAGATCAAGTTTCTTCCTTTCAGGATAAGTTAAGGCATACTGGATAGGTACCATCATATCAGGCAGACCCAGTTGGGCAATTACTGATCCGTCAATGAACTCGACCATTGAGTGAATGATCGATTCCGGATGGATAATTATTTCAATTCTTTCAGGACCCAGATCAAATAAATGAACAGCTTCGATAAGTTCAAATCCTTTATTCATCATTGTTGCTGAGTCTATACTGATCTTATCACCCATAGACCAGTTCGGATGTGCCAAAGCATCTTCGATAGATACATCTTCCAAACTGTCCTTTCTATCTCGAAACGGTCCACCTGAGGCTGTTAATATTATCTTGTTAATAGCAGAGTATTCTTCTCCGTTCAAAGACTGTAATATCGCTGAATGTTCTGAATCGATCGGAATTATCTTACTCCCGAATTCTTTCATCAGTGATTTTACATTTTCTCCGGCCATTACTAGAGATTCTTTATTTGCTAAAGCTATAATTTTCCCGTTTTTAGCAGCATTGATAGTTGGTCTCAAGCCAAATGACCCGACTATCGCATTTACGACAATATCAACATTTTTATCAGAAGTTGCCTGGTCAAGACCCTCTTCTATTGTTAATATCTTTATCTTTGATGTCCCCAGAATATCTTTCAGATCCTGATAGAATTCTTTATCAATGATGACATATTCAGGGTTATATCTTAACGCCTGATCTGCTAATTTTTTAAAATTATTGTTCGCGGAAAGATATTTTATCTTGAATTGACCTTTTAAATTATCAATTACTTTTAAAGTGCTATCACCAATAGAACCTGTTGAACCCAAAATGGAAAGTTTCTTCATTTAAACCCCGTGGTTAGTGTTTCTTTCCCTGAATTTTTATTTAATATAGCTAACTGTTATAAATTACACAACTATTAATTTATAAATATTCACGCGGGGAAAAATTTGAGAATTAATTTTTTAAAAAGAAGTAAGGTCAGATAAATATTTCACATTGAACTCAATCCTGTGAAATCTGTCCGAATCGATCTCATCATAACCTGAACCTATAGTTCCAGAGTCAGATGTAGAATCTTCTGAAATGCCGAAAGTAAATAAAATATCCCTGTAGCTGTATGAAACAAAACCGTAGATGCTCTTACCGGACCCTGAATAAGATATCAGTCCCGGATACAGACCAATGTCATAAAGTCCTGCATACATAATTGTCGACCCTTGTGTGAAATATACATCGGCTCCAAGTCTTATCAAAAATCCCTCACTAAGATCCATGGTGAAAGTTTGAGAGAACAAATATCCATATCCATCATCGTACCAATCTGAATATTTAAAGTAACTCGATACTTTCGATCTATTAAAATTGTATTGAATTTTTAATCTTGAATCAATTTTGTTAATTGTTGAATAAAGATCATCATCGTATATCTCATAGTTCTTATATTTACTCTGACAATTTAGAGAAATATTTCTATTCGTAATATCCAGTTCAGCCTTAACTTCTCCCCCGGGTAAATATCCTGTATCATACTCAGAACTAAAATAATTACTGCTAAAAATAAAATTTACTCTTTTGTACAGGTTACCTTTAACTTTGAATCCTATGCTGTTCTCCTTATCACCATCACCCTGTTTTAAAATCTGAGATGATAAGGACAGTCGATCCTTCTCTATCCTGCTTAAATACATACCTGTCTTAAGTTTACTGGATGTAAATGATGAACTCAGGATAAAATTATTTTTACTCAGATCTGTTGCATCGCTGAATTGTATAATGAAGTTATTTTTAAACTTTTTTTTGAGCTGAAATTCGCCAAGAATACCACTATGCAGCTCGGAATTATCTGCAAGTTCTTTTGAGTAGGTTTCCTCCGAAACGGATATACAACTTGAAAGATCATTATATATGAACTGATAAGAAATACCTTTTAAAAAATGCTTCTCATTGTGATAGCGTTCTATTTCATTCACAGTTCTGGTATAGGAATTAAGGTTTACCGAATTTATTAAATTATCTGATGTAAGTACGACAGAAACTGGCTTCTCACCGTAGAATAATGCAATATTTGAATTACGAAATTCCTGAGATACATAAAAGCCGTTGAACCCGTAATAATCCATACTGGACAAGCTTGATCTCGCAGGATCTTGGAACTTGAAACTTTGTTTCAAAGCAAATGGATCGATGAACATAGATTCATACTGCAATAAGCCTGTTACAGAGAAAAAACTGAAATGACCGAGAATGATCTTGGAACCAGTATTTGTATATTCCAAAGAAAACTTTAGATTATCTGTGTATGAGATCTCCCCTGCTTCTTTTTCAGTAAGAAAAGACAGCTGCATATTATCAGTTTTAACCTTGATCTTGTTCAAATAATAGCTTTGATTTCCTAAATAATTAGAGTCCTGATAACCGATAGTTTTTTCCAGAAGTCTTTTTGTTCTGAACTGGTATGTTAGATCATTTTTTACAGGACCTTTTTCTTCATACACTATCATTTGATCAAGCAGCTTTGCAATATCATCAGTAATTATTCC
The DNA here is from genome assembly GCA_016937995.1 of Candidatus Delongbacteria bacterium. GTDB lineage: Bacteria > UBA4055 > UBA4055 > UBA4055 > UBA4055 > WTAK01. The sequence goes on from JAFGVM010000016.1 coordinate 159,018, forward strand.
CTCTGAGACAAGATTATTCAAGTCTTTTATCCTGTCTGACTTGGAGATACTGTCAAAGATCTCAGAAGCTGTTATTTCATCGATATACGGTAATGAATAAATTTCATATTCTGAGGCTGTGTTGATATTGATAGGATTTGATCTGAAATGGTCGAACAGACTTGTAAGTGACTCTTCATCCAGTTCACTTTGATCTATCGCTGATAAAAATACGGTTATCAGTAAAATAGCCAGAATTACATTATATCTCATAAACGATACCGACCGCATGAGAATATTCTAGATCGAAATGATATGAAATCGCATAGGAGAACTGGTATTTTAAATATCTGATCGCAAAACCCGAATTAACACACTTAGGTTCAAAATTGTATCCCGCTGACAGAACAAAAGCATCAATTGGTTTATAGCTTATACCGGTCTTTATATTAGCTTTATACCTGTCATCTTTCTCCAGACCCAGATAAACATCTAGCGTATTCAAAGATCTGTAATGAAAATTCAGGAACATTTCCATTGGTATATCTATATTATCATTTTCGTAAGCATAAAGGTTTTTTATTGAACATATGACTTCCAGATCATCAACTATTTTATAAAAAGCAGTTAGATCAACTCCTGCGGTATAACTATTTTTAAACTCAGTATGCAGATAGAAAAGCGATATTCCCGGACTTATCGTTAGATCATCAGTATGAAAAATTGATGAGGAAAGCTGAAGAGTATTTTCTCTGTAGGTACTGTTCCCGAAATTAATGACTCTGATATAAGAATTCTTACCTAGTACTTTAGTTTGAAATGCAACATCCTCACGGGAGAATTCAGTGATACCGTAAGGGTGAAGAAAATTTAGGGATAGATATTTTTTGTCTGTATTTAAAGCAGGTATGGTTGTATCACCTGTTTGGAATCCCGAGACATTCCCTGAAGCGATCGTTTGAGGAGATATTATAATATTTTCTAATGAAGCGAAAATATTTCCTGCAAAGATCATTAACGACATATAAAATAATATCTTCCTCAATATCATTCCCCTTTCGGATGTGCTTTTTTATATACTGCTTTCAATCTTTCCAGTGAGACATGAGTATATACCTGTGTCGTTGACAGACTTTCATGCCCTAGAAGCTCTTTAACTGTCATAATATCAGCTCCCTGATCAAGCATATGCGTCGCAAAAGTATGTCGTAAAATATGAGGTGATGTCTTATTCACTGTTGCCAGTCTTTTCAGTTTATCTCTGACGATCCTCTGTATCTGTCTTTTTGACAGGTGTTTTCCATTTTGCGAAATAAACAGATAATCGGTCTCATTTTCATTCTCAGATAAAATATCTTTTCTGAATGACAGATATATTCTGTATTTCCTTTTTATATGATCAGAAACAGGCAGTATTCTCTGCTTGGAACCCTTTCCAAATACAGATATAGTACCTTTTGTGTGATTTATCGTGTAAACTGTCATATCATAAAGTTCACTGAGACGGATCCCTGTACCATAAAAAAATTCAAATATCAGACTTTCCCTTGCTGAGAAGAAATCTCCCTCATCAAAGCTTTCCATAATATTTTTCATCTGCACTGTACTTACGAATTCAGGCAATCTTTGCTCAGTTCTGATAGAATTTATCGTAGAACCAACATCTTTTTCAATAATATTATTTCTGAACAGGTAATTGAAAAAGCTTTTGAATGAGGCGATCCTTCTGTTGTAGGTTTTCTTTGAAAGTTTTTTTAATACCATATCTCTCAGATATGGCCTGATCTTTTCCTTTGTGATCTCTTTAATGTTCAGATCAACCTCAGATCTTTTGTAAATGTATTCATAAAGGTCCAACAGATCAGTTCTGTAACCTTTTATAGTATTTTGAGAATAATTTCTTTCGTTATTCAAATATTTTAAGAACTCTTCAATAAGATCTTTCATAACGCTGAATCTTCAATAGTTTTGCTAAAAAATAATTATACCTAATCTTCACAGATAAAACAATTCAAAAATATTGATTTTTAAAGATAAATAAATTTTGAGTGTGTAATTTCCAGACTTCTCAAAAACGAGTAATACAAGGAGAAACATTTTTTATAAGTGGAGTTTAGTGACCTGAACGATACGAAATAAAAAATAATTAGAAGCCGTAATACGAAGTTTCTCAGAAGTCAAAAAAAAAATAGAGCAGGAATTCCTACTCTATTTTTGCGGGGAACACAGGATTCGAACCTGCGGAAGGGTTACCCCTTCAACAGTTTAGCAAACTGCCGCTTTAAGCCTCTCAGCCAATTCCCCGTTTAGAATCAAGAGTGTTTATGCTCTTGAATTCTTTTATTTTAGGATCAAGAGTGAAGTTATGAACTCTTAATTCTAAAATCCTATGTAAACAAGAGTGTTTTTGCGAACACTCTTGAAATCTCAGCGGAGGATGAGGGACTCGAACCCCCAAGGGCGCAAACCCGGCGGTTTTCAAGACCGCTGCCTTACCAATTAGGACTAATCCTCCGTTCTCGTGGAGAGACCTCCGCTTTTGAGAATGCAAAGATAATGCATTTTTGAAAACTTGTCAAGAAATTTTGACAGGTAAAATTACAAATTTTTTACATTTTAAAAAATTAATTCTTAATTCAGTTTTTCAAGCTTGACCAATGCACCGGCGACCCATGTCGGTTTAGGTTTTTCATAAATTATGCTCATATCATCGCTGACAACATCCAGTATTTCACTCTTAAATGATCCAATTAAATATCTGAGTACCTGACCGACATCCCTTGCATCACTTTTACTTTTGACACTGAATTCATTATATGCCGAATAGTCACCTTTTGAAAGTATATCCAACCCTTTGTTTATGGTAATTTCAGCAAGTTGAAGACCACCTTGTTCAGGTTCTAGTGCCAACCCGATCGGATCACCATATCCCGCACCATGATGAAAAAGATCACCTGTAGCAACAATTACCGCATTGCTGAATTGAGCTTTCAGCTCTTGCATCCCCGGTATCTTATCAGGTGAACCTCCTGCTAAATATGGGTATCTTAAGATTAATTCAGGAGATTTAACATTTCTTCTTTTGATCTCCTCGTTCCAAAGAAATAAGAAATTTAGCAAAGAGAATTCGTTTTCCCATTCTTTTCTAAAATCTAATCCCGGACCCTGGATTCCCCAGAAAACTTCTTTTTTAGGATCACCACCGTATGCAACACGTTTTCTGGCATCATCAAGTTCTTTCGTTAATGCGTGTAGAACTCCAAGTACGATCACCTTATCTTTTCCACTGTTCAAACAGGCATGAACAACCGCAGCTGTCTGATGACCGCAAATTTCTATATTACTATGTGGGAATATTAATGATCCTCCTGATCTAAGCACGTCAGCAAGATCCCATTTCATACCCTCATTTAAAATTTCGTCAATTTGTTCTTTTTTTAAGTTAGAATGCCTTTTTATGGCTTCCTGTTTGAAATCAGGTATAATATTTTCCATATTCACCTCTCATGGTTTTCTACTTACAATTTAAACATAAACTTTTTAATTTGTTATAATTTTATTGTTCGGTTAAATTTGAACATGGAAATAATTGAGAATGTATATATTCATATCCCTTTTTGTGATAGTAAATGTCCATATTGTGATTTTTACTCGATCACAACACAAGATAATTCCATAAAAAACAAATATGTCAGTAAATTGCTCGAGGAAATTGAACAATACTGTGATATTATCTCACCAAATATTAGATCTGTTTATATCGGGGGAGGAACTCCTAACTCTCTTGATGCTCTCAGTCTGGAAAACTTACTTACCGGTTTATTAAACCAGATCCATCTTGCAGAGGGCTACGAATTTACAGTAGAAGTAAATCCGGGATCTGTTACTGAAGAAAAATTAAAATTATTCAAAGAATTTGGGATTAACCGATTATCTGTCGGATCTCAGACATTTTTAAAGAAAGAGTTGAAAACATTGGGAAGGACACATTCTCCTCAGGATATATTTAGAACTTTTAATACTGCAAGAAAACTGGGGTTTAACAATATAAATTTAGATCTTATTTTTTCTATTCCAGGACAAACAATCAATTCCCTGATCTATACTTTGAATAAGCTTGCCGAACTGGATCCTGAACATATATCCGCCTATATGCTGACATATTATGAAGGAACAGAATTTTACAGAAGATCGGTAAAAAAAGATCTCATAAAAATTGTTGATGATATTGAAGTGGAATATTATGACTTTGTTAAGGAATTCTTAGGATCAAAAGGTTTTGAGCATTATGAATTATCGAATTTTTCTAAAAAAAATAAAATGTCGAACCACAATCTTAACACATGGAATTTTGGAGCTTACATTGGACTGGGTACTTCCGCCCATTCATTTTATTTAGACTCACGTTGGTTCAACGATAACAATGTAAAGAATTACATTGATTTAAAATTCAATAAATATCCAAATAGATCGACCCTAAGTCTTACAGACAAAAAGAATGAGTATATCATGCTCGGGTTAAGAAAAACCAGTGGTATTTCACTTGAAAACTACAATAACTTTTTTGGTAATACTATTGATTTTGATTTTAGGAAAAAAATCGGGAAATATCTTGAAAATAATTATTTAATACTGGACGAAAGCAGGCTTTATTTAAATCCCGAGAAGATAAACATTTACAATTCGATCGTATCAGACATTTTACTGGATTGACCTTCTTTAGATCTCGTAATCCACAACATGATGATCTTCAGTGACATTATCAATATATTCTCTTACTATCACGTGCTTGGGATGTCTAAGATAATGATCCAGATCAGCCCTATTATCAAATTCTGAGTAAAGAACAATATCGTATGAAGAAGGAGAATTTGAAAAATTCATACCCACTTCAAATTTCTTTATCTCAAATATATTTGGTTTGAGGCTTTCTAATCTTCTTTTTACTTCCATTGCATTGCCGATCTTCAATGCAACATCAGAGTCTTTTTTCATACTCCACATTACTATATGCTTGATCATATATCCTCCGATTACTTTTTAATGAATATTACTATTTGGCTTTTTTATCACCCCAGATAAGTTTATGCAACTGTATCTGATATCTTACATTCAATTCATCACTCAATATTTTTTCCGCGAATTCTTCATCTGATATATTTGAGTTAAAAACTCTTGATACCAGTATTGAGCGATCAGTTTCTAAATTGTTTTTTTTTATAATATCCTTCATTTCATTATAATCAAAAAAGTCCGATAAAACAAACTTTATTTCATCTTTTTTTGTAAGAATTTTAAAATTTTCCGTTAAAAAAGAGTCTGATTCTCCTGAACTGTGGAGTTTAATATCAACAATTTTGACAACTTCATCGGGAATATTCTTCAAGGAAATTGATCCATTCGTTTCCAGTAATATTTTGTATTCCCTGGCGATCAATTGTTCGATCAAAGGTATCAATTCATCTTTTTGTAGCAGAGGTTCCCCACCGGTGAACTCTATCAAATTAGTGTTAAATTTTTCAATGATCTTAAGAAGTTCTTCGGCACTGTGATCTTCACCTTCGTAGTATGCATATGCAGTATCACACCAACTGCATCTTAAATTACAGCCAGATAATCTTACGAAAGTACAGGGAAGTCCCATGTATGAGGACTCTCCCTGTAACGATCTAAATATCTCATTAACTTTGATCATATACGATGACTAGTAAATTTCATTTTCCTTATCAAAGACCAGATTGACAAATTTATCATTTTTCAGATCTGAATTTTCGTTGACAGAAACCAACCCCTTAAGGTTTTTAGATGTGCTTACAGTGTTAAATATCATCTCAGGTCCTGAACGAACTATGTAATTGAAAGAATTTACTTTAATGTCCTGATTATTGTCAGGGTCCATCAAGTCTTTAATTTTATCAAGCATACTTTGATATTCGTCCGTTCTATCTGTTGGTACAAGAATAAGGTTATTCGTGAAGACCTTATTCTTTATGACCATATCCACCTCTGCTTTCTCAAAAGGAATAAGAAATATTATTGGTGAATCTGTTGAAAATTTCTTATAGAACTCGTACTCATCAACAAAAGGTTCCACGTTCTGAATACTTCTAATGAACAGCTCTTTATCCTCAAAGTGATCTCCCCAGCTTGATCCGAAATTAAGCAACTTGTTAATTTCTTTGTTAACAAGACTGAACGTTGAATCCCCTGAAACGATCGGATAATTTACACCAGCAGAAAATAACTCCTGAAGAATATGCTGCTGCTGACCTATCATATCGGAAAAGATGAAAACCTGCTTTCCATCCTGAAGCTTTTCTTTGATCTGATCTATCGGCATAGGTAAAACTTCATCATGAGCATCAAGATCAGATTTAAAGAATATGTAATTATACTGCATCATGTCTACATCAGCACCTTTAAGCAAGCCGGATGATTCCTGACAAATATTGCTTAGGTATACGACATTTTCGCTTGAATCCCTGATCTCTACTATTGAAGCTCCCGGTATACATCCCGCGTTAAAGAATTTAATATTTATGAGCCCCTTGAAATTATAACCTTTACCCTGAGGAGTGATCCTTATGACCCTTTCATTTACCAGATCTATCTCCTGCTTTGTAAATTCAGTCTGAGTATCACTCATACCTATAACGGTCGAGTTGATTACTTTCATCCATTTGATCCTTGATACCTTATAAGTGATATCTGAAGTAAACAATTTCGCATTTGGATTCTTCGCCATGATCTTTGGGATCAGATTCAACTTGTCCTTTCTTGCATCAGTTAAAACTACAATGTCAAGATCATCACCCTCGTATGTCTCAGAAGGGTCGATAAGTATTTTTACACCTGTCATTTCCAGCAACATAGATTCATTGAATTTTTTTGTGCAAAGACTGGTTGCTTTCAGGTAGTTGTCCTTATCTATAAGGTCAATTTTATTTTTCCTTTTTTCATACCTGGATAAAATCGAACCGTTAATATCACCGTTATACTCAATATACTCAATTTGGAACGGCATAGTGCCTAATTTAGCCTGATTTTGAAAGTACTGATCAACTGACTCGATGAGTTCCTTATTTCCGGTATAGAATATCAAATATTTCGCAGAGAGTTTCTCAAAGATCAAATATTTAACTGTGAAATTCTCATTCAGTAGTGAATGTTGAAGCTTAAATTGAAGGATCATAGTATCAAGTTTCTCTTTGATAAAAATGTAGTTCTGATAAAAACTGTTCAGATAGCTTAAATTTTTACCATCCTCAGGTACGACCACTATATTATGCTCAAGATATATTTTCTCTTTGACTTCATTGAAAACTTTAAGCAGGTTCTGATAGAATTTGCCATGATTAGTATCCGGTTCGGAGATAAAGTTGATCACGTACCCGGTACCTAATTTAAAGTAGATATCGAGTATCCTGTCCGTTATCGACAACGATACACCTTTGTTCTCAAAGATTATTCTGTCGAATAATGTCTCATTCCTCTTTAAAAAGTCTATTACGATCTCTTTTATCTCCACTGGTGATAGATTACTTTTTCTCACCACATAATTTATAACTTTTTTCTCTTCGATCACCGGCTTTGATGAAGCTTCATCTTTTTTTGGTTCTTCTTGTAAAAATTCTCCTCTAATGGTATTCTTTATAAAAATTTTTAGATCTTGTTTAAGTGTTTTAATGTCATCCTTTTTTTCATTCAACAATTCTTCAATTTCTTTTTTTACTCTGGAGGTTAATTCTATTTCACTTGTGTTTAAAATATTTTCATAACAGATGATATCATTTAAGTTAGATTCTATTTTATTCAATTCAGAGTAATCTGTCACATAATTTACTACATCCTTTCCATCACTGTCAGTGTCAAATTTTATAAAACTATCAGATATATCCTCTAATATCCGTTTTGATTCTTTCAGTAAATTTTCATTCATCTCTCTGATTTTCTCAGGCATTTTTGAAAAATCCTCAGATTCAAGATACTGAATAGTTTTCTTACTCTCTTTCAACTTTGATAAATAATCTTTATCAACAGCTATTCCTTTCACCAGTTCCAGAATTTTTTGATTCATAATTTGCTCCATTATATGATTTATAATTTTCAACCCGAACTTAATTCCGGGTTATCTCAGGCCTTTAATAAACCCAAGCTAAGCAATATATTAAGTCATTAAAATAATATCAAGCTTAATATTTTTCCAGCAGTGGTATATTCCGGTGTTGAAGACTGCTTTCGGTCGTTCAAAATATTGAACTATCTTTATATTTGCCTGATTGAGCCAATTCAATTATATTCAAGTCTGTAATTAATAACAATCTCAACTTATATAGATTAATTTCATGAACGAACATATCAAATACATGAAAGTAGCTCTGAAAGAAGCTTTGAAAGGAAAGGGAAATGTATCACCGAATCCTTTGGTAGGTGCTGTTATTGTAAAAAATGGAAAGGTCATTGGAAAAGGAGCTCATTTAAAATACGGCCGTGAACATGCTGAGATTAATGCCTTCAATAATTGTACAGAAAGTCCGGTTGGTGCTGATCTTTATGTTACTTTAGAACCTTGTTCTCATCATGGAAAGACCCCTCCCTGCACAGAAAGAATAATCAAAGAAAAGATATCGAGGGTATTCATAGCTACTTTAGATCCATTTAAGGAAGTAAATGGGAGTGGTGTGATAAAATTGAGAAATGCAGGTATAAAAGTAGAAGTTGGGATGCTTGAGTCAGAAGCAAAAATAATGAATGAATTTTTTCTTCATTTTCATAATACCGGTATGCCATTCATAACAATAAAATCAGCGATCAGTCTTGATGGATCTATCGCAACAGATACAGGTGATTCAAAATGGATAACTTCGGCAAAAAGCAGAAGATATGTCCATCAACTAAGGAATGATTATGATGCTGTTCTAGTAGGAAGGAAAACAGTTGAAAAAGATGACCCCGAATTAACTGTTAGAGCGGTAAAAGGCCGAAATCCGAAAAGGATCATTATTGATAAAGACCTTAAGCTGGATATTGGTCACAAAGTTTTATCAGATCAGTTTACGGATAATACTATAATTTTGACCTCGGATAATAATAAAATTTCTCAAAAAGAAACAATATTGGGAAACAGAGGTATAACAATCCTTAAAATAAAAGTTACAGATGGTAGTATAGATTTAAAAGAGGCTATGAAAAAATTGGGTGATCTTGGAATTAATTCGATCATTGTTGAAGGTGGAGGATGCACAAATTCTATCTTTCTGAAAGAAAAACTTGCAAACAGGATTAATTTATTTATCGCTCCTATTATTATTGGAAGTTCGAAAAAATTTACGTATGATCTGGGAATTAAGTCTGTTTCTGAGTCAATACGTATAGTTGACAAAAAAATGATCAAGTATGGTAGTGACATTTTGATAAACGGAAAAATTGAGTACACTCTTTAAATTTGAAAACTGATATGAAGATCTCAAAAGAAAAAAAACTGCTGGTTTTAACAGATTTTATTACTATAAATACTTCGACTGCGGTTCTTTTTTTTATTAAATTTAAATCCGGGCTTTTCCCGTCAACTCTGGATCATTCATACAGCGAATTGCTGTTGATGATGCCGGTAATATATCTATTCTGGGTAATTTTCTTTCATATGAGAGATATGTACAGGTCATTTTATTTTAGAAGTGCCGCAGAAATATTCCTCAACTGTTTATCCAGTTTGACTATCGGGCTCGCAATTGTCTACATGATCACAGTGGAATTAAACGATCCGGAAACCTATTTCAGGATACCGTTACTCATATACTACTTCATAATGATATCTCTGGTCGCATTCGGCAGACTAACATTCAAACTTACTTTGAATAAATACCTCAGGAAAGGTATCGGCTTAAGAAATGCTCTGGTTATCGGTTATAATAAATCAGCAAAAAAGATAGTCAGGGAGTATCTGAAAGGCAGTTTATTAGGTTTGAAAATTGTTGGATTTATTGATGATGACCCTGATAACCCCGATTACCGTGGGATAAAGACCATAGGAAATTTCAATAACTTCGACAAACTCATAACAACTGAACAAATACGAGAGATAATAATTTCGATAGAGTCAAAAGATCCTCTTCTGATAAATAAGATCATTCTTAAATCAAAAGACAGAAATGTCTTCTACAAAGTTGTACCGTCATTAAATGACATTATTAGCGGAAATGTACGAACCTATGAACTTTTTAATTTTACTCTTCTTGAGTTATTCCCGGATATTCTGTCTCCGTTTCAGAGATTCCTGAAACGAAGTATGGATATGATCGCATCTTTCATTTTGCTTGTTATTTCTTTACCAATTATGATAATTTCTGCTATAATAATAAAATTTGATTCTCCCGGAAGAATAATATACACCCAAAAGAGAGTTGGAAAGGATTTTAAGGAGTTCACTGTTTACAAGTTCAGATCAATGAGACAGGATGCTGAAGCAAAGACCGGTGCTGTATGGGCAACAAAAAATGATCCCAGGATAACGAAATTCGGTAATTTTATGAGAAAGACCCGTATCGATGAATTACCACAGTTGATCAATGTGCTATTGGGAAATATGAGCTTTGTAGGTCCAAGACCTGAGCGGAAAATATTTGTGGATAAATTTATAAAGAACATACCCTTCTATTACAAAAGACTGCATGTCAAACCCGGTTTGACAGGCTGGGCTCAGGTAAAACATAAGTATGATGAATCAGTTGAAGATGTGAAAGAAAAGCTTAAATACGATCTCTTTTACATAGAAAACTTATCTTTAAAATTGGATTTTATCATTTTATTACATACCATTAAGGTTGTTGTGAATTTTAGAGGCCATTAAAATTTGGAGTTATCAGAATGAAAAAAATTATCATTATTTTTGTGCTTATTTTAAGTTTCGTATGCTTTTCTCAGAATGAAGAATTGCTTAAGATGTACGAAAAAGTGACTGGAAAAGACCTGTCAACAGAGATCGAAAAATTAAAAAATAAAGATCCCGAATTTAAAAATCTTAAAGAAAAAGTTCAGATTGATTCAATCTCAATCAAACCTGAGATCACTACAAATGACACTGTAACTGAAGTAAAAGATACTTACTTTGAAAAATATGTTAATGGAACATTGATCGATCCGTACTCTTCTAAGCTAAAGCAGTTCTCTATTGATTTTTCAGCAGTAAAAACAACTATGAACTTCAATAAAAAGATCCCTGATTCTTATATACTGTCCAGCGGAGATGAATTTATTATCGATATTTGGGGCGCTATGGATAAAAACTATGTTGTTCAGGTCACTAATGAAAACTATATAATTATTCCACAGATCGGGAAGATAGATATTTCAGGATTGAATTACTCTCAGGCAAAGAAAACCATCTCTGATAAATTAGGTTCTATCAGCGGAATTAATTTTACTGTTAGATTATCAGATGTTAAACCTATAAGTATTTTTGTTGTAGGCAATGTTGCTAAGCCGGGTATTTATAATGTTTCCCCATTTTCCAGTATATTTGAAATCCTTGCTCTGGCAGGAGGAGTTCTTCCGGAAGGTTCTCTAAGAAATATTGGACTGATCCCGGAAAACGGAGGATCTTCGATAATGGACCTTTATTCTCTAATGTTCTTTGGTGAAAGAGTGGATCATATTCTCCAATCAAATGAAACTATTTTTGTTCCTCTTATCGGTGAACAGGTTGCAGTGGCAGGTAATGTAAAACGTGAAGGGATTTATGAATACAAAAAAGGTGAGAGGCTAAATAATATTCTTAAGATATCCGGTTTAACACCATTTTCTGATACATCCAGAATAGAAATAGAAGGATTAGACAAAAAAGGACGATCTTTAGTCGAATCAGTTGCTTTAGAAAATAATCCGGTGATGAAAGACGGGGACATCGTTAGAGTTTTTTCAACGTTGGTCTACAATTCAGATTACGTTTATTTAAAAGGCAACTTCAGGCATAATAAAAAAATCCAGTACAAGAAAGATATGACACTGGGTAATGTTATCAGTTCAAATGAGATCCTCAAAGAAAATACAAATCTTGATTACGGTAACATCATAAGAAAGAACGGAATGGGGCAAAGAGATCTTCTGCTAAACTTCTCTCCTGCAAAAGTTTTAAAGAATGAAGGAGATGATAACATAGTTATATTACCGAGAGATACGATCGAAGTATTCAATCTTGACTCAATTTCATTTTTGCCGACGGTAACAATTTCTGGAGAAGTAAATAAAGCGGGTAATTATAAATATACTTCAGATATGACAGTTAATACACTTATCGGTTATGCAGGTGGTTTGGCCATAAACGGTGATGTGAACAGTAATTTGGTTATACGGAATAATGGCGAAAAAGGATATAGCTACTTTACTGATGTTGATCCAAGTTCTTTCAACTTAAAAAATGATGACAGATTACACATTTTTAATTATAACACCAATAATCCGATGCAGTATGTGCATGTATACGGTCATGTTAAAAACAATGGAAAATTTATCCACTCAAGCAATATGACAGTCTCAGACCTGTTAAAATTAGCTGGTGGATATACCTTCGATGCACAAACAGATTCTATGGAAGTAGTATCCGGTATTAACAGAGACAATAAATCTCTTAAGACTAAAATTATAAGCTCAAAGGATGTTGATACAGTAAAACTTAATGTTAATGATATCCTCTTTGTAAGAAAGATCAAAGATTACGCAAAGGTAAATTATGTAAAAATTTACGGTGAGGTGCTTTTTCCGGGAACATACGCACTAAGAGAAAGTGAGGAATTCTCAGACCTGTTGGAAAGATGCGGTGGATTTACAAGTTCCGCTCAGATAAAGTCTACACAGATCTTTCGTGAAGAGGTTAAAAGACAGCAATCTCAAAAGATCAGAGAACTGAAAGAAGAGCTCAATAACAAGTTGAAAATGAAGATGATATTGTCCGGTGAGGCTAATCTAGCTTCCGCATTAAATATCGACAAGTTTGATTCCCTTGAAACTTCTGGCAGAGTAATTTTAGATATAGATGAAAAAGGAAATCATGAAAAATTTTATTTCATGGATCAGGACTCAATATTTGTACCATCAATATCAAGAACTATTCTGGTAATGGGTGAGGTGTATCAACAAACCGCGATCACCTTCAACGAAAGCAATAGTGAAGTTGAATACTATTTGGACAAGGTTGGTGGAATTACCGATACCGGAGATGATGATAATATTTACGTAATCAAGTCTAATGGAGAGCTGATCAAAGAGAAGGGTTGGTTCGACAATATCCTAAGCTACGATCTTGAACCGGGTGATATTATCTATGTTCCTTACGACTATGAAAAGATCGATTATTTTGAACTAACAAAGGATATTACCACTATACTGTATCAGTTGAGTTTATCAGCAGCTACTGTATACACTATTACAAAGTAAGACCATCTGATGAAAAAACTTACAGATATACTTGAGATCTATTACGATCATCTTTTGTTTGAGAAAGGATTATCTGAGTTAACTCTGGAATCATACAGCAACGATCTAAACAGATATATAAAGTATCTTTCTGATAAAAATATTTACACTCCTGATGATGTCAAGGTTAGTGATATCAGGTATTTCATTACTGAATTGAACGAGATCGGACTAAATGTAAATTCTGTTATCAGAAATCTTTCATCAATAAAAAATTTTCATAAATTCATCGTAACTGAAGATTACTCACCAGTCAATCCATCACTTCATATTGAAACACCCAAACATCCAAAGACACTTCCGGAAGTAATGTCTGTCCAGGAAATAGAAGAACTGTTTAAACTTCCGGATCTGGAAACTCCATTAGGGTTAAGAGACAGAGCAATGCTTGAAATTATTTACGCCTGCGGTCTTAGAATTAGCGAACTGATCACAATAAATTATAATTCGGTAATATTTTCTGAAAAGATCGTCAGAGTTATAGGAAAAAGAAATAAAGAAAGGATCGTTCCAATAGGTAATAGTGCTTTGGATCATCTACAAAGATATTTAGACGAAGCAAGACCTGAACTGGCGGTCAAAGGTAGAGCTGGTGGTACGTTATTCCTTAATTTCAGAGGAAACCCGATCTCGAGAATGGGTTTTTGGAAAATTGTCAGAAAATATATTGAAATGGCTCATCTGAACATAAAGATCCACCCTCATACTTTCAGACATTCATTTGCAACCCACCTACTAGAAGGTGGTGCTGATCTCAGGTCTGTTCAGGAAATGCTTGGTCATGCTGATATTACTACGACACAAATTTACACCCATATTGATAGAGAGCATCTTAAACAGGTTTACAAACAGTTCCATCCAAGAGGATAAAATTCACTGTTTTATATTTTTTATAACATTGAAATTAATATATTGACAAGATTTTTATATATTTGTATATTTAGCCCGTACCGAATTAGGATGCCTTCTTAGCTCAGTCGGTAGAGCAAGGGACTGAAAATCCCTGTGTCCGTGGTTCAATTCCGCGAGGAGGCACCATAAACCCCTGTTATCAGGGGTTTTTTATTGCTCCAAAATCACAGACATTCAAAGAATTTAAATATTTTTTTATTTACTTAAGTTTCAAATATTATTAACATTTCGGTATATTTGGGAATATTAATAAATTCAAGGAGTATCTTATGAGCAGAGACAGATGGTCATCAAGATATATTTTTCTCTTTGCGGCGATCGGAAGTGCAGTAGGATTAGGGAATGTATGGAAATTTCCATATTTAGCTTATAAATATGGGGGAGGTGCTTTTCTGATACCATATTTAATTGCCCTTGCTTTGATCGGGATCCCGCTGCTGACCATAGAATTTGCTATTGGACAGAAAATGCAGAGCGGTGCTTTGGATTCTTTCGTAAAATTGCATAAAAGAGCAGGTGGTATAGGTTTTGCCGCAATTTTTGCTGGATTTATCGTAGTTGTCTACTATGCTGCTGTTATGGCCTGGTCACTATTGTACTTATTTCAATCATTTACAAATGATCTTCCATGGGCATCAGATTCGGGAAACCATTTTTTCAATAAAGTACTTACCATTTCTTCAGGTGTCGGAGATATTGGAGGTGTGAACTGGATTTTATTCATTTCTCTATTCTTTGTTTGGGTCATGATATATTTTACAATCTGGAAAGGTGTTAAAAGTGTAGGAAAGGTCGTTACCATCACTATGCCCTTACCGATCATACTTTTAGCTGTTCTATTTATTCGTGGAATTACTCTCAAAGGCGCCGGCTATGGAATTTCAGCTTATTTAACACCTAATTTTAAAATTCTACTTGATACAGATATCTGGTTAGCTGCTATTTCTCAGATATTTTTTACTCTCAGCATCGGTTTTGGTATAATGATAGCTTATGCAAGTTACAATAAAAAAGATCAGAATGTACTTGGAGATGCTGTTATAACTGCTGTAGTGAACTCAGCTATAAGTCTCTTTGCTGGTTTTGTTGTTTTTTCAGTGCTTGGTTATATGGCAACTTCTACAGGAGCTGATATTAGTGAGGTGGCAAAAAGCGGTCCTGGACTAGCTTTTGTTGTGTTCCCGAAGGCTCTCTCCCTTATGCCATGGGCAGGATTTTTCTCGGTTCTGTTTTTTATAACACTTTTAAGTTTGGGTATAGACAGTGCATTCTCTTTGATCGAAGCAGTGAATACATCCCTGAAAGACCGGTTCCCTAAATTAAGTTTGGCAAAAATATCATTTTATACCTGTACATCAGCTTTTCTTCTCGGTATTTTGTTCGTAACGAACGCAGGTCTTTATTATTTAGATATCGTTGACCATTTTATTACATATTATGGTCTGGTCATAGTAGGTTTTTTTGAGGTCATAATCATTGGATGGGTTTACAAAGCAAAACGTATGAGGGATTTCATTAATAGTGTGTCAAAATTCAAACTTGGAATTTGGTTTGATATATTGATCAAATTCTTCATTCCTCTTATACTAGTATTAATTCTTATTGATAATTTGATAAACGAATTTAAAACAAATTACGAAGGCTACCCTGACTGGGCATTGAGGATTGGTTGGGGACTTATAGTATTTCAAATAGTTGTTGCCTTATTTTTTGTTCTCAGAAATAAAAATATTGATGAAGAGGAATAAGTATTAAAAAGTGTGGAGTGTAATGCTCCACACGATCCTTTATTTTAATTTTTTCAGAACTAGATTTATCTTTTCTTCCATAGACAAATCTCCATCGATCCAATTAATACCGATACCGTTTTTCTCCATTCTTCTAAACCATGTCATCTGACGTTTTGAAAATCTGTGAATTGAAGAATTAAGTTTCTGGAACATATCATTATAATTATATTGACCGTCAAGATATTCGGCTAAATATTTATATTCAAGCCCGTAATATATCAGCTTCTCTTTAGATACTCCCATATCCAATAATTTTTTTGCTTCATCCACCATACCTTCTTCAAATCTGGCTCGCAATCTGTCCGTTATCCTTTTCTTTAGCCGGTCTCTGTCAAAACGAATGGCAAATATTACATACTCTAATTCAGGAATTTGTTCATCGACATCATTTTCTGTCTGATAAACCGCAATTTCGATCGCTCTGATTAATCTTTTTCTGTACATAACATCAGTAATATTATGAGGTGTCGTGAATTGATTTAAAATATCGGCCAGCTCTTCATCTGTTTTATCAGATAATTCATTTCTAAGAATATCATTTACAGGAACATTTATTAGTTTATAGTTCTTCAGAACAGATTCAACATAAAGACCTGATCCTCCGCATAATACCGGTTGCTTCCCTCTGGAAGTGATATCCTCATATACTTTTATAAAATCATTCTGATATCTAAAAATATTGTATTCCTCACCGGGTTCACAGATATTAATTAAGTGAAATGGTATATTTATGTCATTTATAACAAAATCATCAAGGTCTTTTCCTGTGCCGATATTCATATGTTTATATACCTGTCTTGAATCGGCACTTATAACCTCTCCGTTAAGTAGAC
This sequence comes from Candidatus Delongbacteria bacterium, assembly GCA_016937995.1. Taxonomy (GTDB): domain Bacteria; phylum UBA4055; class UBA4055; order UBA4055; family UBA4055; genus WTAK01. The sequence goes on from JAFGVM010000016.1 coordinate 176,002, forward strand.
CGGCAATATTAGCTGCAAGTTTAGTTTTTCCGGTTGCGGTTTGTCCGGTTATTACTATTAATTTAGCTTTTGAAATAAAAAACTCCGGTTAAGTTATTTCTTATTTCGTAATAATAAAAAAAACCTTCCATTTAAGGAAGGTTTAAATTTGAAATAAAAAGATGCTTCGTATTTTTTTTAAAACATTATTGAGTCGTTTTTTCCAGAAATTTCTTTATTCTGAAGGTGGTCTCAGGAATGTTATCTGTTTTTACTAAGATCCAGACTGTAGTATATCCTTTACCGGCAAGGTCTTTTAAGCTTTTTAGGTCTGTTATGCAAATCCCGTCTTCGCATTTTACAAGTTTTACTTCTTCACCTAATAGTTCCCCTCCATTCAGGCTGTCGTAAAATTTAAAGGTCACTTTGTAAGTACCGTCATCGAGAGGCAATCCATACTTGTCGGATAAAGTACTCTTAAAATTACCTGATTTTAATTTTTCGACTCCTAACAATGCTACGGTCAACATCATCAATACCAATAACACTTTCTTCATATTTTCCTCCTTTCGTCCCCTTTTAATTGGAGATCACGTACGAAAAAAATTAGAGGGTAAGGTTTTCTATTTCTCAGTTTTACACTTTAAGAAACGTTCAAGAAAATTCTATATTTCACCATCAACACTATTAAATAAAACCTAGTTCAATCCCCTCGGATTTTTTTTCATATTTTCAATATAACTAAAATTTCGTGATTTGTCAAATGAGAAAAATCATATGCGACTATTTAGATATTAGTATAAGGTCAATATGTCCTGTAATTATTTTCTGGGAGTTTTATAATTCTAATTAAAATCATTTATTAAATTAACTGTTTTTTGTATCTTTATATTCCGGTTAAAAAACGTGGCAGGATTTATGAGAACATCAGACAAATTAATAATAAAAGGTGCGAACGAGCACAATTTAAAAAATATAGACCTCGAACTTGAAAAGAACAAGCTTATAGTCTTCACAGGCATCAGCGGGTCTGGAAAATCTTCCATGGCTTTTGACACTATTTATACAGAGGGTCAGAGAAGATATGTTGAATCCTTATCAAATTATACCAAGCAGTTTCTGGGTATTATGAAAAAACCTGTAGTAGACTCTATTGAAGGGTTATCACCTGCGATATCCATTGAACAGAAGACATCATCGTCTAACCCAAGGTCAACAGTGGGGACAGTTACAGAGATCTTCGACTTTGTCAGGATGCTTTTTGCAAGAGCCGGTCATCAATACTGCTACAGTTGCGAAAATGAGGTCCATTCCAGGGCTTTAGATGAAATAATCGGTGATATCCTTAAGAGTCTTGAAGAAAATACAAAGTTCATAATAATTTCACCTTACATAGAAAGACAGAAAGGGAATTTGAAAAATTCTCTCGATTTCTTACGGGCTGAAGGATTTTTCAGAGTAATTATAGATGAAAAAGAATATACTCTTGATGATGAGATCAATGTTGATGAGAAAAAATTTCATAAACTGTATGTTATAGTTGATAGATTAAAAAAGAGAGACGATATAAAAAGCAGGCTGGCGGAATCTGTTGAAATAGCTTTGAAGCTTTCAGGTGGTAATCTTATTATTGATGATCTTGATAAGAAAGAACAGAAGTTATACAGTGAAAAAAATTACTGTCAGAAATGTCATATCAGTTATCCTGACCTGTCCCCGAATTCATTTTCTTTTAACACTCCGGCCGGTATGTGCAGTGATTGTCACGGGCTGGGTTTCATAAAAACTGTGGACATCAATAAACTCGTTAAATATCCAAAAAAAAGTATCTCTCAGGGTGCTATTCCTTATGTGATGGGTCAAAATATCGAATTCAAGAAGATCAGGAGTATATTTAAAGCTTATGATGTTGATTTTAATACTCCTGTAAATAAAATTCCTGAGAAATTGTTCAAAGCGATAATGTACGGTACTTCAAAAACACTTTCGATGGATTATGTTTCTAAAAGTTTTCAGGGTGTGATCACAACATCTTATGAAGGACTTTCAAATTTAATTGAGAGACGTTACAGAGAAACCAGTTCCAATATGGCAAGACATTACTACGAATCTTTCATGATGGACAGCTGTTGCGTCTCTTGCGAAGGAAAAAGGCTAAAAAAAGAATCACTGGCCGTTAAAGTACACGGTCACAGTATAGACCAGATCACATCAATGGAAATTAATAAATTAACTGAATTTGTAAAAGATCTTCCTGGTCATCTTACGGAAAAGGAAAATGAGATCATAAAGGAATTGCAGAAGGAGATGTGTGAAAGGTTGAACTTTTTGATGAATGTGGGTTTGCAATATCTGACTCTGGACAGAAATGCAAGAACGTTATCAGGAGGTGAAGCTCAGAGAATTAGGCTTGCAAGTCAGATCGCAAGTGGTCTAACAGGAGTGATCTATGTTCTTGACGAACCGAGTATAGGTCTTCATCAGAAAGACAATAAAAAATTGCTTGATAACTTGATCGAACTCAAGAACAAAGGTAATACTGTTATCGTGGTTGAGCATGACAGAGAAACTATTGAGGCTGCTGAAACGATAGTGGACTTTGGTAAGGAAGCAGGAGTCTACGGAGGAGATATTGTATATAGGGGAGATTATAAGAATCTTGAAAAAAACAGATCTCATACTTCCGATTATGTTTTCAGAAGGGAAAATGTAAATATTGAAAATAAAAGCAATGAAAATTCAGGTGAAATAGTTCTGTCAAAAGTTTCCACTAATAACCTGAAAGATATCAATGTAAGTTTTCCTTTGAACAAAATGACAGTTGTTACCGGTGTTTCCGGTGCGGGTAAAAGTAGCCTCGTGATGGATACACTCTATCCTGCATTAAAGTCTATGGCAAAGAACAAAGAAGATCTCAAAGATCCTGCCTCAAAGATAGAAGCGAACTACAATGATATATATATCAAAGATACTTTCGGAAAAAAATTCAATGATTTTGAAGTCAGATTGATAAAGATCGATCAAAATCCTATAGGCAGAACCCCAAGGTCAAATCCGGTTACATATATTGGTGCTTTTGATACTATCAGAGAGATCATGGCTAAATCAAAGCTTGCAAGGATGAGAGGTTATACAAAATCACGTTTCAGTTTCAATGTGAAAGGTGGTCGCTGTGAAAAATGCCAGGGTAGCGGTGTGATCAAAATTGAGATGCATTTCCTTGCGGATGTTTATGTAGAGTGTGATGTTTGTAACGGTAAGCGCTATAATTCCGAGACATTGGAAGTAACTTTTAAAGATAAAAATATTAACGAAATTTTGAACCTAGATGTTCAGGAAGCTTATGAATTGTTTAAGAATATACCTGCTTTAAAAAATAAACTTGGAACTTTAATGTCTGTGGGGATGGGATATGTTAAACTTGGTCAACCTTCGACTACATTGTCCGGTGGGGAAGCACAGAGGATAAAACTTGCTAAAGAACTTTCCAGAGCAAAGATACAGGGAACTGTATATATTTTAGATGAACCAACAACAGGTTTGCACTTTTTAGATATTCAGCATCTTCTTAATGTTCTAAAAGAACTCAGAGATTCTGGTAGTACAGTTATCATCATTGAGCATAATCTTGATGTGATCGTTAATTGTGATCATGTAATAGATCTTGGTCCTGATGGCGGGCCTACCGGTGGAAAACTTGTATTTCAGGGAAGTGTTGAGGAGATCGCTAAATCTAAAAAAGGTTACACTGCTAAAGAGGTCAGGAAGGAATTGAAAGCGAGAGGATAGGAAGTTACACTGAGCGGAGTCGAAGTGTTAGATTATTTTAGTCGTAGCCGGAAGTACGTTACGAAGGAATGCGTTCATCATTAAGTTGGAAGTTTAATAGGAGAAATTTATGTCACAATTTCACAGATTGGTCTATATCGATAAAATGATCAAAGAGTTCGGTCAAGTTACAAAAAAACAAGTCATCGATGAATTCCAGGTAAAAATTGGTACAGTAAAAAATGATTTCAGATACATGAAATTTGAAGTAAACTCTCCGATTGTATATTCTAGAAAGAAAAAGGCTTATCATTATAAAGATGACGGATTTGAACTATTCTCATTTAGACAAGAGAAGATCTTTCTCTTCTTTGTTTTGTTGAAGCAATTACTTCACCACGAAACATTAATGCCACTTGATCCTACAAATATACTCGAACTGATAAAAAGGGATGTCGATCCTGAATATTTAAAACTCGAGACAAAAATAAGTTATGAGCTTTCAGAATTTGAATATCCTGATATGGAAAAGTTTGCAAGAATAGTCGGTTCGATGCTCAGGAAGTTCACTCTCAACATAAAATATCTCGGTGCTAAAGGTAAAAAGTCATCTAGGGCAATTGAACCTTTCCATATTTTCTATTATCAGGGAAAGTGGTATGTATTAGCTCATTGCAGAAAGAAAGATGAATTAAGAATGTTCTTATTGTCAAGAATAGTAAAGATCGATGATAAGAACTCAGAAAAATTCAGTTGTAAAAGATATAAAGCTAAAGAGCTAAGAGATTTCTTGAATGACAGTTTTGGTATAGCACGGGGAAAAGAAGCAGATACCGCAGTAATAAGATTTTATGAACCTGTAATGTACCATATTAGAGATCAAAGGTGGCACAAGGATCAAAAAGTTAAAGTTGTAGACAATGATAAAGAAAAATATATTCAATTCACTCTTCCGGTTGCAAAATATGAAGAATTAGTCGGCAGAGTTCTCCGCTTCTCCCCCGATGCTGAGATCATTGCACCTCAAGCGATGAGAGAAATGTGGCTTTCAAAACTAAAACTATCTCTAAACAAGTATAATTAATTCATTATTTTATACATATCCTAAGTTTATGTATAAAATATAGATATAATCCGGGTTATCTCTGCAGTTTTTACCATTGACATCGTATGTTTTTTTGCTTAAGTTGAATATGTATAAATAATTCGACAATTTATACATATCATTAAAACATGTATAGAAATGTACAAAATATATAGGTGTCAAAATGAATTTCGAATTAAAACCATTACCCGTATTGGGTGTTGATCTGGAAACAAAGAATATTTTAAAAAAATGCGCAACAGCAAATCGTTACCTGGCTGAGCTGAAAGGAATATCCGGTACTATTCCAAACCAGCAGATATTGATAAATACATTATCAATACAGGAAGCAAAAGACAGCTCTGAGATCGAAAATATCATTACAACTCATGACGAACTTTTTAAAACAGAACTGTTCCCTGCTGCAAAATTTATCAATCCGGCGGCAAAAGAAGTATCTGATTATGTTTCTGCATTAAGAAAAGGTTACGAACTTGTAAAACAGAACGATCTTCTGACTACAAATAATATAATCGATATACAGTCGGCACTGGAAAGGAATAATTCAGGAATAAGAAAATTACCCGGAACTGTTCTGAAAAATGAAAAAACCGGTGAAATAATATATACTCCCCCTCAGAATTATTATGATGTTATCAAATTGCTGGATAATCTTGTAAGATTTATCAATGATGATGAATTATTGCATGTTGATGATCTTATAAAAATGGCTCTAATCCATTATCAGTTTGAAAGTATTCATCCTTTTTATGACGGTAACGGTAGAACCGGGAGAATAATAAATGTTCTTTATCTTGTGCTGAAAAATATGCTGGATATTCCGGTCTTGTATTTAAGTAGGTATATTGTGCAAAATAAAAAAGAATATTACAGTTTGTTACAGGAAGTCAGGGATAAAGATAATTGGGAATCCTGGATACTTTTTATGCTTGATGCAATTGAAAATACATCAAAACAAACTATCACGAAAATACAGGAAATAAATGAAGCATTAATGTCATATAAACATCAGATAAGAGCTAAATATAAATTTTACAGTCAGGATTTGATAAACAATCTATTTTTTCATCCATATACAAAGATTGAATTCATACAGAAATCACTTAAAATAACAAGACTAACTGCAACAAAATACCTAGATGAGCTGACAAAAGGTGGTTTTTTAAATAAAGAAAAAATCGGAAGATCCAATTACTACATTAACATAGCACTTTTTAGAATTTTGAGCAATAATATTTAATTTCCCCTCCCTAAAATTAAAAATAATTAAGCAAAGAAATTCAATGAAGGTTGATTTTATTAAGAAGGAGCTAAGAGCAACTAAGTGACTTTGAGAATAAAATTAGCCTGACGAAGAAGTTCGAAGTTTAATTTTTTTTTACTGGTCAAATTTAATACCCCCTAACAGTATTACATTACAGATGTGAATGCTTAAATAGGAGGTATCGTGAAAATCCCAAATAAAATAAACTGCAAGAAATGCAATACAACATTAGCAACTTCCGGGTATGTAGGTAGAGACATTACAGGTAGATATGTTAGATGTATTACCTGCGATAAAGAATTGAAAAGAGGATACTTTTCCTTTGGTCTCTTAGGAGGTTACGCAAAAGTTTACACTATTCATATGGCCGATTTCCAGGTAAAGATCGTATGCGAGAAGTGTTTTAAGAGAATAAACAAATCAGGCATTAAATGCTACAATTGCGAAGTAGGGGTCGATTCCCATTCGACCCCAATTAGCAGAACATGATCTTGAACAAGGGGTTTCAACCCCTTGTATGCAGTTAAATAAACAAAAGGAGATAGAACAATGTGCAAAGAAAATTTGAGCAAAATACTCAGTACACTGAAACCACTAAAAGAAGAACTTGAGCATGCTGTCAATAAAGTAACACTTCTTTTTTCAGAATTCGATTCAATTGATTTCGATGCTGAAGAAGAAAAAGAAGAGATCGAAGAAGCAATTGAGAATATAGAGAATGTTATGGATTCAATTACAAGAGATGAAGGAAAACAAACCATGCTGAAAGAGATCGATGCTTATAAGAAGAAAATAGAAGGATTGGATGCTTCGGAACAAATTGTAAAAGAGATCCAGGATTTATTTGAAGAGATCAAATCAAAAGCGGAAGAATTGGATTTTTAAAAACAGTGCCAGTGATTAGTTGAAGCCAACTAATCATAAATGTAGGTCACTAACAATCTGTCATTATCGGACTTGATCCGGTAATCCATAGAGAAACATAAAAAATGGATCTCCGTGTCAAGCACGAAGATGACAAACAATAATAAGGAGAAGAATAATGGCAAATGAAAAAGAAAAACTGTATTACCAGGCAGTACAAAAATGGGCTGAAAAGTCGGGTGAACTGGCTAAATGTCAAAGCAAAAACATGAAATGGTTTCTTGCTCCGCCTGTCATACAATGGATTACACCAAGTTATGAAAGTGATATTGAGAGGTTAGAGAAAGAAGTTGGAAAGCTTGAAAAGGAAATGGATGAATTGGAAGTAGAAGCAGAAATTTAAGGCATTGGCTCGTAGGGAACGCAGGAATGCGTTCCTCTACCAATAACACACGAAAATCGAAGGGGACGATTTCTTATCGTCCCCAAAAACAAAATAATAAAGGAGTAAAACCATGTTAAAAACAATAGCATCAGTTCTCGCTGGTATAGGAATAGGAGTTGCCCTGGCAGCATGGGCAGAAACGATGGATGATGATGTTTCAATCGATTCGCTGGATCTTGACATTGATGATCAGGATACTGATTTGAAGGATGATACAACTGTAACAGAAAAAGAGGACAATGAAGCACTCGATGACCTCGCAACGGAGAATGCTTCGTAATCGTAAGGGCTCAACATCTTGAGCCCTTTTTCAACTCGTAAAGATAATGATATTGAATAGTTCTTTGAGGAAATAAAGAAAACCGATTAAGAGAGGAGGAAAAATGCTAAAATTAAGAGTATTAACAACTTGTGCTGCTATATTATCGTTACTGATACTAGCCAGTATTAGTATAGCTCTTATTATCCATGCAACAACAGGATATACAGACATAGATATGCTTGAAAAAGAAGCACCCGTATTTTTAACTGAGAGAGGATATAAGATCATTTCTTATGATGGATATCAAGGAAAAATATTTCATGGTGGTTTTGTATGGTATCAGGTAAGAGATAAAGATAATTATCTCTATGTATTAGCCGTTGGTGAATGGAATGACCGATTTATGATATATAACCAAAGATGTCTGAACGCATTACCATTAAAATCAAACTTATAAAAAAAAGGAGTATTATGAAATATAAATGTGGATTAGAAATTTTGGATAAAAATATAAATGGTTTTACAACCAGTGAAATGATCGTCTTCGGAGCTAGACCAGGACATGGTAATATATTCCTTCTACTTTCAGTAGTCAGAGGTATTTACAATAATGCTGAAAATAAACCTAAGATCATGGTTCTGACAAATAGACAACAGGATAAATTCCCTGCAAACAAAGGAGATAAGAAGATTTTTAATATCGTTTACGATCAGTCACAGGATCTAAAAAGTTTCTTTGAGCAACTTTACAAGGTGATTGAATTATCGAAACCGGAGATAATTGTTTTTGATATTAATTCTTTATACTTTAACAGGAGCAAAGATTTTTACAGAAAATTGAAAAAGATCACTCTCGAAAACGATACTATGATTATAATTAATTCGTTATTGAAAAGAAAAGCAGATCAGAGAGTATATAGGCAACTTCAAGTGTCTGATCTTGAAGCTTCAAATGTGGTAGATGAAATAGCTGATAAAGTTGTTTTAATGTTCAGACCTGAGGTTTATGGGATCATGGATTGTAATGGTAGAAAGCAAAAAGGATTAGCTGACCTTGTCATATTCATGAACGATAACATCTATACTAATATTTTCCTTAATTTTGACGAAAATAAGAAAATATTCGATGAGAACTTGAAGAATCGGGGATATTATTATTTGTAAAGGCAGGTTCTACTGCCTTTTTTTATCCCTTCAACCGATCTTCCGTAATCGACACAAAAAAATCCTTCGACCACAATTTCAACTCGGTTGAATCTGCTATGAAAGGAAATATGTCATTCTTTGCACTTTTATAATCTATTTCATTAAATTTCTTAAACAATAACTCTTTTATATCAACTAAAGTCAAAATATTATCATGATCCAAATGCCCGGATTGCTTCATTCTCTGAGTTAAATGATCTAAATTCAGTTGAGCACCCTGAGATAAGTACCAGACATAATCATATAGATCTCTACCTTTTGTTCTATTACTACCCCATCCCCTGCATAACAAAGCATGTACTTTTCCTGCAAATAACGATGGCAACGAAAATAATCTTACATGATATGGGATCGGTATAAGCTGATACTTTATTTCGTAATCTGCTCCATCAGGTGGATCTGTATCGATCTCCAGCTTAATTTTTATCAGCTCATTGTTATGTAATTTAGAAATCCCCGGTATTTTTGAAGAAATATCCAATATATGGATTTTCGTTCCACCTTTTATAAATGCTGATTCTATATTAGAAGAAATACTCTTAACCTTTTTTTCTACTTCCATATCGAAACCATAAGCACCCAATTCATCCTTAATAAATTTACAATATGGCTCTATCTCAAAATTTGGATCTTTTTTGATCAGCGAAAAATCCAAGTCTTCAGAAAAACGATTTAATCCGTAAAAGATCCTAAGGGCAGAACCACCATAAAATGCTGCAATATTAAAAAAGTCAGCTCTGTATAATCCCAGTAGAGCTATTTCTTGAATAATTTCTTTTAAGGCATTTTTATAATCATCTGTAGTTACACAGCTATATTTTTTCAACATTGATTCAACCGCACTATGCATTTTACTCCTTTTATGTCAAAAACTTTAAGAATCTATCCAACAGCTTTTTTCTGTACAATGGAACCAATAACTTTAATTCCTTTTTGTCTAATGAAAAGACCTGTTCTCTATCAAACCTTAGATCATCAAATAACAACTTCTCAATATCATAGTCAGCTTTTAATTTTTTGATCTTATACAACGTATCGCAAACAGCTTTTTCTTTTGTTGCTATTAAAAATGGTTCGTTTTCTTCTTCAATGAGTACTACACTTTGATAATAAACCAAAGGATTTATGTATCGATACAGGAATTTCCCTACCGGTGTTTCAAAAAGTTTGTCTTTATTTTTGTTAAACACTGCGGAGGTAACAACTTGAACTTTTTCAGGAATAATACCATGCCACGAAAGTGCGTATTCAAATGAAATGTATGAAGGACCGTAGATTATATTTGCAAGAGTATTTCTATTGTAATCATTATCTTTGATATAAAGTCCGCGCTTAATCTTAATTACTTCACCTGACTTAATCATAGTTGTTAATTTTGATTTTGGTGAAGCATATTCAGCCAGGCTTTCCATTAAATATAAAGTATCAAAATACACAGACTTCTCCCTTTTCTCCGGCAAGTATGAATATATCGTATTTTTCAGAGAAAGTCAAGAATTGAATTACAACAAATTAAAATGCTTTCGCACCTGTGATTATGATCGATAAATTTCCCTCTAATGAAGAAGCTGCTTCTACTCTTATACCTATATCTTTAATTTTGTAGATAAACCCTCCCCCATATCCGAGTTTGATATTCTTCATTGAAAGATCTTCAATTTTATTAAATACATCTCCAACAGATAAAAAAGAAGTAAGCGAAACTGCTTTGTAGATCAGAATATCGTACTGCGACTGAAAAGCCATCATATTTCTGTCAACAAAACGTCTTTCCGGATATCCTCTCAGAATAGAACTCCCTCCCAAGGATGAGAGCTGATGATAATGGGGTTCTCCCCCGACGATTCTTGTGATCAATTGCAGGTTTATAGCTGATTGATTGATCGATCTATAGTAAGCTAATTGACTTTCAAATATTTTAAGCGACTCAGATTTCCCCAGAGATTCAGGAAAATATATAAAAGAATTTTCAAATAAAATTCCATCTCTGTAAAAATCATCAGTAATTGTATCATATCTTATCTTTAATCCGATACCTGTAGAATAAATATCTCTTTGATCCAACTCTGGAATATCCTCTGAACTGTAACCGGGACTGTAATAAAAAATATTTACAGAAAAAAAACTTTTCCAGTTCTCATAAAATTCTAAACCAACGTCAAAGTGATCTTCAAGAAAGAAATAACCGTATTTAAACTCATTCCCCAATTCAGAACCGTTACCAACACCGTAATACTCCAGATAGTAATCCTCAAACCAGAACTTGTTCTCTAAAAATACTGATCCCAGCTTTTTTTCTGTGATAACGAAAAATATTTTCTGGTCTTTGAATGTATAGATAAGATTACTGAATATCTTGTCTTCGTCATTGCAGTTGTAATTGAAGAATGTTCCTAACGCAACACTTGTATCTGTTGTGTAGAAACCGAAAGGAAAAATTATATAATCTCCTTCAGTTTTGGTTGAATCTGATTGGGAATAAGAAGATCCCGCAATAAGAAGCAATAATAATAAAGATACTTTTCTCATAATAGATGATCGGTTTGTTAGGACTTCAATATAAATGATGAAGCTTAGTATTACAATGAATAATTTACAGGACACTGTTCTTCAAAAACTTTTTATTTCTTGCCTACAATAACTTATAGATATATATTAATCTTAATTTTATGTTAGTTACAAAAAACGCAATGGGTTCTGTATGGAAAAAAAGATCATAGAGAAATTGAAAGACATTTATTACTACATGCAATATGGTAAACTGATGCCGGGATTTATTCATAACATCAATGGAAAGATCACTGCAGTTGACTCAAAACTTCAGATAACTTCTATGAAAACTCAGATGAAGCTTAAGAAACTTATTGCAAAAAAAGAAGAAATTGATCCGGAAGTATTTGAAACAACAAAAGCTGAATATGAAAACTTACTCGAAACCATAGAACAATTGAAAAACCCAATGACCGAATTAACGGGACTTATGAAGACTATAAATGAAAAAGTGTTCAATGAAAGTAGTCCCGGAATTCAAATGATCGACATAAACGGCACCATAAAAAGCTTTGATGAATTTTTTAAATTCTATAAGAGATATAAACACGATACCGAAGTTATAATGGATCTGGAGGGTAATCCTTTTGTTAAAATGGAATACCGGGATGTTTATTTGATACTTTATACAATAGTGAGAAACGCTGTGGATTCTACTTATCTAGGCAGTTCAGAATCAAAGCAGATACGTTTTACAACAAATAATCACAGTAATCATGTTGATCTAAAAATTTTCTGTAACGGAAGAAAGATCACTGACGAAAATAAATTATTCGACCCGCTCTATACCACAAAGGTCGATTACTCAGATACTAACCAAAATGATGATGATCCGAAAGGTGCCGGTCTTGATCTGTATTTCCTCAAAATGATCCTGGAAAAATATGAAGGCTATGATTACAGCTTGAAAAATGTAGAAGGTGGAACTGAGTTTAGAATAAAGTTGTTGAAAAAATAGGTGATAATTATCCTAACAGGATATAATTCCCATAACCACAGGTTTCTACCTGTGAGATAACACCTGGATACCCGGATCAAGTCCGAGTATGACAGACAGTAAAAATAGGACAAACAGCAGTGCTGTTCTACTTGTATTCGAGAAACAAGAAAAGAATGAAAATAACTAAGAAGAAAATACTGAAATTATTTTTATACCTAGCAGGATTGTTCCTGCTTTTTATTTTAGGTTTATTTTTAATGCTCCAGTACTTCTTCCCCTCTTCTTTTGTAAAATCACAGATCGAAAAATATGTAATGGACAATTACGGAATCTCATTAAAAATAAATGAACTTGATTTTAGTTTGTTCAGTGGAATTGAAGTCACAGATTTCAGCATTAAGGACAATGATATCCCTGATTCCCTTTTCAGTTTCGATTCATTTCAATTGAAATACGATCTGTTACCATTGAAAGATAAAAAACTCGTCATAAACAAACTTACAGTTCAGCACCCGAAGATCTCTATTGTAAGAGATAAGAACGGTAGATTTAATTTTGATGGTATAATAGAAAAATTAAAAAATAAACAAAAAACTGTTGAAGAACCTGATAAGATAAAGGATGTTAGTAATTCTTCCTTTGTAGTTAATCTGGAAAATCTTGATGTAAATAATGTTGAACTCCTTTACGATGACAGCTCCCCTGAATCTCCAATAAAAGCAAAGCTTCCAAGGTATAACGTAAAGCTTAGAAATGTAAAATTCAAAGATCTGGATGATATGAAGGTTGATCTTTCAATATCTACAGCGGAAAATAATTCATTCAGTATCAGATTTAAAGACAACAGTGCCGAATTGAAACAGGATCTAAATCTTAATGTCAAAGTGGTTAATGAGAATATAAATGTTAATATTATTCACAGCTTGAGCAGTATTAACTTCAGAAACAAAGATATTTCCTTAAAAAATGTCGGTGCTAAAAAAGTTGATATGAAAATTTCTTACAATCTGAAAACTGATTCACTGAGTATCGGAAAACTGCAATTCAGTTTCGCTGACATGATATCTGCCGAATTAACAGGCAATGTTAAAAATGTTTCGACTTCCCAGATAGCAGAGATTAAGATCACCAGAGCCAATGTTAACTTTGATAAGATTTTGGATTTCATTAAAGAAAATAAACTGCTCGAACCTCCTCCGGTTTTATTAACAGACACACAATTATCGGTTAAAGATCTGACTTTAATGAATGTAGTTTCTACTGGTAACACAGAGATCAAAGGAACATCATACTTTAATTCTTCAAAAATTATTTATCGTGAAAAAGATATTCTTGCAGTTATAAATGATTTAAACACTGAAGTAGCCTTTGAACTCGGTATAAATATTAAAGACATAAAATTGGATAAATCGATAATTGGAGTAAAATCTAAGATCAGAAATATCTCTGCTAATGTTCAGGGTCAGAAGTACAAGATCAATAATATTTCAGCTGAAATTACACCTGTGTTAACCAAAGACTTAAAACCTCAGAGTGTTTTACTGACTGCAAATATCGGTGAGATACTTGATGGAAATATCAATTTAAGCACAAATGTTGACCTGTCAGGACTTTCCGACTTTTCCACTGGATCTATAATTGAAAATATAGTGCTCAAACTGGATGTTTCCGGGAATGGTATTAAACCATACCGCATCGCCGAGCAGGTTCCGAAGGGTCTTTCAATATCCTTTGTTGAACATATGGATATAAAAAAATCTAATGTTTCAAATAAGTTCAACTTAAGTACAAAATTCATTCAACTAAAAGATGAGGAAAAATTATTTTCACCGCTCAATAATTTTGAATTAAAAACATTTTTCTCGGTTGATCTGAAAAACTTTAAGAATGAAGTGATCATTCTTGATACCATTAATGCAAAACTGGCTGACTTCAATGAAACTATTATATCCAATGTTAATATTGATCTAAAAAATAGCATCTTAAATATCGGAAGTTTTAAAACTGACACTGATCTATATAATACTTTAAAGCTGATAAAACTGACCAAAGAGCCTATGATTGCAAATACTTCTATTGGAAAGGGTCAGGTATATATGGATGCTCACGGAAGATTCAGCTATGCTGATATGACCGGTAGCGGTAATGCCGAAATAAACATGCTGATAGAAAATTTATCCCATGACGATCTTATGATCAAAGACTTCGTCAAAATAAACGAGAAGATCATAGCCAGTGAGAACAACATAAGTCTTGTTGGAGATGTAAATATTTCTGATCTGGACTATCATGGAATTCTTAAATCTTACGATATAAAAGGTGATATCAACCTGAAGAACTCGATCACATACTTTACGAATGGTGAGATAAGAATAAATAAGGCAGGTGTTGATCTCCCTGATATTCAAACCTCGGCATCATTGACAGGAAAGGCAGATATTTCTACAAAAGTCCCTACCTTCAATCTTGAAGCTCAACACAATATCGGACTTCGAAAAGAATATCCTGCAGTTTCACAATTAAAAGACATAAGAGGTCTTATCTCAGGAACAACAAAATTATCAGGTGACACGAACTATGTTTACATAATTAACCATACTGAAGCTATTAAAGGATTTAATGCAAAAGTGAATTTGGACTCTACAGGTAGTCAATATGCTCAGATAAACAATATGAACATTCAATTCCCTTTCAATCTTATAATGAAACTTCCGGAATATGACATTTCTAAGGCTGAATTTATAATAACAGACACTTACGATGATAATATTGACTTCAGAGAGTATTCAGAGAACAGAGAAACCTATGCGAGGTATGGATTACCTGTATCCACCGTTACTGCAGATGAGATCGAAATTAATCATCCGATGTTGAAAGATAAGATGAAGAACCTTGATGTGGATATGTATTATGACGATAATAAATTAACGATCAACCGATACTATTTTGAACTGCTTGATGGAAATGCGACAGGATTTTTAAAACTGGATCTTGGAAAAGGTAAAATGGATGAAAGCATAATGAAGAGAGCTGTTTTAGATTTTAACTTCATGGCTTCAGGAATGAATACATATTATCTATCGAACAAAGAGAACAGTGAGCAGGCTTCGACAGAATTGAATACTACAATGACATTAAACTCCATAGGACTGGATTTTATCAATAATCCAAATCTGAACGGTGAGATAAATGTTTCAAAGATATCAGCTGGTGATGCAAAATATCTGCTTGAATTTCTAAACAAAAGCTCAGGGGATCAGACTGCCGGAATGCTGAAAAATATGCTGAACCTCTTCCCCGGCATAAAAGTGGATCTATTCTCATTCAAGATCAAAAATAATTTCCTGTATACCTTGATCAAATTGAAAAAACCATGGTATTTATTCTATTTCCCGTTAGCTGAAGAAATTAAACTTTCGAAACAATCATTGAAATTTTATATTGATAAATACGTGGTAGAAGAATAATTGAGAATTGAAAATGGAAAATTGACAATTAAACACAGACTGATCAAAAACGAGTATCAGGGAGAAATGCGAATTTGCAGGGGCGTAACAACTTACGCCCGATTGAAGAAATCACAATTCAACAAAGATATACGAAGTTTTTTAACCGTCTGAAAAAAGATCCCTCGGAGAACTTGAGGGATCAATAAACATAGTATTTTGTAGGAGAAAAAAATACTAGTAGAGTTTTGAAGAAGTGAACAACTCTATTATTAATAATAATATATAGATAAAGGATAGCATATGATAAAAGTCGGTTTAGGCTATGATGTTCATCGGTTTGAAGAGAACAGGAAATTAATACTCGGTGGAGTTGAAATACCCTATGAAAAAGGTCTTCAGGGACACAGTGATGCAGACGTACTTTTGCATGCAATTGCAGATGCTTTACTTGGTGCTTTGGCCCTGGGTGACATAGGAGTTCATTTCCCTGACACAGAAGAGGAGTTCAAAGGTATGGACAGTATGTTGCTTCTGGAAAAAGTGAATACAAAAGTGAGAGAAAAGGGATATCGTATTGGAAATATCGATTCTATCATTATTTGTGAAAAACCAAAGCTGATGAACTATATTCTAAAAATGTGTGACAATATCGCGAATTGCCTTGAAACTTCTATCAATAATATTTCTGTTAAAGCGACTACAACAGAAAAACTGGGTTTTGAAGGAAGAGAGGAAGGTATAGCTGCACAGGCAATCGTACTCTTGAACAGAAAGTAGGGTCGTACGCAAGTATTCAGGCTGAAGGGAATTTATCTTCCAAAGGGATATAACAATAATGACCACTGGTTTCACCCTGTGGATAAAAGGACATAAATGACAAAAAAAAACAACGATATTGAAATAACAGCAGGGAAACCTATATACGGCGGGAAATGCCTTTCAGAATATGAAGGTAAAAAAGTTATGCTTGAAAGAGCTTTACCCGGAGAAAAGGTCGTTGCTTACATAAAAAAGAAAAAGAAAGGTTACATTGAAGCATCTGCAAAAGAAATATTGGAAAGATCACCGCATAGAATTGAATCAGAGTGTAAGTACTATCCAACTTGCGGTGGTTGTAAGTTAAGAGATGTTGACTATGATTATCAGACCTGGATCAAAGAGGAAGTTGTAAGAGATTGCGTTGAGCGTATTGGAAAAGTAAAAGATTATAAATTCCTTCCGATAGTAAAAGCTGACAATTCCAGCCATTATAGGAATAAAATGGAATTCACATTCTCTGAAGAAAGGTATTACATGTCTAAAGATGAACCTTTTGATCAGGATAATTTTTCACTGGGTTTTCATGCTCCTAAATTTTACAGTAAGGTGATAGATGTTGAATACTGCTATCATCAACCTGAACTGCTGAATGAAATCTACAAAAGTCTCAGAGATATTTTAAAATCTTCAGGTCTTGAACCTTACAATATTACCAAACATACGGGATTTTTAAGATATTTGGTAATACGCATAACAACTGAAAATAATGTAATGATAAATCTCGTTACAAAGTCCAGAGAATTAGATATTATCAGCTCTATTGCAGATCAGTTAAAGAGCAAACATCCCGAGATAATTTCATTTATGAACACTATAAATAAGGGTCTCAGCAGTACTGCCTACGGAGAAGAAACTATCTTGATACAGGGTAATGATATAATCACAGATTTTATCGGAGATTACAAATTTGAGATCAGCAGTAATTCATTCTTTCAGGTCAATCCTGATCAGACACATAAATTGTACGATAAGATAGTCGAATTTGCAGAACTCAAAGGGAATGAAAATGTATTGGATCTTTACTGCGGGGTCGGAACTATAGCTATTTATATAAATAAACTTGTAAGAAGTGTTACCGGTTTTGAACTGGTGGAGGAAGCTGTTATTAACGCTCAAAAAAATGCAGAGCTTAACAGTATTACAAATTGCAAATTCGTTTCAGGTGATCTAATGAACCTTGCAAAAGAAGGAGAAATATTCAAAGAAATATTCGATATTATTATAACTGATCCTCCAAGAGACGGAATGCACCCGAAAGTTGTTCAGTCAATTATTGATTCCGGAGTATCTAAGATAGTTTATGTTTCCTGCAACCCGTCAACATTTGCAAGAGATGTTCAACTATTTGAGATGGGTGGCTATAAATTAAAAATAGTTCAACCTGTTGATATGTTCCCTCATACTTATCATGTTGAAACTGTCGGGTTGTTGTTAAAACAATAAATTCTGTAGTGAACACATTCAAGCTGTTCTAAAAGCGAATTAAAAAAGGTTTTATATGGTAAATTCAAAAGTATTAGCACAGAAATATCACGAGTATATTGAGAACAATATTCAGCCCGACAAACAGACCATGAAGAATATTGAGGACTCGAGATTAATATATTTTACAAAATTATTTGCTGTGGTTGCTTCTGTTGAAAAAGAACTGAGTGAAACTGAATATGCGTACATTCTGGAATTTTACTGGATTAATTATCCTGACACCATTGCTTTCTATTTATTTAAAAAATTCGAAGAGTTCAAAAAGAAATATGTTTCAATTCAGTCATATGATATTGAAAATGACAGTAATACATCCTATGGGGAAAAAGTTTTTATTCTTTTCAAGATCTATGAGTTTATTTATCTGTTGGGAAAAGTAAATAATTCAAAAATCCAAACAGGAAGAAAAATAGCATCATTACTCGGGATCAACAACGAGGAACTGAGCCTGGTTGAATCTATTTTCAACGGTAATTTTGATTATTCTGATGTTCGCAGGAATGTTAATATAAAATATATCGTTGTCAGTAATGATGAAAATAAAAGTGATGTATACCTTCCTTTCAAAGACCTTAGTCTGATAATTTTTAATCTTGAGAAGTTTTACTTCTTAATCAAACTCGATGAAAACAGCTCTGTTCATATAAATAATTTTAATTTGATGAACAAGATTTCGTTCAAAATGCCATATGGAAGCAACCTGTCCATAAATGATTACACTATCGAGTCAGAGGATATTAAGCTTTATATAAAAATCAAGTACAATATCTACCCTGACAAACATTTCTTCCTTAACGTTAAGAACGGAAATATCGAACTTGAAAAAGAGCAGGGAAATCATACTATAGCAAAATTAGATTTCATAGGTTCAAAAATCATCCTTGATAAAGTTAGGTACGATACTGAATTTTCAATAAATGATACAATTATCACCGGAAGAACGCTGATAAATATAAATGATTTTGTGAAAGTGAACGGAAGCTACCTAAATATCAGGAAATTAAAATATCAGGAATTTTTCGAAAATGAATATATCAGATTTACTGAAGGTAAGAACGAGTATCAAATATCAAATTATGTCGGGTCTGATATTTATCTGAGTGATAAATCAGAGTTCAAATGGGAAGGTAAGATCATTTTTAAGGATGGTATTTATTTTCTTAACACAGGAACCTGCTATCATCCGGTATGGATAATTAGAGACAATATTGATTTTCAGATAAATAAACAAACTACTTTTCTGGGAAGGAAGATCAAACAGGAAAAATTATTTGAGCTCAAGGATAATGATATAATTTTCATTCAGGGAAATGTTCTGAAATTAAATTTACAAAATAAACTTTTTGAAAAAACTTACTTTCGTTATATATCCTACAGAGCTGAAGATCTGAGTTATTACTTTTCAGACAATGCAAAAGCGATTGACTCTGTTTCTTTTGAAGTGGATCATGGAGATCTGATATGTATTATGGGTCCCAGTGGTGCAGGGAAAAGTACTTTGTTGAAGATCCTCAGCGGAAAAATAAAGCCTCAAAAAGGTGAAATTTTTGCTGATAATTTTAATTTTTTTGAATATTACGAAAAAATTAAACGTTTTATCAGCTATGTCCCTCAGGATGATGTAATATTTGAAAATCTGACCGTTTTTGAGAATTTTTATTATAATGCAAAATTAAGATTTCCAAAACTGAGTGAAAAGAATTTGTCGGAAAAAGTTGATAGCGTTATAAAAGAAATTGGATTGATCTCAAAGAGAGATACCAGGGTTGGAACTGAACTGGATAAGATCCTGAGCAGCGGTGAAAGAAAGAGAATGAATATCGGGCTTGAGCTTTTATCTGATTCTAACATTTATTTCTTTGATGAACCTACCACAGGATTATCGTCAAAGGATAGTGAAAAAGTTATAGAACTTCTTGACAAACTTTCTAAGAACGGAAAGATAATATTCACTGTGATCCATCAGCCAAGCTATAAAATATATAAAAAATTCAATAAGATAATTCTTCTGGACCATGGCGGAAAACTTGCATATTCCGGAGAGACCCGCAATGCACTTGATTATTTCAAACTAAGCTCAAACAAGTTTGAGACAGATATCGTGATCAACGATAAGGACAGGATCGATCCCGATCTTTTACTTGACAGCCTCGAAGAACCATTGAGAGATATTGACGGAAGTGTTATTCCTGAAAGAAAATATTCCCCGGAATACTGGAAAAATAAATTCAAAGACCATCTTAAAGAGTTAAGGTCTGTAAAAATACCGGCAGGAGACCTTGTTAACGATGTACCGTCAAGAAATTTTGACCTTGAAGGAAAGCTGAAGCAGTTCTTTACACTGTTCACAAGGAATTTTAAGAACAAAATGAGAAATAATTCTAATATTTTGATAACTTTCCTAGAAGCACCAGTACTGGCTTTGATAGTAGGTTTTATTCTAAGATATGTACCCGTTGATAAATATACACTATACAACAATATCCACATGCCTATATTCCTCTTCCTGACAGTGATCATTACTATATTTCTTTCTATGATGAACAGCTCTGATGAGATAATTAAAGATATGGAGGTCCTTGAAAGGGAAAAAATGCTCGATGTGAAGTATAAAAGATATTTCATTTCCAAGTTTTTTACCCAATTGATCTTCGCGACCATCCAGAATATTTTATACCTTGCTGTTGCTTTCAGTCTTCTGGAGATCAGAGAATTGTACTTTGAATACCTTCTTTTCATGACAATAATTTCAATTTCAGGTATCTCTATGGGATTCTTTATTTCTTCCATTCCAGGATTGACGGTAAAAGCTGTTCAGAATATCGTACCGTTGATTTTGATACCTCAGATAATTTTCGGTGGAGCTTTGATCCAGTACAAAGAACTTAATACTTCACTTACCATCTATGAAAATTCTCCAATACCTGAAGTTTGCCAGTTCATGCCTTCAAGATGGGCTTATGAAGGTTTAATGGTACTTCAGGACACATACAACAGTTATCATCCGAAGAAAGACGCTTTACAGAAACAACTTGATGATCTGATAAAGAACAGACCGGATCAAAATAATGAAGATGATAAAGATTCCTACAATAAAAAAAAGTATGACTTACTGAATAAAGAAATGGTAAATATCCGTAAGAAATATATGTCGGATTACGGTAACAGGGAGATACATAGAGCCATAGTTTCAGGAAATGAGAGATTTGATCACAAATTTAAAATCGCAAAATTAATTGAATCCAGAGATAGCGACGAGGAGATACACAGGAAGATATTGTATCCGATGTTCACTAGTGAAAAAGTTCTACCGTTCCTGGATGTTAAAGTTAACACTTCTGTTTATAATGCTTTCATTTTGATAATGATATCGCTGTTGATAAACTCTTTGACATTTATAATGCTTGCGAACAGAAGTAGATTCCTGGTATTATTTTCAAGTAGAAGAAATAAAAAAAGGAGAAACAAATGAAATACGAACAAATACGACTGAATCTTGAAAAAGAGTTTGGAGAAGAGATCAACAGGATCATCCAGGGAAACGTAATTTTAAAACTTCTGATAGATGCAAGAGTAATGAATGCTTCTGATAGCTATTCCAAGATCATGGAAAGTTACAACTTTAAGATCACCAAAGAAATGACACCCAAACTTTATAAATTATGTCAGGGAGTTAAAAAAACTTTAAAATTCAGTGATAAGATCGATTTTTTCGTTGTAAATTCTCCTGAGATGAATGCCTTTGCTATTCCGAGCAACTATAAGGAACTTCCACACAGAATAGCTTTAAATTCTACTATAATTGATAAAATGGATGATGATGAACTCAAGTTCGTTATCGGTCATGAGATAGGACATCTTGTAACAAAAACATATAAGATCAATCAGATGATGAGTTTCATTTTTCAGAATAAACCTCCAAATCTTTTACTTAAGCAGAAATATCTTTTCTGGGGAAAACTCTGTGAACTTTCAGCTGATAGATTCGGACTGATAGCTAACCAGAATGTAGAGAAAGCTATCTCAAGTTTTTTCAAACTTATCTCAGGATTGCCTAAGAATATTATCGACTTTGATCTGAGGGCTTTTATCAAACAGAATGAGCAGAACCTTGAAAAACATATAAATGAGATGTCTTCTCAAAGGATTTCACATCCTATACCAGCTTTAAGGGTAATATCTCTGGACAGGTTCAGTAAATCTTCCCTGTACAAACATATTGAAAAGACCGGAAAAACTAAAGCTGATAAGACTCTTTCAAAAAATATGAACACTATCCTGCAGAAATTCTTCTTAATGGGCAACGAGCATGATGTTCACAGGATGAGATTTATTGCTTCAGCTGGATTGATCACTGCTCAGATCGACAAACAACTTACAAGTGTTGAAATTGAAGCTATAATTGAGACACTTGCAAATTATCTTCTGTTTCCAAAAGAATTCCTTGATGATATGATCAAAAGTAATAAAGTGAATGAGATATTCAATGATTCAATAAATAATCTTCTCGATCCTCAGAAGAACAAAGGGTCTATTCAGCAGGAAGCTGAAATGATGTTCAATTACCTTATTGTGATCGTTATGTCTGATAACAGGATAGAGCAGGCTGAGATCGATTTCTTGAATAAAATCGGTACAGAGTTATTCGGTTTTCCACTGGAGAAAATAGCGTATATGATCGCAGGAATAGTCGCCAGCAACTATTCACCAAGAGTTGTTTAGATTTTTTAGGGAGCGGTTTCAAACCGTTCCCTACATAGCCAACGAGAACACAAAAACCAGCAATATAAAACTGCTGAAGATCGACAACAACATCCCTTTTACAGCTAATTTTTTACTTACCTCATGTGCTTCAGTGATCCCAATGTATATCAAATAGATCCACCAGAGATAAACCAGTATATTAAAAAATGGATTACTGAAGGGTATTATTGCAACAAGGCTTGTTACCATAGAATAGGCTAATATTCTGAACGTAGCCTCGTAACCATTCACTGACGCTCCGGCCATAGATAAAGAGAAATGCCATACCCATACAAGAATGTAGAACAGAACAAAGTTCAGAAGTAAATTTTTGAATAGGTCCAGAATGGTCGGATCTTTGATCTCAGTTTTCATAATTTCGCTATCAGGATCAACAAGATCAGGATTCTCCTGCATAGCTGCTTTTAATTGTTCCGCTGGTGAATCTATCAATCCTGTGTTTATATAAAAACCCGTAAAAAAAACATTGATCGAAAGCATTATCAAAACAAAAAGGACAGGAAACCTCAAACCTTTGTTAATGTGCATCTTTGAATAAAATTCTCCAGGTGATTTGATCAACATTAAAACCGATAAATAAAATCCATTTAAGAAACCATACTTCTCTGTTTCCTCGAAAGGAATATTCTCAAAATTTTCTATATTATTTTCTTCAAGCATTTGTTTTCCTATTATTTTGGACAAGGTGGCTTTAGCCCCTTGTAAAAATTTCATGATTCAAAACCAAAGACTCAAAACCCGAAACCCACAACTAATCCATCTTCACTGCTATTCCTAGTCCATCACCCAAAGCCAACAATTGAGATTTGAACCCGTTTAATTTAGAAAATCTCTTATTAAATTCCTGAAGTGTGGGAACAGCTGCCTTTGGAGGATCAAAACTCTCAGGCGAATAGACCGATCCCTTCCAGAAAAGATTATCCACAAGAATTATTCCATCAGAATTAATATGCTCTATGGCGTAATCCAGGTATAACGGATATCCCCTTTTGTCTGCATCAATGAAGATTATATCGAATTTTTCGTCTATCCTGAAAAGCATTTTTTCAGCTCGACCGTTTATCAATTTAATTTTATCCTCTACATTGAACTTTTTAAAATTCTCTAATGCCTGATTTTGAAGATCTTCCCTATAGTCCAATGTGTATATCATTCCCTTTCTTAAAACTCTTGCCATTGTTAAAGCTGAAAAACCAACATTAGTACCTATTTCAAGTATTTTATCCGGTTGCTTGATCATAACTATCTGAGAAAGAAATTTTGCAGTATCTCTCCCTACTACCGGGAATTTATTTTCAACCAGATATGAATAGAGCTCTTCTGTACCATCAGGATCCAGCTTTAGCAGATAATCGAGATATACTTTAAGTTTTTCATTGAGTATCATAATTAACCCCGGATTTGTTGAACATCAAATATAAGTAAAATAGGGTTAAGGGGCAAGAGACATATAGGTTATGCCTAACAACCCTTCCCCCATCTGTCCATTGGTCAATGTCAGCTGTTTCCAAAAAATATATCAATAATTCAATGAAGTAAATGCAGCATATTTTCCAATGTTTTTCTCTTGACTAAACAGCTTTAATGAACTATATTCAGTTCCTTGTATAAAAAGCAGGTAACAAACAAGTAAAGTGAGGGTGAAAATGATAAAAATAACATTTCCGGACAAAAGCGTGAGAGAGTTTGAACAGGGTATCAAAGCTTATCAGGTGGCAACATCAATAAGCACAAGCCTTGCAAAAACGACGATCGCTGCGTCAGTGAACGGAAAGGTTGTTGACCTTGATCATCAGATTAACTCTGATGCAGGTATCATTTTCCATTCTTTTTCAAGTAAAGAGGGAAAAGAAGTCTACTGGCACTCTTCTTCACATATTATGGCACTTGCTGTAAAAAATCTATATCCGAATGTTAAAGTTGCTATCGGTCCTGCAATAGAACAGGGTTTTTATTATGATTTTGAAGCTGAGCCGTTTGCTGATGAAGATCTCAGAAAGATCGAAAAAGAAATGTCGAAGATCATCAAGTCCGGAATGAAATTCGAAAGAAATGAGATCAGCAGAGAAGAAGCTATAAAGATGTTCGAGTCAAAAGGTGAAGATTACAAAGTTGAACTGATAAAAGAACTTCCGGAGGGTGAGGTCATTTCAACTTATTCGCTTGGAGATTTTACTGATCTGTGTAGAGGTCCACATATATCGAACTCATCAAAAATCAAGCATGTAAGTTTATTAACCTCTTCCGGTGCATACTGGAGAGGTGATTCAAATAATAAAATGCTTCAAAGGATCTATGGCATAAGTTTTCCTGACAAGGATGAACTTGAGAAATTCCTGATGATCAGAGAAGAGGCTGAGAAAAGGAATCATAAAAAACTTGGACGTGAGCTTAACCTGTTCAGTTTTTTCCCTGAAGCACCCGGTTCTCCATTCTATAAGAAAAATGGTCTTATCATATTTGAAAAATTGATCGAATACTGGAGAGAAGAGCATAAGAAGGACGGATACGAAGAGATAAAAACCCCTGTTATTCTTAAAAGAGAACTATGGGAAAGATCAGGTCACTGGGAAAATTATAGAGAGAATATGTTCACCAGCGAGATAGAAGGTGATCAGTTCGTTATAAAACCAATGAACTGCCCGGGCGGAATTCTGCTTTATAATTCTGAACTGCACTCATACAAAGACCTTCCTATTAGATCCGGTGAGATCGGACTTGACCATAGAAATGAGTTCAGTGGCGCTTTATCAGGATTGTTCAGAGTAAGAGCATTCCATATGGATGATGCACACATATTCATGACACCGGCTCAGATAAAAGACGAGATAATCGGTGTTATTAAACTATTTGCAAGGGTATACAAAACTTTCGGATTGGAATATCATCTTGAACTTTCAACAAGACCTGAGAAATCAATTGGGACAGATGAAGCATGGGAAACAGCTACAGAAGGTCTTAGAGGAGCACTTGATGCATACGGTATCGGTTATGAAATAAACGAAGGTGACGGAGCTTTCTACGGTCCTAAGATCGACTTTAAGATCCATGATGCTTTAAGCAGACAATGGCAATGCGGAACTATTCAGCTGGATATGAACCTTCCTGAGCGATTTGATGTAACTTACATTGATGAAAACTCTGATAAGAAAAGAGCTATCATGATCCATAGGGCACTCTACGGTTCAATAGAAAGATTCATGGGAATTATAATCGAACATTTCGGTGGTTTCTTTCCATTATGGCTTGCACCTGTGCAGGTAACCGTGATACCTGTTAGTGACAAGTTCAATGACTATGCAAAATCAGTATATGATAAACTGAATTCACTTGGATATAGAGTTGAATTCGATGATAGATCAGAGAAAGTGGGTTACAAGATCAGAGAAGCAGATGGAATTAAGAAAACTCCATACATGCTGGTTATCGGTGAAAAAGAAGTTGAGACAAATATTTTTACTGTCAGACAGCATAAAAACGGTAACATTGGAGAATTAAGCTTAGAAGATTTTATTTCAAGAATAAAAGTGGAAGTTGATACCAGGATTTTACCTGAAGGATATAAATTGGAATTTAATAAATAACGAGGTACGAGTATTAAAAAAAATTACTCAAAAAGAACAGCTGAACCTAATGTTAGGATCAATGAGCAGATCAGATATGATCAGATAAGGGTCATCGACGAGAACGGTGAACAGGCAGGGATCATGAGTTCTAAGGAAGCTAATGAACTTGCATTGGAAAAAAATCTGGATCTTGTTGAAATAGCTCCGAACGGTAAACCACCTGTATGCAAGATAATCGATTATGGTAAATTCCGTTATGAACTTGCAAAGAAGGAAAAAGAGAGTAAAAAAAAGCAGCATAAAGTTGAATTGAAGACGATACGTATCATGTCTGTAAATATCGATCAACATGATATTGAGATCAAATCAAAAAAAGCCAGAGAATTCCTGCTTGAAGGAAATAAAGTAAAAGTATTCCTTCAGTTCAGAGGCCGTGAGATAGTCCATAGAGATATGGGTAAAGATCTGCTGGAAAGCTTTTATTCTTTTCTTGAGGACATTGCTAAATTTGACTCTCCGATCGTGCAGGAAGGATTTAGAAGGATTTCAATGATATTGACAAAGAAATAAATTATAGTATTAGTAACTAACACAACAAACAGGAAGGGGAAAACATGCCCAAGGTAAAAACACACAGAGCTGCAAGAAAGAGAATGAAGCTTACTTCAAAAGGAAAGGTTAAAAAACCTTCTGCTTTCACAAGCCATCTTCTCACAAACAGATCTTCAAAAAGAAAAAGAAGTCTTAGAAAACAAGGAATTCTGTCTAAAGCAGATACACCTAACATCAAAAGACTTCTGCAGGGAGTTTAATTCCGTCAAAAAAAAATGTAAACCAAGGAGTACACTATGCCAAGAGCTAACACAAGAGTAGCCTCCCGTAACCGTAGAAAGAAAGTCTTAAAGGCTGCTAAAGGTTATTGGGGAAGACGAAGCAAGCTCATCGAGAATGCGCTTGATGCAACCAAAAAAGCGGGTATATACGCTTACAGGGACAGAAAAGTTAAAAAAAGAAAATTTAGAGAATTGTGGATAGTTAGGATCAACGCTGCAGCAAGACTTAACGGAATGAAATATTCTGAATTCATGCACAAATTATCTGAAAAAGAAATTAAGCTTGATAGAAAAGTTCTTGCCTATATGGCAGTTCATGATGCTGATGCGTTCAAAAACCTTGTTGAAAGTGTTAGATAAAGCAAAAGGCGGTCAATTGATCGCCTTTTTTTATTTCCTGTTTAGCCTACATAATTTTTTATTATTGTATAAAATTGAATATATATGTATATTAGGGTCTAATCTACAGTAATAGATAATTAAAAATAAATGGAGTTTAATTATGAAGAATGGTTTCATTTTATTCTTTCTAATTTTTACAATGTTGCTCTCTGCCAAAATTGTTACAATTGAAGGTGAATATACTTACGCCTACAGCGATGATGAAACTTTAGTTCAGGCAAAGAAAAAGTGTTTGGACTTTGCCAAGAGAGATGCACTTGAGAAATTCGCTACTTATATTTCTAGTGAAAGTGTTTACAAGGATTACATGACCGAAAAGGATGAAGTTGTAGCAAGATCTCTTGGAGTACTTAAGAATTTAGTTATTAATGAAGAAAATATTGACAAAGCGAACAGCACGATCTTTTATAAGGTAACTGCTGAAATTGATGAAGATGAAGTTCTCAAAAAACTGGAAAAGAAACAAGAAACAAATACAATGAACGTCAAGATAAAGGACTTTGTAAAGTCAGGTATGAATGCAGAAAGTCAGTTAAGGATCGGTGATGCATTGAAATACTATTACTGGGCTTTATTATTAGTGAAGAGCGAACCTAAAAGTGCAAGCCTAAAGTGTGAAGAACTTGATGATAGACTTTTAACTATTTCATTGCCTGAAAAAATAAACTCCATCCTAACTTCACTTGAATTTACGTTCAAGGATGTTTCAGAAAGCAAAAAATATAAATATCTTGGGTTTGAAATTAAATACAAAGGTGCTAAAGTAAATAACTTGCAACTGACATATTTTAATGGTGATGTATGGTCAAATCCTGTTAAAGTAAGAGACGGTGAAGGAAGTATAGAATTATTTGGAGATGCCGCTGAGTCAATAACCAAGCTCTCCTTACAAACAGACTATATGTATGAGGAGCAGTGTAATTATGATCATAATGTCAAACAAGCTTTAAAGAAAGTATCACATATTCCATTTTCTTCAGCTAAATTCAAGGTTAAAATACCTAAAGCAAAGAAAGATGTCGTTCAGGAACCGGTTATTCAGAAACCTATTCCTGTTGTTGAAGAAACTGTTGAAAAGCCTGTAGAAAATAAGGTTGAAAAACCTGTTGTCATTGAGCACATTACACCTGTAAAAAAAGACAACAGTATGCTGGCTCAACATTATAACAATAACGAAAACGATCAAATTGTCAAAAAATCCTTTTTCGGATTTAAGGGCGGACTTAATACTGCTATTTTCTCTGGTGATGATGTTATGGATGGACTTGAAAGCCAGGAATTTTTCAACATTGGTATGTTCTCAGTAACAAATATAAATAAAAATATTGCTTTCCAGATCGAATTAAACTATTCTCAAAAAGGTGCTTATGCAGAAGACTGGGATTATTATACAGGCCTGTGGACTGAGAATAACTGGCTTTATGATTATATGGAATTACCAATGATATTAAAGATTTCTATGCCGATCAATAATTCCTCACCGAATTTTTACTTAGGTTTTTCTTACGGTGTTTTAATTTCTGCAACTTATGACTGGACAGATGAATGGGGTGATTCAGGAGAAATAGATATGTCTGATGTTGTAAACAGTTCAGAAGCCTCATTTATTATTGGAGGTGGACTTGATTATGTTCTAAATCAGAAGACCTTGTTATTAATTGACTTAAGGTATACTGTCGGTATTACACCAATATATAATGAAGATGAAGTTGGAGAGTTGGATATGCAAAACAGTGTCTTTTCTGTCAATTTTGGAATAGGTTTTTAATATTCTAAAAAGCGGTCATTGACCGCTTTTTTTATATAATTTAATAGGAGCTAATATGAAGAAGATAGCTATGATCGTAACCTTTCTATTACTCGGTTATTCATTTGCTGAAATGGTAATAACAAAAACCGACGGATCAAAAATGAGCGTTGATATTAATAAAGAAGATATTATCGCCATAGAATTTTTATCTGATATAACACTGTTAGAAAATCAGAAATTGATACTGAATGATACATTTGACAATGGAAGTTTTGAAAATTGGAGTGGTAGTTCGTCAAATAAAGGAATTACTGACGGGATAGTACATTTTAGCTGCACTAATCACACTACTTTTCAATTGAATAAAAAGATACCTTCAGAAAATGTGATCGTTGAATGGTACGGTGCTGCAGATAAAAACGGTTTTCACGGTAGTCTGGGTCCATACGAATTCAATATAGGGGGATGGAATAATTCAGCATCTGGATATTCCGGTCCGGATTTTCCTTTCAAAAAAATTATAACAGGAAAAGTATATGAGCCAAATAAATTTCAGATCTATAAACTCGAAAGAATAGGAAATAAAATAAAAGCAACAGTAGATGACCGTGTTATTTTTGATGAAATATTAACTGTAAAAAATAAAGATCCTGAAGGAATATTTAAATTTAATACATACTACGGAACATTAAAGGTTGACTGGATTAAAATATATAGACCATGATCTGGAATTGTACAAAATAAATGTATAAAAAAAGACCGGTTAACCGGTCTTTTTTATAAACTAGCACTTAATTAACTATTCATCCAATTCTTCGATCTCACCGTCAATTTCTTCTTCAACAGGTTCTTCTTTGACAGCAGGTTCAGCAACAGCTTCATCAATAACAGGTTGCTTTTCACCTGCTTCATCAACAACTTCCAAAGTAATGAATGTTTCTTCTTCTGAAGCTGATTTATAAGGTATTTTAAAATTACCTAAATGTTTGATGTTCTCTTCAAGATGTATCTTTTTCTTATCCAGATCAATACCCTTGTTTTTTAGTTCATCAGCGATATGCTGTGATGTCACAGAACCGAACAGTTTTCCATCTTCTCCTACTTTCATAGCAATAGTTACAACTTGCTTATCAAGTAAAGATTTAAGGAATTCAGCAGATTTTTTGATCTGTATCTCTTTGTATTTCTTTGATTTAGTAGATTCATTATACATTCTCATGTATGCATCAGTAGCAGGATATGCCATACCTTTAGGTATCAGGAAATTTCTTCCGTAACCATCTTTGACCTTAACGATCTCTCCTGCTTTTCCGACTCTGTTTAAGTCTTGTCTTAATATAATTAACATTTTATACTCCTTTATCTTGCAGTGTTATCAACGAAAGGTAGAATAGCTAGAATTCTTGCTCTCTTGATAGCTGTCGTTAGTAATCTTTGATGTTTAGCACATACTCCTGAAGTTCTTCTTGGAATTATCTTTCCCTGTTCAGTAGTGAACTTTGTTAATTTCTTATCGTCTTTATAATCAATATACACAACGTTCTCTTCACAGAATCTGCATATTCTTTTTTTTCTCTCTTTTATCATCATTTAATCCTGTAGTTAAATTTAATCTTTATCTTCTCTGTCTTCATTTCTTTTTGCTGAAAGATCAATTGGAGCTAACTTGTCAAGTTCTTCCTGCTTCATGGCTCTTTTGTCAGTAACAATGGTCATAAAACGCAAGATATCAGCGTTAAGATTAAAATCTCTTTCAATCACTTTCGGGATCTCACTGCCGGCATTGTATTTGTAGTGAGTATAATAGCCTGTCGGCTTTTTTTTGATCGGATAAGCTAGTCTTTTCTTACCCCAATTTTCAATTTCAATTATCTCTCCGTCTGATTTGATCATTTC
Source organism: Candidatus Delongbacteria bacterium (assembly GCA_016937995.1). Taxonomy (GTDB): domain Bacteria; phylum UBA4055; class UBA4055; order UBA4055; family UBA4055; genus WTAK01. The sequence continues at coordinate 207,349 of JAFGVM010000016.1, forward strand.
CTCATACTTAGAGACAATCTCGTCGATCTTAGGTTGATCGAGAGCAGGATCGATGATGATCGTTGTTTCATACCTTCTCATTTTTTCTCCTTTTGGACTGTTTAAGGCTGAAAATCTAAGATTCCCAGCAAGAATTTGTACGCCAAATGTAATCTATTTTTTATTTTATGTCAATATTTTTATTAATATTCTTATAGCAGTGGTGCAATTACAAGCGCAACTACTGATGTAAGTTTTAATAATATGTTCAAAGATGGTCCGGATGTATCTTTAAATGGATCACCTACAGTATCACCGACTACAGAAGCTTTATGTGCTGCTCCACCCTTTTCGTATTTGAAATCATCTATTGTAATTCCGCCCTCGATCTGTTTCTTTGCATTATCCCAGGCTCCACCGGTGTTAGATTGAAATATTGCTAGCAGAACTCCGCTTGAAGTAATACCTGCTAACAGTCCACCAAGCATTTCCGCTCCAAAAACAAACCCTACAAATACAACTGATGCTATTGCAAGTACACCAGGTAAGATCATACCTCTCATCGCAGCGTGAGTTGAAATTTTAATACAGGTTTCATAGTCAGCTTTACCATCCGCTTCTTCGAAAGTGACCAGTTCGGCACCTTCGATCTTTGATTCATCTCCATTGTATTTTTTCATAAGAAGCAGAGCTGCTTTTAATTCAGGAATATCCTTAAACTGCCTTCTTACTTCCTCGACCATTGCCATAGCTGCAGAACCAACTGCCTTCATTGCAAAAGATGAAAATAAGAACGGAAGCATTGCTCCAACAAAAAGACCTGCCATCACTCTAGGATTGGCTATGTCGATCGAGTGTAATCCCGCCTGTTGCATATATGCAGCAAATAAAGCTAGAGCTGTTAAAGCAGCGGAAGCTATTGCAAATCCTTTACCAATCGCTGCTGTTGTGTTACCTACTGCATCAAGTTTATCAGTTCTTTCACGTACTTCTTTCGGCTGCTGTGACATTTCAGCTATACCACCTGCATTGTCAGAAATAGGGCCATATGCATCGACCGCTAATTGAATACCTGTGTTTGCAAGCATACCAAGTGCTGCTATTGCGATACCGTATAATCCGGCAAATTGATATGCTCCCATTATCGCTCCTGCAATAAGAATAACCGGAACAGCTGTAGATTCAAATCCAACACCTATACCTGCAATAATGTTGGTTGCTGATCCTGTTTTTGACTGAGCAACTATTGACAACACCGGTTTACCGCATAATCTTGTATAGTACTCAGTAGATAATCCTACTAAAAGTCCAGCTACAAGACCGATAATTGTTGCATAGAACACTCCCATTGCTGTAAAAGTTATGCCATTGTATACCCAACTTACTGGAAGGAATTTGTTGATAATAAAGTAAAATGCCACTATCATGATAGCGGATGATCCAAATTCTCCGATATTTAAAGCTGTTTGTGGATTTCCACCCTCTTTTACTCTTACCATGAAAGTACCAAGGATCGATACAATAATACCTACCGCAGCAAGTATTAAAGGTAGAACAACAGCAGCCATAGGATTTTCTTTAAAAGCATCAAGCTTGAAGAATGCTAGTCCAAGAACCATTGATCCTATGATCGATCCTACATATGATTCGAACAGATCCGCACCCATTCCGGCAACATCGCCAACATTGTCACCAACGTTATCTGCGATAGTAGCAGGATTTAAAGGATGATCTTCCGGTATACCAGCTTCAACTTTTCCTACAAGATCTGCACCCACATCTGCAGCTTTAGTATAAATACCTCCGCCTACTCTTGCAAAAAGAGCTATAGAAGACGCTCCTAGAGAAAAACCTGTGATAACGTTTATGATCTTTTGGGCATCAAGAAGTTCTTCCCATCCCCATAGATTGCCGTATATTAAGTATAGAGCACCTAAACCGAACACACCTAGACCTACTACTGATAATCCCATAACAGAACCACCTGTAAAGGCAATTGACAGTGCTTTTTCCAATCCGGTTATCGCAGCCTGGGTTGTTCTGTAGTTAGCTTTGGTGGCAACTTTCATTCCAATATATCCGGCCAATGCTGAACTTACTGCACCAAGTATGAAAGATATTGCCACTAGAGCACTACTGTCTTCTTTGCCTGTGTTTACCCAGGCTAATAGTGCGGCAACTACAATAACAAAATAAGCTAAAACAGAGTATTCTGTTTTTAGAAAAGCCATTGCTCCTTTGTTGATCGCTGCTCCAATTTTTTGCATTTTCACAGAACCCTTGTCCTGTTTCTCGATCCAGAAAGACCTGTAAAAAGCAAACGCTAGTCCAAATAATCCGAGGATAGGTATCCAATACTTGATGTCAGTCATAGTTTCACCTATTTTTTATTTAATTATTTTCAATTTTCCCGTTAAAAATATTCATTGATCTGTCAATTCCGTCACTTATCATCAATTCAATTGCACTTACTGATCTTTCAAGAATATCATTCATATCTTCTCTGATCTTTTCTGGTATCACACTGAGAACCAAGTCCGGCAATACATCAGGATTTTTCTCTAGTATTCCCGCAATAATATCTGTTCTAAAGCCTATTCTAAGTCTTGGAAATTCTATAGTGTCCAGAGAATTAATAATGGATTTTATACCATTATGTCCCCCTGCAGTTCCAGACTTTCTTAATCTTATTGTGTTCATAGCTAGATTAATGTCATCATATACCACAAGAAGATCATCTATTCCGGCACCATAATATTCAAGCACCTCTTTTACTGCGATACCTGACAAATTCATATACGTTACAGGTTTCACAATAACAACTTTCTTAAAATTAACAAAGCCGGTAGCGGAATAATATTTCCCTTTGCCGGCTTTAAAATTTAAATCATGTTTTATTGCAAATCTATCTACAGCCATGAACCCCAGATTATGCCAAGTATTTGAATACTTCGCACCGGGATTTCCTAATCCGATTATAATTTGCATAGTACTTCTTATTTCAATGTTCGATAACAGAAGAAATTATACTACTCGCTTTTTTCTTCTCCACCATCAGTTTCAGAATCGCCTTCAGCTCCTTCTTCAACCTCTTCGCCTTCAGCTCCTTCTTCTCCTTCTTCTTCTTCACCTGCTGCGACAGCTGCTCTAGTTAATGAAACACCACACAACAACATGCTTCCAGGAGAAACAACTGTAACGTTTTCTCTAACTACATCAGAAGCATGAACAGTATGTGTTAATTTCAATCCTGTAACATCGATCACAATTTCATCAGGAACATTTTTAGGAAGAGCAGAAATCATAAGATATCTTGAGTTTATGATCAATACACCACCTTGATTCTTAACTCCCTCAGCCACACCTTCGTATCTTAAAGGTATCTGTAATTTTGTCTCTTTTCCAGGTGTTAAACCAACGACATCAGCATGAACAAGAGCCCAAGTCACTGGATGACGTTGAACCTCTCTTAGAATGACCATGTGATCTTCACCGTCGATTTCTAAAGTGTGAACTTTTTTACCTGATTTAATAGCTTTGTTTAATTCTTTCTCGTTTAGAAAAAAAGTTTTGTTTTCCTTAATTTCCGGACCGTAAAGGTTCGCAGGGATCAATCCTTTTTTTCTTTCATTTTTCAGTTCAACCTTTCCGGTTACTTTTCTGACCAGTCCGATCAATTTGCTTTCAGCCATCTTAATCTACCTCTATCTTAATTCTATTATTTATAAATAAAACAAGAGCCTTTGTTTTAAGACTCTCGATCATATTAGCAGGGGTAGCAGGATTCGAACCTACGCATGTCGAGACCAAAACCCGATGCCTTACCGCTTGGCTATACCCCTAGCACAAAACTTATTCAGCTTCCACTGATTCGTTTACTTGATTTGACACTTCTTCAGCATATTTATCAAGGATCTCTTTTTCAAGCCTTATTCTGAAATCATCTACAATTGGATGAGCAATATCTTTGTAGCTTCCATCAGGTAATTTTCTACTTGGCATACATACGAACAATCCGTCTTTACCGTTAATTACTTTAAGTCCTCTTACGATAAACACATCATCAAATGTAACATGTACAAATGCCTTAAGCTTCTCTTCGTTTCTTAAATTAATTCTGATCTCGGTTAATTCCACTCTATCCTCCACTATACTTTAACGGCTTTTACAAAGTAATTCTGATCTATAAGGTTTTTTGCATTTTTCAGTTTTAATTCATCTCTGAAAAAACCAAAAACCGATGAGCCACTGCCTGACATTGCTGCAAATTCAGCACCTTTGTTAAGCAAAGCATTCTTAATCGTTTCTATTTCAGCATGTTCTTTGAACACGTAACTCTCGAAGTCGTTGATAAATTCATCATATTTCAGATGAACATCACTGCTTGATTTCAAGGCAAGGGCAAATATACCATTTTGAGAATTTTTTGTCAAGTTCAAATTTAAATTTCTATAGGCTTCTGATGTATCCACATGAATGTTGGGATATACTAAAAGTATATAGCCATCTGTCAAAACCGGGTTTATCGAAGTGAGTTTTTCTCCTATGCCGGTTGCCGCTGCACAACCACCTTTAATGAAAAATGGTACATCTGCCCCAAGCTTAATACCTAATAATTCCAATTTCTCTTCCGTTAAATTCAAACCCCATAGATCGTTCAGGGCTTTTAAAACTGTTGCAGCATCTGAAGATCCTCCGCCAAGACCGGCTCCGATTGGAATATTCTTCATTAAAAGTATATTACATCCATATGTAATATTAAACTCATTTTTTAATATCTCAGCAGCTTTTATACAAATATTTTTACCTTCCGGAATAAAAATCCCTGTACTCTCAAAATTGATATTTCCATTTGAATTTGAATTTATTTCGATTTCATCATAGAGAGGGATCTCCTGAAAGATGGTTTCAAGTTCATGATAACCATTTGGCAATTTACCGGTGATTCTCAGATGGATATTTATCTTGCAATTAGCGTTGTATAAAGGCATCTATTTTTTCCTTAGATCTATTACCTCTGCTTTATCAGGTTTTGTATAAATGAATTTATCCTGTGTGATCTCTTTGTTTATTAACATGTTTGATAAAAAATATGTAGTTTTATTCTCATCAAGATCAAAGCATTCGATCTCAAAAGGTACGAACTCTTCATTAACCTTAACTTTCAGTTTATTAATGAATCTTTCATTTTCTTCAGGTGATACTAAATTCAGAACATAGAATTTATTTTCCCCTTCCACTTTCTCAAAGAAATCTTTCATTTCATATATATCAGTGAATTCAAATATCAATTGTCCGGGTAGTATGGTATTATCGTTATCTTTGATATTTTCGATAAGTACCTGATCATTCTCGGACGAATATCTCCATACTGTCTTTCCATCAGAGAAAATAAAATCTTTATCAAGTTCAATTCTGAAAATATCAGTATCCTTCATATAAAATTTTCCTGAGACCTTTGTTTCCTCTTCCGCAAGCTCCCATATTTGCACCTGAGCAAAATCCGATTCAAAAGTTTTGATCGATGCTATCTTTTCTTTTATCCCTGATAATATTTTATCTCCGGAGATCGAGAACAAATTTGAGAATAAAATTATTATCGCAAGTAAATATATCGTCTTTCTCATGGTATCACCTTATTTTTTACACTTGCTTCAAAATTAATGATTATAGTTCCAAAGAGCAAAGGAAAAAGAATTACTTCTTAAACAAAAGGTAAATTATTTAGGTTCAAATAAGAAAGGTGGTTCACAAATAACCACCTTTCTTAATTTATTGTCACCCTGAATTTATTTCAGGATATTACTTTTACTTCGTTAAAATCATCTTTTTAGTAATACTCGTACCATTTGCCTCAAGAGTATAGAAATACATACCTGAGTTAAAATTACTTGCATCAAAGCAAACTGTATGAATTCCTGCTTCTTTACTTTCATTTACAAGCTCTGAGACTAATTGTCCATTGATGTTATAGACACATAATTTCACATCGCTTGCTGTCGGTAATGCAAATTTTATTTGTGTAACTGGGTTAAATGGGTTCGGATAGTTCTGATACAATGTATGCTCTGTAGGTAAAGTCGTACCAGTTATATCAGATTTGTCTTCTCCACCTTTATTTGCACTTTCAGTTAACTTATCAAGCAGATCGTTAAGATTATCTGAGTGATCTACAGTTGATCTACCTTTGCCCTGATTCTCAAGATCTTTTAACATATTGGCTATGCCTATATTGATTTCTGCCAAAATAATCTCTTCATCATTATCAGCTTCTGCTTTCATCTCTTCAGCTACTACAATTGCATCATCGAATCTTTTTCCCTTTATATGTGTTGCGACTTTCCTTCCTTTAAAGAATTTTTTATGTGATGTTTCTTCTGATGCAATAGCGGCATCGTACATAGTAATAAGTTCGTTATTATCCAGTCCTTCCTGCTCATACAAATAAGGCAATCTTGACATAGCAACATAGTATTCAGGTGTATCAACATATTTATCGATAATATGCTCATACAGATTTATAGCAGGATTGATCTTATCATTCGATTCTAGATTTAAAGCATTCGAAATAATTCTGCTTTCTTCAGATATTGACTGCATAATTTCTGATTGTACAATATCAGTACCACATGGAGCTGAGTAATATGGTGTATAATCAAGTGTATAATTAGGATGGTCGTAGAAATAATCATCATCAATTACCTCATAACCCCAGAAATTATATTGTACATCCATAACTATATATTGATCTCTAATATCTTTTTGACCTATTGAGATTGCAGGGAAATTCGGACTTGAATATACATCGTTATTTCTCATATAAATATTACCTGTTGGGTTTATACCTATATGTGCACTTGGAAATAGAGATGAATTACTTTCATAAGCATTTTTTTCAAAAACACAGTTCGCACTTTTATAAATTGGTATTTGATCTTCTGTACTGATAAGTAAAGGCATAGCATCATTTCCGGAGATGACCATACCGTAATGTTTACTATATGTCATTTCACAACCTGAAACAACTGGTGAACAAAGCAAAAAATAAGTTCCAATATTGAAGTGAGTAATATTGTTATTACTGAATGTACCATCAGCACCGGTGATCATTATACCTGTTCCTTCATCAGTGCCATACAATGTATTATTTTCAATTATATACTTGTATCCTGAATTCATACTCAACAGATCAATTCCGTTTACACAGTTTTCAAAATCAGAATTGGTTACTTCAAATTTCATCATTCCGTCACCCTGAATAGCAGTAACAGCATCATGTATATTTACACTGTTTAAAGTAACTGTACTACCTGTAAGACAATTTATACCCAGCCAGTAGCCTAAAATATCAGTACATGAAAATGTTGTACCATTTGCTAATAGTTCTCCTTTATTCATAACTACGATCTCTGCACCTTCCGATGCTTCAATAACGGATCCTGAATTTAGAATAAGGTCAGCATCATTTTCTACAACTAATTTTGAATCAGTTCCTAAATCAATATTCGAGCCTGCCAACATAATAAAATCTGATATCTGTAAATGTAATTCTGAAGAATTTGCTATATCTAATTTTGCATTTTCAGGAAATTTTATATCCCCTATTATAGATGCATTGCCTTCTACTTCTACGATTGCACCAGGCTCAATTGTTAAGTTACTACCGTAGTCGATAAAAATCTCTGAAGCATCTTTTAATTTTAACACAGCTCCACTTTGAACAACTAAATTATATCCAGATGAAATATTGATCTTGCGACCTTCTAATAAAGTTGTATGTGAATTGTCAATCAGGATCAGATCATTATTTACTACATTAAGGTCAGCTGATATACCCATCAAACCTCTTAATCTATAATCTGCATAATTGTTGAAAATTAATGTAGGATACAACAAGGAAGTAGTTGAACCAATGTTATCTTGGTCTGAAAAAACTGACTTTTGTGTAATTATTGAGTTATGATTATCTAACCAAATTGAACTTTCTTCAATTGTAACTACACCATCATAGTTAATATCAGTTTCTTCCATGATGTTAAACCATTCAAAATCAGCACTTGCTGATGGTCTCTGATATTCGTATGGATGATCCCCAATATTTCTTCGTACTTCATCTAGAGCAAAAGGTCTATTCCCTGCTGTTGATGTATATAAATGTACAGTGAATTCATCATGATAAACACATTCATCAGGATAAGCTTCAAATAAATGCTCAAATTCTATACCTGTCCCAAACGAATAAGACTGTTCTGTCCATGCTTTATCATCTGCTAAAGTTGATTCTTCAGTCATTTTACAAGCACTATTCATAATTTTGTTACTACCATCACTCATAAGTTCAAAATCGTCAATGAAATTCTCTGAATGACATTGCCCCAACCAAAATACTTTTTTATTAGCAGGAACAAGTTCAATAATATCTGCTAAATCATTATCACTTATTGTAGGTCGATAAAATTCATAAAATGGTTCCTCATATATGAGCATAACACCCTCTTCTGGTTGGTCTTCTTCAAATTCATAACCACCGTGTGAGATAGTAGAAACCAATAAGAAATCATCTTGGGTCATAACAGTTGACAATGAATCAAATATGTCTTCAATGTTTTCAATTGATGCAGATGAATAAGCTAGTTGTTTAAAATCTTCACTTTGCTCTTCATAGTTGAATCCATATTCTTGGTAATAATCCATCCAGTACTGATCGGGAATCATATATGGTTGTCCAGCTTTCAATGGATAATCTTTTCCATTTGCGTATAAAAAATATACCTTGTCAGGTGAAAAACCTTGGTCTTTCACTAATAAATGCCACATTAATACTGTATCATTCCACCATTTATAATAAATAGCTTTTTGTTCATATCGGTCTTATTGTATCTGTCATCTCCAGTTATTACTACAGCATACTTGTCTGCACAGATTATTTTGCTAACCATAATGAGCATTAGCACCAACATTATTAGTTTCTTTAACATGTTGTCTCCTTTTTTTTACTTTTTATTGTTGAAGTACCACCTTGCATTATAATAAAGGTTATAATAGAATTATCATTACCACCTTTAATTTTAATAAATACAGGGGCGAAGTAGTAATTTATCAAATTACTCGGTAGTTAGATTTACTAATCTTAAGGTGAGATATTTAAATCAATTTTTTGATATGATATTTTCTGTTTTTAAGCTCCTCCCTTTATTTTGATTTTTCTATCCTAATCATCTCGAACATTGATGCTATGCTGTAATATGTATTTAAGCGAACTTACCTCTGTAGCTTTTATCTCAGATATAGCATTTTCTTCGTTTCTTTTACCATACCATCAATCTTCAATCTATAATAATAAACTCCACTATTCAATTTACTTGCATCAAATGTTACCGTATGATTTCCTTTGCTTTGCTTTTCGTTTACCAAATTATTAACCAATTCTCCTTTTGAATTAAATACTGATATTTCAATCTTACTAATAGCATTTATTGAATAATTGATATTTGTAGTTGGATTAAATGGGTTAGGGTAATTAAATTCCAATTTATAACTCATGTCTGATTGCTCATTATTATTATAAATTCCTACATAAGATCCTTTAATAAAATACAAATAATCTGCTCCTTCAAAATCATAGTCTCGAAAAACTATATAATAGTTTTCATTATATGATTTAACTACAGGATTTCCTGTTGACAAATCTCCAAAATTATAAGTTTCTAATACCCATGAGTCATCTAATTGTCTAAAATCACAAATATTTGCTTCAATCCCTAGATATTGTTGAAAAATATGTACTCGATTATTTTCGTCTGTTGTAATGTTGACCACGTTTGGATATGTAAAATCAGACACTATATCAGGTTCACTCCAAATACTATCATTCAAATGCTTAAATTGGTAAAAAGTTCTCCAGGTATTATAGTTTTCTTGCTCTCTAGATGCTATATGTAAATTGTTGTCTTCTGATAAACAAATCCTTTCTCCTACACTAGCTGTTAGTGTTCCAACTGAATCAATTACTTCTATTTTTGACCATAAATCTTCTTGTTTTTTATAAGTAACATAGGCAGTATAAGTGTGTTCACTAAGTAAAGCATTTGTTGATCCTGTTGCATGTAAATTATTCTGATTATCAACAATAATATCTTTAAAATAAAAATCAGTAATGGTGCTATCTATTTCCGTCCATACAGAATCACTAACGTCAATATATCTAAAATACGGAACACCAAATAAATCCCAAAAATGATATACTCTATCATCATTATCTACTATAAGTTTACTTTTGAAATAGAAAGTATTACTATCTAACCTATCTGGCTCGCTCCATGAAATGCCATCGAATGTTTTAAGCATCAAGATTGGATAGCTTGCATTCCAGTCATATGCAACATACAAATTACCATTATTATCAGAAGCTATTGCAGGGTCTCTAAGTAAAGATGTATCAGACTGAGATACATTATAAGCAGGACTCCAACTGTCTCCTTCATCCTGAGAATACGAGTAGAATATTTGACTATAAGTACTCGTATATCTCTCATTCCAGACCACATGAATTGTACCGTTTTTATCAATACACATATTATGTTCTTTAATATCTGCTGTTGGGTGACTGCATATTACGATCGGTTCACCCCATTGATACCCTGCGATAAGGTAGATCATTGATATTAAAATGAATAAAATCAATTTCTTCATTTTTACTCCTCAAGAGTTGGGTAGTATAACTATCTACCCTTTAAATTTTATTTACATTAGTGACATTTGTCCCCTGTGGAATGTACCCGATTTTCTGGAGACATTGCTAAGCACATTTTTCTCCCTTTCTCTCAAACTCAACCGGACTAATATAGCCTATACGCTTTGTGTCAACAAAGATGTCGCCTCTGTTAATTAATTTCACTGTTTAATCTCCGGATTCAAAACCACTTTTTCCGGCGCACCCCAAATTTTCATATTTCTCTTTCCCCATCTTTCAGGATATAAGCTTTTTGCTTCAGCCATAACTGCGTTACGTTTCGTAAAAATTGTTTTAGCCTCACCGCTTCTCATCTGTGCCGGAGTAACATAATCCACAGAAGAATGAAGGTGGTCATTGTTATACCAGTTCACAAAATCCGCCATCCATTCTCTCGCATGATTAATATCCTTAAAGCGAAGCGGATATTTAGGATCGTACTTAAGAGTTCTAAAAAACGATTCTATATAAGGATTATCATTACTTGTTCTCGGACGACTGAAGGACACACTGACTTTAAGCACTCTCAAAAGTGTCATTAAGCTTATTCCTTTCATTATCGATCCATTATCAGAATGCAGATAGCTGAACTTTACATCTTTGTCGTACGAGAGAGTACTAAATAGATCTTCGCTGTGTTTATCACTTTCTTCTTCATGTACTGCCCAGCCTACTAAATATTTATCGTAAATATCTATGATCATGTAGGCGTAATAAAATAGACCTTTTACAAGTCCTGGGAGCCATGTTACATCCCAGCATAAAACTTCACTTGATTGTGACGCAGTACGCTCCGGCGGTCGGGCTTGTTTTCTTCGTTTAGCAGGCTTGACCTGACCTGTTGCTTTTAATATTCTGTAAAATGTTCTGACCGAGCCATAATATTTATTTTTATCAAGAAGCATAGGAACAATCATGTGCGGACTAAGATCCCTGTACTCAGGCTTATTACAGACACTAACTATCTCCTGACGCTTTTCAGGCTCAAGCTTTCTTATCACTTTTGTATGCGAACCCTTTCTTCTGTCTTTCAAGCCTCTTTCTCTCCACTTTTCCAATGTTCTTACACTGATTCCTACCAGCTCGCAGGCTTTAAACTGCCTTGCACCGTTTGAACGAGCTTCATCTATAAGGACGACTATCTCTGATTTTACTCTCTCAGGGATCAGTCGTCCCCGTCTTCCACCAAAAGAATCTCTAATTTTTTTTTAAGCACAAGAAGAGCTGCTGTTTCTGCGAGTGCTTTTTCCTTCCTTGCAAGCTCTTTTTCAA